>CAUQID010000001.1:0-248947 GCA_963518105.1 uncultured Selenomonas sp.
ACTGACTCTTAATCAGTAGGTTCACGGTTCGATTCCGTGGTGGGTCACCATGCATTGAATCCGCATATGCGGTTTGTACAAAAAGCAGGTTGGATATCCAGCCTGCTTTTCGTCTATCATGAGAGAGGAAGTGGCATCGGCTTGAATATCTTGATATTGAATGACGACGGGATTGCATCGGAGGGAATCAGAGCACTGGCGCGCCATCTTGCGCATAGGCATACCGTCACCGTCGCTGCACCAATGCATCAGCAAAGCGCTACATCACATGCACTGACCATTGGCAGTGCGATCGAGGTACGCATCGATGAGACATTTGATTCAGAATATCGCATTACAGCATGGGCAATTGACGGCACTCCGACGGACTGTGCGAAGCTATATCTAGATGCAATCGCGGAGGAGATGCCGGATGTCGTCCTGTCCGGCATCAATCACGGTTCAAATCTCGGTACGGACGTAATCTACTCAGGAACAGTGGGCGCTGCTTTTGAGGGCTACTTCCATGGAATTCCTTCCTTCGCACTCTCCCTCTTGGAGGGAAGCAGCATAACATTTGCAGATGCAGCTGCATACTTTGAGCCATTTATGGAAAACGTCATAGCAATGCAAAAAAAGCCATTCCTCCTTAATATCAATTTTCCATGTATGCTTGCAGGACATGCACCTCAATTTGTCTTCTGCAGACAGGGGGGACGTGACTATATCAATGCTTTTGAACGGATCGAGGAGAACGGACGTGTACACTACAAGGTAGCCGGCGAAGTATCTGACACGGATAAGGGGGCAGGAACGGATATCTATGCAGTGGAACATGGACTCATCTCTGTGACACCGATTGGTATTGATATGACAGATTATCCTCTGTTGGAGAAACTTAGCAGGACAACAGTCAGTTGATAATCACTATAAAGAGTATGGATTCGGGCTTCTCCTCTTTTTTTTCATGGCCTTTTGCGGTATAATAACGAACGTGAATAACATTCATATTTTATAGGAGGAATTATCTTGCTCTATCCCCTGAATATTGATTTGACGGGACGACGCGTCGTCATTATCGGCGGTGGAGCAGTGGCAGAGCGTAAGGTACGAGGCATCCTCTCTACATGTTCATCAGTGGAGTTACAGGTTGTCTCTCCGACTGTGACAGAGGGGCTGCATGCGCTTGCTGCAGACGGGCAAATTTTATGGCAGGCAGATTCCTATCAGAGAGGCCTGCTCTCCGGCGCATTTCTCGTCTATGCTGCAACAGATGTGCGTGCGGTCAACCGTATGGTCGCCGATGAGGCAAAGGTGCTTGGGATTCCAGTCAATGTCATTGATGATCCTGCGGCATCCTCGTTTCAGGTTCCCTCTGCCGTGCGACGCGGGGAACTACTGCTGACGATTTCAACGGGCGGCGGAAGCCCGGCGCTTTCGCGTGCCATACGAATGGAGATCGAGCAACTCTATCCGGATGCGTTCGGTGCATGGCTGAAACGCGTGGCGTGTCTGCGTACAGATCTTCGTGAATGTCTGCCAACGAGTGTGATGCGCACTGAATTTTGGCGGATGGCATTGTGCCCTAAAATATTAGCGATGGTTCGTGATGGAGAGTTAGAGAAAGCAGAGGTTGAGTTACGAAATGCAGCTCTTGATATTGGGGCTCAATCACCGAACGGCACCGGTTGAGGTGCGCGAGCGGGTTTCGTTTTCCCGTGAGGAACTGCGTTTGGGTCTGACGAGTCTGGGCGAATATGACGACATCAGTGGTTTGGTCGTACTCTCTACGTGCAATCGAACGGAGCTCTATGCATCTGTGGAGGAATGCAGTCGTGGAGCCCAGGCACTGCGTCAGTTTCTCAACGATCTGGCACAGGGCGGGGAGGATCTGGACGGGTATCTCTATACCTATGCGGGAAATGATGCGATTAAGCATCTGTTCCGTGTCGCTTCGAGTCTGGATTCACTGGTTCTCGGCGAGGGGCAGATTCTCTCGCAGGTAAAAGAAGCCTATGCAATTGCCCGTGAGGCGGGTGCTACCAGTACCGTTCTCAATCTTCTCTTTCACCGTGCAATCGCCACAGGAAAACGCGTGCGTACAGAGACACGCATTGCATTCCGCTCCGTATCCGTGAGCTATGCTGCAGTCGAACTGGCTGCCGCCTCACTCGGAGGCTTGGGAGGATGCAGCGCGCTGATCTTTGGCGCGGGAAAAATGGCAGAACTGACAGCAGAGCATCTGCGTGCTCATGGTATTGAGATGATTTATGTGACAAACCGTCACATGGAGCGTGCCGAACGTCTTGCGGAGCGGCTGGGCGGGGAGGCCATTCCTTTTGACCGTGCGATAGATCAGGCCGCCTGTGTCGATGTCATCGTCACCTCAACCGGTGCACCGCACTACGTCATCAAGGCATGGGAGACACGTCGGCTCATGGCACGCAGGCAGGGACGTAAGCTCTTCCTCATTGATATCGCCGTTCCCCGTGATGTAGATCCGGATGTCGCGGGTATCAAGGGGGTCGAGCTTTACAACATCGACGCACTTGAGGCTGTCGTGGATGAGCATCTCAGCGAGCGGCAGTCTGAGGCGGTAAAGGCGGAGCAAATCGTGGATGAGGAGGTGTCTTCTCTGTTGGAACGATTCAAATACCTTTCCTTCCAGCCCCTGATGGCGCTCCTGTCCGGTCGATGTGAACGGATTCGTGCACGGGAGATTAAGCGTGCGAGTGCAAAGCTTCCGCGTCTCTCCGAGGAGGAAGAACGGCAGGTCGAGCACATGAGCCGCATGATCGTGCGCAAGATATTGCGAATTCCGATGATGAAGCTGCGTGCATCGGCTGGAACTGCAGATGAGGCGTTTTATATCGAGGCAATGCGCGCACTTTTTAAGTTAGATGCGATAGGGGAGACAGGAACAAGTGAAAAGCGGCACAATCACTATCGGTACGCGGGCAAGTAAGCTCGCCCTATGGCAGGCAGAGTATATTGCCTCTGCACTCAAGGAGCAGCACTCCTGTACGGTTGCGCTCAAAAAGATGACGACAAAGGGCGATAAAATCCTCGATGCGCCGCTCGCCAAGATTGGCGGAAAGGGGCTCTTTACCAAGGAACTAGAGCAGGCAATGCTTTCGGGAGAAATAGATCTTGCCGTACACAGTCTCAAGGACATGCCGGTAGAGATTCCAGAGGGGTTGGTGATCGGCGCGATTACGGCACGCCTTGATCCCGGTGATGCCTTTGTTAGTACGCAGTATGCATCGCTCGAAGATCTGCCGCAGGGGGCACGGGTCGGCACATCGAGCCTGCGCCGCCGTGCACAGCTGCTCGCTGTTCGACCTGATCTTCTATTGGACGATCTGCGCGGGAACGTCAACACACGTCTGGAGAAGCTGGATGCGGGGGAGTTTGATGCCATCGTGCTCGCCGCAGCAGGTCTGAAGCGTCTCGGCCTCGGGGCTCGGATTCGCTCCATCCTGCCGCGTGCTATGATGTTGCCCGCTGTCGGGCAGGGGGCACTGGCTGTGGAGTGCAGGGCAGATGATACGGAGATTCTATCTGCCGTCGCATTCTTGCGTGATGCCGATATGACAGCAGCAGCAACAGCAGAGCGTGCATTTCTGCGCCGCGTGGAGGGGGGCTGTCAGATTCCGGTTGGTGTCTATGCCGAAATGTCTGAGGGCGGTCTGCTGCATGTTAGTGCAATGATTGCATCCGTTGACGGGCGGCGCGTTTGTCGTTCTCAGATGACGGGAACACCTGCACAGGCAGCACAGATGGGGGATGCTTTGGCTGGGGAGCTGCTGGATGCAGGCGGCCGTGATATTTTGAAAGAGATTGGGATTACAGTATGAGCGGAAAAGTATTTTTGATCGGCGCGGGTCCGGGAGATCCGCGCCTTTTGACAGTCGGTGCGGCACAGTGTCTCCGTCAGGCAGATGTTGTCGTGTATGACCATCTCGCAGATGAAAGCATTCTCTCCTATGTCCCTGCAGAGGCAGAGCGTATCTATGTGGGCAAGCAATCCTGCAAGCATACGATGCGGCAGGAGAATATCAATATCCTGCTCGCAGACAAGGCAGACGAGGGAAAAACAGTCGTGCGGCTCAAAGGTGGAGATCCATTTGTCTTCGGCCGCGGCGGCGAGGAGGCTCTGGCACTTCTCGCGCGTGGTATTCCCTTTGAGATCCTGCCAGGTGTCACCTCAGCAATTAGTGTTCCAGCCTATGCGGGTATCCCTGTGACCCATCGCGGTGTCGCAGTTTCATTTGCCGTAGTAACGGGACATGAGGATCCGACGAAAGCAGAATCCCATATTCGTTGGGAGCATCTGGCAACAGGTGTAGATACACTGATTTTCCTCATGGGGGTAGCAAATCTTCCTCTCATCACTAAGAATTTGATGGCACACGGACGTCCTGCCGATACGCCTGCCGCTATCATCCGCTGGGGCACACGCTCTAATCAGGAGACGTATGTCACAACGGTAGGCGAGGCTGCGGAGATGGTGCAGCGCGACAGCATCCGTCCGCCTGCCATCTTCATTGTTGGCGACGTGGTCAACCTGCGTGAGCAACTCCGCTGGTTTGATCGCGCGGATCTGCGTCCGCTCCATGGTCGGCGCATTCTTGTCACGCGTGCACGGACGCAGGCATCTGCACTGACAGAGCGTCTATCGGCACTCGGTGCAGAATGTATCGAGACGCCTGTCATCCGTATCACTCCGCCCTCCGACGCATATACAGCACTGGATGAGGCAATCGGCAAACTGGACTCCTACCATTGGCTGATTTTTACCAGCGTCAATGGCGTCGAGCATTTTTTTGCACGTCTGCATATCGCAGGGAAAGATACGCGTGCACTCGGCTATGCAAAGATTGCTGCCATCGGAGCAGCAACTTCTGATACACTCCGCGGCTACGGCATCCACGCCGATCTTGTACCACAGGAATTCCGCGCAGAGGCGGTTGCAGATGCACTGCGTGCCATTCTTCCCGTGCGCGCCCGTGTCCTGCTGCCGCGTGCGCAGGAGGCGCGTGATTTCCTGCCGGAGTCACTGCGCAGCTACGGTGCGGCAGTCGACGTTGTTCCTGCTTACGAGACTGTCCCCGAGCTCGATGGTGGTGAAGAAATCGCAAAACGTCTCACGAACGGAGAGATAGACCTCGTAACCTTTACCAGTTCTTCCACCGTGAAGAACCTTGTCAAACTGCTTGGCAACATCTCGCCGCTCCAGCATACAAAGATTGCCTGTATCGGCCCCGTGACCGCTGAGACAGTGCACAGCTTTGCATTAGAGCCTGATATGATCGCATCAACCTACACGATTGACGGCCTTGTAGCATGTATCAAGGAGAATTTTAAATGAATATGACGCAGCGCCCGCGGAGACTCCGTATCTCCTCCAGCATGCGGGATCTCGTGCGAGAGACAGAGCTTTCACCGCGTGATTTCGTCTATCCGATCTTTGTAGTACCTGGAGAGGGGATTCAAGAAGAGATTCCAAGTATGCCGGGATGCTTCCACTACTCCGTTGATCGCGTCCCCGCGCTTGCCCGCGAGATTGCCGCGCGTGGAATCTCTGCTGTCGAGGTGTTCGGCCTGCCGGCATATAAAGATGAGATTGGATCGAGCGCATGGGATATGTCGAGTCCTGTGCAGCGTGCCGTCACAGCCATCAAAGAGACTGTACCGGAGCTCATCGTGATCGGTGATGTCTGCCTCTGCCAGTACACGAGCCACGGGCACTGCGGTGAGCTGCACAATCGATATGTGGATAACGACGCGACACTGCCGCACCTCGTCAAGACAGCAGTCAGTCAGGCACGCGCAGGGGCGGATATTGTTGCGCCGTCTGATATGATGGACGGACGTGTTGCTGCCATCCGTGCGGGACTAGACGCTGCTGGATACCAGAACACGAGCATCATGAGCTACGCAGTAAAATATGCCTCTGCCTACTACGGGCCGTTCCGCGATGCTGCCGAAAGCACCCCCGCATTCGGTGACCGCAGACAGTATCAGATGGATCCTGCGAATGTACGCGAGGCGCTGAAAGAAGCGTTTTTGGATGTCGCCGAAGGCGCGGATATCCTCATGGTGAAGCCTGCACTCGCTTACCTTGATGTTGTGCGGCAGGTATACGAGCGCAGTAACCGCCCCATCGCAGTTTACAATGTCAGCGGAGAGTATTCCATGGTCAAGGCTGCTGCCGCCAATGGCTGGATTGACGAGCAGCGTATCGTCCTAGAGACGCTGACGAGTATGAAACGTGCGGGTGCCAAGATCATCATTACCTACCATGCAATGGATGCTGCGGCATGGCTGAGCGCATAAGGGGAGGTTGCACCATGCGAAATACAGAGCAGTCAAAGGCAGCCTTTGATGAGGCAAAAAAGTATATGCCGGGCGGGGTGAACAGTCCCGTTCGTTCCTTTGCAAATGTAGGCGGAAATCCGCTTTTTATCGCGCGCGCAGAAGGTGCACGCATATATGACATCGACGGTAATGAATTCATCGACTATGTTGGCTCGTGGGGACCGATGATTGTCGGACATGCACATCCCCGTGTGGTATCAGCACTGCAAAAGGCCGTGATGCGCGGCACAAGCTACGGTGCGCCGACCATTCTTGAAACAGAACTGGCGAAACTGGTACAGACAGTCTATCCCTCCATTGAAATCATCCGCATGGTGAACTCCGGAACAGAAGCGACGATGAGTGCGCTGCGTCTGGCACGTGGCTATACGGGAAGAGATAAGATTGTAAAATTTGTTGGCTGCTATCATGGGCATAGCGACAGCCTGCTGGTCAGCGCAGGATCTGGGCTCGCAACATTCGGTGTGCCGAGTTCGCCCGGCGTGACGAAGGGGACAGCAGCAGATACGATTGCCGTGCCGTACAACGATGAGGATGCCATCCGCACTGTCATGGAGCGTGAGGGAGCACAGATTGCTGCCGTTATCATAGAGCCGGTAGCCGGTAATATGGGGCTCGTATTGCCGCGGCAGGGCTATCTCTCTCTCCTGCGCGAACTGACGGAAAAGCATGGTGCACTACTCATCTTTGATGAGGTGATGTGTGGATTCCGCGCTTCCCTCGGCGGTGCACAGGCAGCATACGGCATTCGTCCAGATCTTACCTGTCTCGGAAAGATTATTGGCGGAGGTCTCCCCGTTGCTGCATACGGCGGGCGACACGAGATCATGTCGCACATCTCTCCCGCAGGCCCTGTCTATCAGGCGGGAACACTCTCCGGCAATCCGCTTGCGATGACGGCAGGCATCGAAACATTGAAGATTATTACCGCACCGCCGGAGGAGGACGGTGTAGATTACAGTCGTATGCTGACTGTCCGAACAAAGGAACTTCTGCTTGGCTGGCAGTGTGCTGCAAAAGATGCCGGCGTCTCAATCTGTGCCCATCAAGCCGGCTCAATGTTCGGTATTTTCTTCACCGACCGCGAGGTCTATAACTATGAAGATGCTGAGGCAGCCGATCAAGAGGCATTCCGCATCTGGTTTGAGACCATGCTTGAGGAAGGGATCTATCTTGCTCCCTCACAGTTCGAAACGGTGTTCCTCTCTGGTGCTCACACAGATGCCGATATTACCAGAACGATTGCAGCGGCGGAGAAGGGATTTGCTGCTGTAAAAAAAGTATGCGGATAATATGAATATCAACATGGCCTTCTGTGTTCGCAGGAGGTTTTTCTGTTTTATGAAAAGTCTGTGTATCACCATTCTCCGCATTGCGGCAGGAAAATCTATATGATATAATTACATAAACGAAATACATTCGTTTATGGTTATTAAAATTTATCGTACTGAGGCGGTGTTTCTCATTCGTGAGATAGAAATTGCTGAAGGGAAAAGCAGCAAAGGAGAATCCTTCCTCAAGGGAACTTTTGTCTTGACAATTGCGGGATTTATTGTCAAGGTCATTGGTTCACTCAACTGGATTTTCGTGTCCCGTATCCTCGGAGGCGAGGGCATCGGACTGTATCAGATGGCTTTTCCCATTTATTTTTTTGCCATGACGGTCTCGCAGGCAGGTGTTCCTGTCGCCATCTCGATCATTACGGCAGAGCGTGTTGCATTGCATGATATCTACGGTGCAAAGCGGGTATTCCGCATTTCAATGCTGCTCATGCTGTTTACAGGACTTGTATTCTCTATACTGACTTATCTGGCTGCGGACTGGCTGATTGACTGGCAGCTAATTCGCGATGCCCGTGCCTACAAGGCGGTCGTTGTACTTGCACCTACTGTCTTTTTTGTCACACTGCTCGCAAGCTCACGCGGCTACCTGCAGGGGTGGCAGCGTATGACACCGACGGCAGTGTCGCAGATTGTCGAGCAAATCTTCCGCGTGGTGACGATGATCGTACTGGCAAGTCTCCTCATGCCGTGGGGGCTCGATTATGCAGCAGCTGGTGCATCACTCGGTGCATTTGCCGGAGCGGTGACTGGACTGATCGTGCTCGTCTATTTCCACATCCGCCTGGAGCGAGATATTGCGCGCGACTATGGTACAGAACTTGCGCCTTTGCCGGGGGCGGCCTACGAGTCAAAACGTTCCATTATCAAGCGGATCTTCAAATTGTCGCTCCCAGTATCCGCAGCAAGTATCATGCTTCCTGTTGTGTCGAACCTCGATCTCATGATCGTACCGCAGCGTCTCGAAGCGGCCGGATATAGTGTCAGCGAGGCCACAGAGCTGTTCGGCTACCTCAATGGCATGGCAGTACCGCTCGTCAATCTCGCAACCATTCTGACGGCATCTATGGCGATGAGCATCGTCCCTGCCATCTCTGAGTCACGCGTCCTCGGCGATCGGGCACGGGTCTACGATCAGACTGCTGCATCGGTACGCATCTCCAACTTTGTCTGCTTTCCGGCATTCGTCATTGTATTTATCCTTGCTACGCCCATTTCAGCACTGATTTATAATGCACCGGGTGCCGGCCCTGCAGTGATGATTTCAGCTGTGAGTATCATCCTGCTCGGTCTCCACCAGATATCTACGGGTATTCTGCAAGGCTTGGGGCATCCGACTATTCCAATGGTTAATATGCTCCTGGCAGCTGCTGCCAAGGTCATTCTGAACTGGCATCTAACAGCGATTCCGTGGCTCGGCATCATGGGGGCTGCATGGGCAACAGCCGCTGACATGGGAGTCGCGGCACTCATAAACCTGTATTTCATCCATCGCTTCATCGGTTACCGCATCGAGCTCCTCCAACTCCTCAAAACGATTTGTGCTGCAGCAATCATGGCAGTATCTGTCTACGGATTCTATACATGGACGATTGCACTATGGGGGATTGCGCCAGTTTCGACATTTGGTGCAGTATTTTTCGGATGCGGTATCTACGTCGCTGCGATGATTTTCCTGCGCGGGCTGATTGAGGAGGATCTCCGCCGCCTGCCGATGGTTGGAACAGTCGGGATTCGATTCCTGCAGCGGATGGGAGTTTTTAAGCCATGAAAACGATGGGGCTGGTCTACAATCCTGTTTCAGGACACGCCCTTTTCAAGGGGAAACTCGATGCACTGGTTGATATGTTCCAACAGCACGGTATCATGCTTTGTCCTTACCGTACACGGGGAGGAGGGCGGGATAACCTCGGGCGCTTTCTCCGCGAGATTCACCCAAACGGCGTGCTTGCAGCCGGCGGAGACGGAACAGTACACGCTGTCGTGAATGCGATGTTGGAATCAGGTACAGACGTGCCGCTCGGTATCCTAGGCAGCGGAACCTCCAATGATTTTGCTACGCATCTTGGTATCCGCGGAGATTGGGAATCCTATATTGAGCGAATTGCGGCAGATGAATCCAGACGTATCGATTTGGGACACATTGAGATACATAACCGTTGCTTCGTCAATGTGGTCAGTGCAGGGGTACTGACAGGAATTGCACATGAGGTAAAGGCGGCCTACAAGAACGCACTGGGCAGAGTCGCTTACTATCTGAAGGGGATCGGAGAGATCCCGCGTCTGCACTCCTTTCCTATCCGTATTACAGCGGATGGTACGGTATATCATGAAGATGTATTCCTGTTCGTCATCGCCAACAGTCCCGTGGTTGCAGGGATGAAACAGATTGGCAGAAGTATTTCCATTGACGACGGTATGTTGGATTTACTGGCCGTCAAAAAAACAGGACTGCCGCAGTTTATGTCTGTTGCGGCAGACCTGTTTGCTGGAAAACCGGTAACGGAACGGGAAAGCATCCTGCACATCCGAGCTGCATCTTTCAAAATCGAGACGGGCGAAGAACTGTACAGCGATATTGACGGAGAGTGCGGTCCGCAGCTTCCGCTGGAGGTGCGGACGCTTCCGCTGGCGCTGTCAGTCTACTGTTAACGAACACCAAGGTAATGGGAGACGAATTGCTGTGCCGTGCGTCCACTGCGCCCGCTGTGCGTCATCTCCCAACGCAGTCCGGCAATACGAAGTTCCTCGGGGGAGAGATGGATGCCTTTCTGTGAGAGCATATAGTCGATGATGGCTAGATATTCATCCTGATCCGGTGTATGGTAATGGATGATCAACCCAAATCTATCTGAAAGCGAGATGGTCTCATTGAAGCTGTCGTCGCGATAGACCTCATCCTGCGTACGATCCTGCCATGTCTCACGCACGAGATGGCGACGGTTGGAAGTAGCATAGAGACGGACATTCGCGGGGCAGGATGAGACACCGCCCTCGATGGCAGATTTCACCGTCTTGAACTCAGTGTCAGAGTCCTCGAACGAGATATCATCAAGGAAAAGGATGAACTTGCGCCCCGTGTAGTTGCGCAGGGTATCAAGGATTTTGGGCAGATCGCGCAACTGTTGTTTGGTCATCTGAACCAGACGCAGCCCGTCCTCCTCGTATGCATTGATGAGTGCCTTGACCGCCGAAGATTTCCCCGTACCACGTGCCCCTACAAGGAGAACATGATTAGCAGGCTTGCCCTGCACGAATGCGCGCGTATTTTGAATGAGCTGTTCCTTTTGTCGCTGGTAGCCAACTAGATCCTTCATCCGCGGGCGCTCGAAATGCGCAACGCCGCGGATGCACTTCTCCTGATCGTCCCAACGAAAGACGGAATAGGTTGCGAGATCGCCGTAGCCATAGCGTGCATAGAACGTGAGGAGTGCCTCCGCATATTCCCCCTCAGTCTTTGCTGCCTCAATCCACGGGATGAGGAAATCCTCCGTCTTGTCATACACGTTCTTCGTCGGCTCATAGTGATCCAGAGACTTTGCATCGAGAAATGTACTGGTCGGCATCGTGAGGAGCGGATAGAGCAGCGCAATGTCATGATGGAACATATGGCGCAGACTGCTTCCAGGCGGCAGCCCCGTGCGCTCCATGGTTTCGGAGACTATATTCGGACTATGGGTAATCACATGGAGCAGATAGCGGGACAGCAGATTCCCGCTCAATCCAAGCAACTCTGCAGCGCAGACCAGCTGTGCACAGCAGTTGCTTTTCTCTGCCGGACAATCTTCGCCACAGTTCAATATCTCCTCCAGACAGGAGATGATTGGATCGCTGCGCAGAGAGCTCAGTGTGATAAGTGCTGAAAGATTTACATGTGTATTCATCATTTTATCCTTTCTCTTTGTCGTGAAATGAAAGAAAATGCGGTGATGCGGTAAAATCCGTATGCTGTGTTTGCAGACTTGATGCAGATAATGTCAGACAGCGAAGTTCTGCTGCACGCGTATCAAAGGAAAGCATCTGCTGCAGTGGCGAGAGCTGCTGCACGGGGCGTAAACGTTGGATGCTCGTCAGAAAATCTGCGGTACGCGTAATGATGGGAAGCTGTGCTCGCTCCTTGACTGCACGCAGCATCTCCCGCCCACGCGCATTGAATGCAAGAGGACGGATATAGCGTGCACCGTCAGTATCGCAGGATGCGGCCTGTGCCTTATCCAGATGAAGCAGGAGATGGATGATGAGACGGGCAATCCTGTTCTTCGGATAGCGCTTTGCAGATGCATAGGAGAGCAGTGAAGTGTAGTCATATGCGGTCTGCAGCGTGCGGATGAGACGGTTCTCAAGCCCCTCGGAGACGCCATAGATACGACGGAGCGTATCGGTATCCGTTTGCAGCAGCAGGCAGTGCAGCAGCGGCAGGAGCCTATCCGGCGACGGCAGCCCTGCCAGGTGTGCTGCTCTTAGAGAATCAAGTATCTCCGGCAGGATGTTCTCACGCAAAAGCGCCCATGGCGGTACATCACCATAGAGTGCCCTACGGATGGAGGAAGCACTTGTTATCCCTCTATGCAGCCGCTTATCCCCATGTTCCGCCCCATACCGCTGGATGCCGATCGGGAGAATATGAGGCGCGAGTCGGCGCAGTGCACGTAGATACTCAACGGCAAGGATATTGTTAGGTGTGCGCAGGATCTCAGGCGGTACATCACAGTGTACGGATAATGCACTGCTCAACGCGGCAGGATAGGAGCAGCCCGCTGTGATATGCGCGCGGAGTTCCTGCTGAACCTCCACTGTATCAATTCGTGCTGCCATCTCTATCAGCGGTGCCAGCGATGCCGCTTCTATGCCGAAGGCAAGACGACTGACAATACCGAGGCGGGAGAGAAGCGAGACTCCGCCGTTCGCAAAATCCTGTGCGCTGCGACAGGAGAAGACAAAGGGAAGTTCCAACACGAGATCCACACCGCCCACAACAGCATGGCGCGCCCGCATCCATTTGTCGAGAATACAGGGAGCCCCCCGTTGTGTGAAACTGCCGCTCATTACGGCGACAATGCCGCAGCCAGCAGGATACTGATCCCGCAGCCGCTCAATCTGATACATATGTCCGAGATGGAACGGGTTGTATTCAGCGATGATGCCGATTACCTGCATGACATTCCTCCCCGCACATCGTGATTCATGTCATATTTTAACAAAAAAATTATGATTTGTGTAGAGCCTGTGGAACAAATACTACATCTTGTATTTTCGGTGCTCGAATGCTATACTAAACGAAAATTTAGGAGGATATTAGCCAGTGAATCGAAAGATAGAGAACACGCGTGTAGTGGTTGCAATGAGCGGCGGTGTTGACAGCTCGGTGACCGCTGCGCTTCTTCTCGATGCGGGCTATGATGTCATTGGTGTGACAATGCGTCTCTCGGAGGAAAGTCGTGACGCTGACCCGAACGACCGCAGCTGCTGCTCTCTGAGCAGTGTGGACGATGCACGCCGTGTTTCGGATGTGCTTGGCATACCACATTATGTCATGGACTTTACTGCTCCCTTTCAGAATTCTGTGGTGGATTATTTTTTGTATGAATATCAGAGAGGACGCACGCCGAATCCCTGTATTGCATGCAACCGCTATATCAAGTTTGAAGGTCTCCTGAATAAATCAAAGAATCTCGGTGCATCCTATATTGCAACCGGTCATTATGCATGCATTCAGCGCGGTGCAGATGGACTGTATCGTCTACGTAAGGGAGCGGACACTGATAAGGATCAGTCCTATGTGCTCTACCATCTGACACAACGTACGCTGGCGCACATTCTCCTCCCGTTGGGTAAATTCAGCAAGGAAGAGGTTCGCCGCAAAGCAGAGACATACCATCTCCCTGTTGCACATAAAGCAGAAAGCCAGGAGATTTGTTTTGTTCCACATGATGACTATAAGACCTATCTGCGCAAAAAGCGACCAGAGTCCTATGCTCCCGGTGACATTGTGGACGGAATGGGCAACGTGCTGGGCAGGCATGACGGCATATCCTTCTATACAATCGGCCAGCGAAAGGGGCTTGGCATTGCCGCGCCGCATCCGCTCTATGTAACGGCACTGGATGCATCGCAGAACCGTGTCATAGTAGGCGGAGCAGATGCCGTATATGCCAGTGAACTTGTAGCATCCGATCTAAATTGGACAATGTGGGACAACCTATCCGAACCGATGGAGGCACAGGCAAAAATACGCTATGGGAAGAGAGAAATACGTACTCGAATCATCCCGCAGAGAGAAGGCTCACTGTATGTTTGCTTTGCTGAACCACAGCGTGCTGCAACGCCGGGACAATCCATTGTTTTCTACAAGGATGATATCGTGCTCGGCGGCGGAGTCATAGATCGAGTGATTTCCTAAACAATATGCTATACGTGGACAGGGAGAGGGGATTAGGATGATGAGCCGTGCGATGAAGCTGAAGATCGCGTGTGCGGCCCTGCTCGGTGTATTTCTGTTTCTTGCCGGACTGTTTTGGTATTTTCGTATCTATACGAAAACGCCAGAATACGCGCTTCGTTCCGTTGAAACTGCACTGGAACAGAACGATCAAGCTGCATTTTTACGCCATGTCCGGCTAGAGAGCATGCTCGACACGGGATACGATGATTTTATGGCAGGGACGATAGAGTCGGAGTTCGGAAACTCACGCGAGGGGGCGGCCGCGCTCGAGGATTTCTCAAAGATGCTGAAACCTGCCTTCATCACCATGCTGAAGGATGCCGTTGCACAGCGTTTGTCAACAGGCGAATGGCCCTCTGCCGACATGGAACAGGATGGGGCTGATGCAGAGAATATTCTCTCCCGTATCGGTGTACGTGACCTAAGTATGCAGGAGATATCCAATCTGATCGTAGATGCCAATGGAACCTCCGCATCAGCTGATCTCCTCACCCATCAATCAGAGGCAGATGCAGATTTTACATTTAAGCTTCTCCTTGCGCCAACTGAGGAAGGGGACTGGCAGATTGTCTCCGTCCAGAATCTGCATGAGTATGCAGCCTTTCTTATAAAAGCACGTCGTCTGCGGATAGAAACTTATCTCAATGAGACTGATGCCATCATTTCCCAACATGACCAGAGTGTTGCGGCTGCACAGTTGCGCCTATACAGCGTACTCGGCACAGGGACATTAGGTAGTCAAGCAACAAGGGATATGGCGCGTAGAATTATGGAGCAGGATATCCTGACAGACTGGCAAAGTCGCAGGGAGGCACTATCTGCTGTTACTCCGCCGCACACGATGCAGAGTCTGCATCAGCTGCGTCTCAAAATCTGCGATCTGCACATTGCATACGCACAGGAATATGCTTCCTGGATGACGGATAAGAATGCGGCAACCATCCGCAGTGCAGAAAACAAGCTGCGTCAGGCAGAGGTGCTGGAGGTGGAAGCATCGTTCCTTGTCCAGCGCGCCAAACGTTCATTGGCTGAAAAAACAGAGTGAGGAGAGGCCTATGACACTCGACTCGAGTAATGATACCGTAGCAATTCTCTATGATATTGAGAACGCACCAATCGAGATGCTCCAGTATACGATTGATAAAGCACAGCGCTATCAACCCTGTCGCATGATTGTCGTATCTGACTGGGAGGCACACCCGGAACAAAAACGCTGGGATCGTCTTATGCAGTATCCAGATTTTACTTTTCGGCAGATCAGCAGGACGTTCTATGGGAAGAACTCTCTCGACTCTGCACTCTACGACTCGGCACAGATTCTCTATCAGGAGGGGGTACGGAAGTATTTCATCATCACGACAGATTCGGATTTCGTCCGTATCGCAGAGTCTCTAAACGCAGGGGATCCCTCCTACATCATTGGTGTCGGAACGAGGCAGGCCAGTGAAGATTTACGCAACGCTTACAACGAGTTTTTCGTTTATCCGCCGGAACGTAAGGCGGGTAAGAATGGATGCGGGAAGAAAAAGGATGGTAAGAAGGAAGAGGTGACTGCAGTGGCAAAGAAGAAATCAGCAGAAGAGAAAGGCACTAAGGCAGGGCAGAAAACACCTGCTGAGAAGATCGTAAAGCCAACAGAGCTGAAAAAAAATATGATGAATACTGCAAAGAAAAAGGAGGTGCCGGAAAAGCCAGCAGAGGAAATAGGAAAAGAAGTAAAAGTTTCTGCTGCAAAGACGAAGAAAAAGCAGCTGCAGAAATCCGCTGTGCCGATTGAACCGGCATTCAGTCCGGTGCTGAATGGATTCCTTACGGTACGCCTACCAAAGACCCTGCGCAGCTCTCTGGAGCAGAAGATGCTGGAGGAAGAGGTCTCGCTGGATGAGCTTGTCACCTATCTGCTCATGCGCGGATTGTCTGCAAAATAACGGCAGTCAGCATGGCAAAGAGAGAAGAGCAGGCACTGCTCTATCAATTTCCTGACGAACAGATTTCAGCGGCGCAGGAGACGTGCCGGCGCCTTGGCATCCGTATGAAGGTTCTTCCTGTTGATGCGTGGCGTGAGAAAGTCGGCTATCTCCTAGGTAGGAAGGGGTATCGACCTGCCGAAAACAAAGAAAGCGCCCCCTTTGCATTTCCGCACCGTGTCCTCTTGTTGGAGTATATCCAAGGGAAACGTCTGGGACAAGTTCTTGCGGCATTGGAGGCGGCAGGAATACCTCGTGTGGCATTCAAATCAGTGATTACACCGTACAACACGCTATGGACACTGGGTTATCTCTGTGAGCATATGGCAAAGGAGCATGGCATGGCGTCAGATAGAGAGGAACAGATATGATGAAGCAACTCCTTGCAGCAACGCTTGCTGTCGTATTCTTTCTCATTGGCGGCTGCGGTACGGTGCAGGAAGAAAACGGCACACAGCCGGTCAAGCTTACAATTGGTCTCATGCCGGATACAGACTCCGTTCCCTTCATTATTGCAGCGGAACACGGATATTTCAAGGAAGAGGGAATCGAGATCGAACTTGTCTCCTTCAAAAGTGCGATGGAGCGTGATGCAGCGCTTCAAAGCGGAAATCTAGACGGGGCCGTTTCTGATCTCCTTGCCGTTATTTTTGCACGCGCAGGTGGTTTTGAGGTACATGCAACTTCGTATACAGACGGAAGCTATAATCTTATTGCGGGAAAAGGCTCAGGTATTTCTTCTATAGCCGATTTAAGCAGCAAAGAGATCGCCATTTCCCGTAACACAATCATTGAATATGTAACGGATGAGATGCTCGCGGTCAACGGCATGAGTGAACAGGACGTGACAAAAGTCGTTATCCCGCAGATTCCCGTCCGCCTTGAGATGCTCGAAAGCGGCAACCTTTCGGCTGCCGTTCTCCCTGAGCCAATGGCGAGCGTTGCTGTGGCATCGGGAGGCCGCTATATTACGGGGTCGGGAGAGCGTAATATTAATCCAGGTGTCATCATGTTCACAGATTCGTCTATTCGAGATAAGAAAAATACCATACAAGCAATGTACCGTGCCTATGATAAAGCTGTGAACTACCTTAACAATACGCCGCGCTCTGCGTACATCGACCTCATTATGGAGCGGAGCGGTTTCCCTGCGGCTGCGCATGATGCTCTTGAACTGAAGCCCTATCGCCTTGCCGGACTTCCGTCGAAACAGGACGTGACAGAGGCGGTACAGTGGGTAAAACGAAAAGAACTGGCAGGAGATTTTTACTATGAGGATCTTGTTTCCTCCATTCTGACGGAGGAAAGATAATGGCGTATCTCTCCCAGACAAATGCCCCGATCCAAGAGGCCCTTGAGCGGATGAAGCGTGCACGCCTCGTCCCGTTCGACGTTCCTGGACATAAGAGGGGACGTGGAAATCCTGAGCTGGCTGCCTTCCTCGGCGCATCCTGTCTCGATGTCGATGTCAACTCGATGAAGATGCTGGATAATCTCTGCCATCCGGTATCTGTGATACGCGATGCTGAGATTCTTGCAGCCGATACATTCCGCGCTGCACACGCGTTCTTCATGGTGAGCGGTACGACAGGATCGGTACAGGCAATGGTACTCTCTGCTGTGGGACACGGTGATAAGATTATCATGCCGCGAAATGTTCATCGCAGTGCCATTAACGCACTGATTCTCTGCGGTGCAATTCCTATCTATGTGAATCCCGGCATCGACGATACACTTGGTATTGCACTCGGTATGCGCACAGAAGATGTGGCCGATGCGATCGCCCACCATCCTGAGGCAAAGGCAGTCTTTGTCAACAACCCGACGTATTATGGCATCTGTTCCGATCTGCGCGCGATAACACAGCTAGCACATGCACACGGTATGAAGGTACTGGTGGATGAGGCGCATGGAACACATCTCTATTTCAGCGATCAATTGCCCGTGGCGGCTATGGATGCGGGAGCGGACATGGCCGCCATCAGTATGCATAAATCTGGTGGATCTCTCACGCAGAGTTCCATTCTGCTTTGCGGCAGTTCAATGTCCGCAGGATATGTCCATCAAATCATCAATATCACGCAGACGACGAGTGCCTCATATCTACTTCTCGCAAGCCTTGATATCAGTCGCCGAAACCTTGCCCTGCGTGGGCACGATATCGTTCAAAAAATTACTGATCTCGTTTCCTATGCGCGTAATGAGATCAACACCATCGGTGATTACTATGCCTATGGCCTAGAGCTCATAGACGGCGCTGCGGTCTATGACTTTGACACGACAAAGCTGTCTATCTTTACACGTCCGACAGGTCTTGCCGGTATCGAAGTATACGATATCTTGCGTGATGACTACGATATCCAAACGGAATTCGGCGATATTGCGAACCTGCTTGCCTATGTCTCCATTGGCGATCGTCCAAAGGATATCGAACGTCTGGTTGCAGCACTTGCGGAAATCCGACGGAACTACCGTAAAGACCCGTCAAAAATGCTCAAGATGGAGTATATCGATCCAATGGTCGTATGTGGACCGCAGGATGCCTTTTACGCTGCAAAAGAGGCTTTGCCGATTGCAGATACAGTCGGCCGCATCTGCAGCGAGTTCGTTATGTGTTACCCGCCTGGCATTCCGATTCTTGCACCTGGTGAGAAAATTACAGAGGAAATCCTAACCTATATCCGCTATGCAAAGAAAAAGGGATGTCAGATCACAGGGCCGGAGGATATGAGCATCCGATGCCTCAATGTAATGACGGAGAAATAAACAATGGAATTTTGGTATACAGAGCAGCATACACCTAATGTACGTTTCTCCATCCGAGTAGATCGCCAGCTATATAGCGCACAAAGTGAATTTCAACGGATTGATGTATTCGAATCGCCCGAGTTCGGACGATTTTTGACACTGGATGGCTATATGATGCTGACGGAGAAGGACGAGTTTATCTATCACGAGATGATTGCACATGTCCCCATGTGCGTGCATCCAGAGGCAGCAAACATCCTCGTCATTGGCGGCGGCGACGGAGGTACAGTGCGCGAGTTGCTGCGCTATTCGTCGATCCAGCATATCGATCTAGTAGAGATTGACAAGATGGTCGTCGATGTCTGCCGTGAGTACCTGCCGTTCACAGCTGCGTGGCTGAATGATGCTCGTGTCAGTCTGCACTATGAGGACGGGCTGCGCTTTGTCCGAAAACCGATCAGCATCTATGATCTGATCATTGTCGACTCAACCGATCCTTTTGGACCGGGGGAGGGGCTATTTACCAAGGAATTCTACGGAAACTGTTACAAGGCACTCAAGGATGACGGCATCATGATCAACCAGCATGAAAGCCCCTTCTACGAGCAGGACGCCTATGCAATGCAGCGTATGCATAAGCGTATTGTACATTCATTCCCCTTCAGTCGTGTATATCAGGTGCATATACCGACCTACCCATCAGGGCACTGGCTCTTCGGTTTTTCATCCAAGAACCGCCATCCCGTTGAAGGGGTTGATTTTACCCGCTGGAAATCACTTGGCATCAAAACACGCTACTATAACACGCAGCTGCATGCTGCTGCGTTCGCCTTGCCAAACTATGTGGAGGAGATACTCGAAGATGTGGAACCGCAACATTGAAACGTTTCTCGGATGTGACGGGGAGTATGAAGACAGCCATATCGTGATCTTCGGTGCACCATTTGACTCGACGACATCCTATCGTCCGGGCACGCGCTTTGCCGCGCGTACGATGCGGGCAGAGTCCTACGGACTGGAGACATACAGTCCCTATCAGGATCTTGATCTTGAGGATGCATACACGTTTGACGGTGGCGATCTGGAGCTCCCTTTCGGGGATACGCAGCGTGCGCTGGATATGATCCATACATTTACGAAGAATATTTTAACGGACGGACGGCTGCCATTTCTGATTGGCGGCGAACATCTTGTGAGCCTGCCCGCAATCAAGGCGACAGCGGAAAAATACCCCGATCTTGCCGTGATTCATTTCGATGCGCATACGGATCTCAGAGACGAATATCTCGGCAATCACCTCTCTCATGCGACGGTAATTCGCCGTGTCTGGGATTTCCTCGGCGACGGACGCATTCATCAATTCGGCATTCGCAGCGGTGAGCGTGCAGAGTGGAAGTGGGCACGCGAGGGGCATACGAACCTTTGTCCTTTTACATTTGCGGGACTCTCCGAGACAATCGCGGAGATCAAGGATCGTCCCGTCTATCTCACAATCGATCTCGATGTGCTCGACCCATCAGCATTTCCTGGGACGGGAACCCCCGAGGCGGGCGGTGTAACCTTCGTTGAACTCTTGAAAGCAACCCTCTCCGTGATTCACGGATGTCATATCGTTGCTTGTGATATGGTCGAACTCTCACCGCCGCTTGATCCGAGCGGCACATCGACGGCGACGGCACTCAAGCTTCTGCGGGAGATGATCCTTGCGCTTGAGGCAGGTTTTATCCGCCCGAAAATAGTATAAGTATTTTCGTTTGATACCTGCGGAGCGATTTGTTATAATAATTTATATATGACAAAGAAAGACGGTGGAGGCATGAAGGTAACGGAGCAGGATCTCACGACAACGGCGCATCTCTCGCGCCTTTCAATTCCAGTAGAGGAAAAAGAAGAAGCACTCAAAACATTGGGAGATTTTCTAACGTATGTGGATAACCTTTCCAATGTCGATACAGAGCATGTGCATCCGACGACGTATGCACTCCCCATCGAGAATGTCTTCCGTGCCGACGAGGTGCGCCCGTCCCTTTCCAATGAGACAGCACTCTCAAACGCCCCTCTTGCAGAGGACGGCTATTTCAAAGTACCGAAAGTACTCGAAGGGTAAGGAGGAGCTGTTTTGAGTCTATATGAAAAACCGGCGCATATCCTGCATGATATGCTTACGCGAAAGGACATCAGCGCACGCGAACTGACCGAAGACGTACTTTCGCGTATGGACGCGGTCGAAAACGAAGTCGGTGCATATCTTTTGGAAAACCGCGAGGATGCACTTGCTGCCTCGGATCGTGTGGATGCGAAGATCGCAGCGGGAGAGGAGATTCCTTTTCTCGCGGGTATCCCAGGCGCGATCAAAGACAATATCTGTACGAAGGGCGTGCGTACGACAGCAGGCTCAAAAATTTTGGAGAGCTTTGTTCCGCCCTATGACGCAACGGTTATGACAAAACTACATGATGCGGACGCTGTCATCCTTGGCAAGGCAAATCTCGACGAGTTTGCAATGGGCGGATCGACGGAGAACTCTGCCTATCACCCGACCCATAATCCATGGAACACAACGCGTGTACCCGGTGGATCGTCGGGCGGCAGTGCGGCGGCGGTTGCATCGGGGGCGGCGATCTGGGCGCTTGGCAGCGATACGGGCGGCTCGATTCGTCAGCCCGCCTCATTCTGCGGCATTGTCGGTCTGAAGCCTACCTATGGGCGCGTCTCCCGCTACGGACTTATGGCGTATGCTTCCTCCCTCGATCAGATCGGTCCCCTCACACGCAATGTCAAGGATGCCGCACATCTCATGAATGTCATTGCAGGGCACGATGTCATGGACTCGACGGCAAGCAGGGCAGAGGTACCGGACTATACGAAGGCATTGCAGAATGACGTAAAGGGACTCAAGATTGGTCTGCCCAAAGAATACTTCATCTCGGGAATGGATAGCGATGTCGAAGCCTCCGTCCGCAAGGCGATTGCGGATGTTGAAGCGATGGGAGCGGAAGTGCGCGAGATTTCACTCCCGCACACAGACTATGCAGTCTCGACCTACTATCTGATCGCACCTGCAGAGGCGGCAACCAACCTCGAGCGTTATGACGGTGTCAGCTACGGTGTACGCGTCGATGGGGAAGATCTCGTTGACATGATGACGCGTACGCGCACGGAGAAATTCGGTGCAGAGGTCAAACGCCGCATCCTGATCGGCAACTATGCTCTTTCTGCAGGCTACTACGACGCATACTATCTCAAGGCACTCAAGGTACGAACGCTCATTCAGCAGGACTTCACGCGTGCCTTTGAGGAGGTCGATGTCATCATGACGCCGACCGCGCCGACCCCCGCCTATAAGATTGGCGAGATGACGAGTCCTCTGCAGATGTACCTGCAGGACATCTCGACCGTGCCTCTCAACCTCGCTGGCCTTCCCGGCATCTCCGTTCCCTGTGGTTTTACCGCAGAGGGACTTCCCATCGGGCTGCAGATTATCGGACGACCGCTCGCGGAGGAGACGATCCTGCGTGCGGCATATGCCTATGAACAGGCACATGATTTCCATACGAAAATAGCACCGATTGGAGGAAAGGCATGAAATACGAAACCGTCATCGGCCTTGAGATTCACTGTGAACTCAAGACAAAGACCAAGATTTTCTGCGGCTGTGCGACGGGCTTCGGTGCAGATCAGAATACGCATGTCTGTCCTGTCTGCCTTGGGCTTCCCGGTGTCCTGCCCGTTGTCAATCGTCAGGTTGTAAACTACGCCATCAAGGCGGGGCTGGCAACCAACTGTAAAATCAACGGGTACAGCAAGTTCGACCGCAAGAACTACTACTATCCAGACCTGCCAAAGAACTTCCAGACCTCACAGTTTGACCTCCCGATTGCAGAGCATGGGTGGGTGGATATCGACACGGAGGCGGGCAAGAAGCGCATTCGTCTGACCCGCATCCACATGGAGGAGGATGCAGGGAAGCTCGTGCACTCCGGTACGACGATCAAGGACTCCTCTTCGTCCAACGTGGATTACAACCGTACGGGTGTGCCTCTGCTTGAAATCGTCTCCGAGCCGGATATGTCCTCGGCGGAAGAAGCGCGTGCCTACATGGAGAAGATCAAGACGATCATGGAGTACATCGATGTCTCCAACTGCCGCATGGAGGAGGGGAATCTCCGCGCGGATATCAACGTCTCTCTGCGTCCCGTCGGCTCGGACAAACTGGGCACGCGCACGGAGATGAAGAACATCAACTCCTTCAAGGCACTTGAGGATGCCATCAACTACGAAATCGAGCGTCAGACCGAGGTGCTCGAGGACGGCGGCCACATCATTCAGGAAACGCGCACATGGGATCCGGAGCGCGGCATCACCCTCTCCATGCGCAGCAAAGAGGAAGCCCACGACTACCGCTATATGCCGGAGCCTGACCTGCCGCCGATTGTGACGAGCACAGAGGAGATCGAGGCGATCCGCAAGGAACTGCCGGAGCTGCCTGATGCACGACGTACACGCTTGATGGACGAAGCAGGGCTTTCCGCTTACGATGCGGGCATCATTACAAGCTCACGTGCAATGGCGGAGTACTACGATGCCATTACGGCGACGGGCGCGGACGCGAAACTCGCGGCAAACTGGCTGATGGGCGATCTCGCAAAGAACCTCAATGCCGAGGGCAAGACGATTGAGGATTCGCCCGTTGATGCAAAGCGTCTTGGAGAGATGATCCTGCTCATCTCGAAAGGGACGATTTCCTCGAAGATCGGCAAAACCGTATTCAAGGAGATGTGGACATCGCCCGATGCACCGGAAAAGATTGTTGCGGACAAGGGGCTTGTCCAGATCACCGACACAAAAGAGATCGAGGATATTGTCGATCAGATCATCGCAGCGAGCGCAAAAGCCGTCGAAGACTATAAAGGCGGTAACAAAAAGGCAATCGGTGCGCTTGTCGGACAGGTGATGAAGCAGTCCAAGGGCAAGGCGAATCCACAGATGGTCAACGAACTCCTGGCAAAAAAACTTGGCTGACCAAGCCTTTCCCGTATGACGGGGAAGGGGAATTGCGAAGCGGTGGAAGGGGCACAAAGAAGGGGCGTTGTGCGAAGTTTTTACTTCGTACAACAGCCCCTTTGTCAAAGGGGGCATTTCCATGAACTATGAAGCTGCTATTTTCGATTTGGACGGAACACTCGTCAACTCATTGGACGATCTGGCGGACAGTGCCAATGCGACACTTCACGCACATGGATTTCCTACACATGAAGTGGAGGCATATCGTTATTTCGTGGGCAACGGCTCCCGAAAACTCATCGAGCGAATCCTGCCGGAGGAATATGCTGCAGATACGGCCTTCGTGAGGCAATTTATGTCGGAGTACAAGGACTGCTACGCGCGAAATCTGCTCCAAAAGACGAAACCGTACGACGGCATTCTGAAAATGCTTGAAGAGCTGCAGCGACGTGGTATTCCGATGGCAGTCTGTACCAACAAACATCAGTCCGCGGCGGAGACGATTGTAGAGGCGCTGTTCCCGCACGATACATTTTGGGAAATCATTGGCGATCTAGAGGGACTGCCACGCAAACCTGATCCGCAAAAGGTGCTTCGCATCATGAAAAATTTTGGCGTTACAGGGGAGCAGACCGCATATTTTGGCGATACAAGTGTGGATATTGATACAGCACACAATGCAGGAGCGTTTGCGGTCGGCGTTCTCTGGGGATTCCGACCAGAGGAGGAACTCGTAGCACATGGGGCGGATATTCTCCTGACACACCCGATGGAACTATTTGAAAAGGTGACATTTGCAGAGTGATGAAGCAGAAAAAGATGATAAAGAAAGCCGTGCAGGCGATTCCCGTCCGCAAAGGACAGACCTATGAACTTCATATTGACCGCCTCGGGACGAGCGGGGAGGGAGTAGGGCGGCATGAGAACTTTACCATCTTTGTCCCGCATGCACTCCCCGGAGAGACCGTCTCTGCCGTCATTGAAGATGTAAAGAACAGCTATGCACGCGGACGTATCAAGCAGATCCTGCACGAGAGTGTCGACCGCGTTGCACCGCTTTGTGAACTCTACGAGGAATGCGGCGGCTGTCAGCTCCAACATCTCTCCTATGAGGCTCAGCTGCGTGCAAAACGTGCACAGGTCGTAGATGCATTGACCCATATCGGCAAACTCCCGCAGATTTCCGTGCGGGAAACACTGCGTGCAGAAGAACCGTGGAACTATCGGAACAAGATGCAGTTTCCGATTGGGCGAAACAGCGGAAAGATCGTGATTGGCTGCTTTGCACAGGGCAGTCACATAATTATCAATACGGAAAACTGCCATATCCAGCGTGCAGAGAATAACGACCTTGCAAATGCTGCACGAGAGATTGCGGAGCAGCTTCATATTCCTGTCTATAACGAGGACACCCACAAGGGCGTTCTGCGCCACATTATCGGGCGCGTCGGACGCAGCAACGATCTCATGGCCGTCATCGTCACGGCAACCAAGCAGCTGCCACGTGCCAAGGATTTTGTGCGTATGCTGCGCGAGCGTCTGCCAAACCTCGTCAGTGTCCATCAGAATATCCAGACCTATCGCAACAACGTCATCATGGGACGCGACACACAGCTGCTTTGGGGACGACCGACGATTATCGATTCTTTGGGGCGGCTGAACTTCCACATCTCCCCGCGCTCCTTCTTTCAGGTCAATACAAGACAGGCAGAACGTCTTTACGAGCAGGCACTCTCTTATGCTGATCTGCATTGGACGGAGACCGTCATCGATGCCTATTGCGGCACGGGAACAATCACGCTGTTTCTTGCCCAAAAAGCGCGGAAGGTCTACGGCATCGAGATCGTACAGCCCGCCATCCTTGATGCACGGAAGAATGCACATGACAACAATGTAAAGAATGTCGAGTTCATCGTAGGCGATGCAACCGCCGTCATGCCGGCACTCTACAAGCAGGGAATCCGTCCCGATGTTGTTGTCGTCGACCCGCCGCGTTCCGGCTGCACCGAAACGGTCCTTCGTACCTTTTCAAATATGAAACCGCAGCGCATCGTCTATGTCTCCTGCAACCCTGCCACACTTGCGCGCGATCTCGCCATCCTGAAAGAACTCGGCTACCTCGCACAGGAAGTTCAGCCCGTGGATCTCTTTCCACAGACATCGCACGTCGAGAGCGTTTGCCTGCTGAGAAAACAAAAATAAATGAAAGGGGCAAATCATGGATACATTTCGACCAAGATATCAGGTTCCATTCGACGACTATGAGCCTGCCCTTATTGAATGAGATGCAGACGAAGAGATCATTCATATACCTAATGATTTGTTTGAGGAGAGTATGGATTATGATGATCAAGATGACCAGCATCTGCATCGCCGCGAGAATTTTGTAGATTACGATATTATCTTAGATCATCACATAATTAAAGGGGCAACGCGGAAGCCTGTTGACAGGTGCAGCAGGGGGGGCTTGCCTTTGGCACGGTTGGAACGATTGCTGGGTATTGGATGGGAGCAAAGCCCGATAAAAAGCTGTGTTCACGTATGAGCTTAGTACTCTTCTTTGCCGATGGAAAACGGGTAGAACGTATTGATCTTATTCATCCCACTGCTCCTGTAGAATATAACTCCTTTCAGTATGACCAAAAGTTTGATGATCTAAAAGAATGTATTTGTGCTTTAGAAGCATTTAAGCTGGCAAATTCCGGTAGAGAGGATGTATCACAGTCCGAAATAAATGATATAGCAGCAAATGTCATATGCAAATTAAATAATCTCATCATGGGCGAATACGATACATAGAAAGGTCATAATGGAAAACAACAACATTATCGACATCCCCAGCCTCCAGTGGTATCCAGGCCGAATCTAAAAATAGGGGAGCAATCCCTTATTTTTCAAAGACTTATGCCTTTTCTCGTCTCCCATTTTAGTGAAATGTCTCCCGTTCGTCTCCCAAATTTCAAGGGAGGCAAACGGGAGACAAGTGTTTTACAGTACATTCTTCACCTTGCCGGAGATGATCTGCACGGGCACATCCTGCATCTCGGGGCGATTCTCGATATAGCGGAGCGTCGTGTCGTAGTCAGAGTGTCCGGCACGCGCCATGATGTCATTGGGGGCTGCCTGTGACTCTCCGAGCATGGTGAGATTCGTGTGCCGCATACAGTGAAAATCGAAGTCATGAACACCAAGTTCGCGGATCCGCTTGCACTGGTAGCCTAATGTGGTCGGCTTGATGTATTTCCCATTCGGCTGCGTGCAGATAATTTCGATGCGTGGCCCCGGGGCAGGGTAGCCCTTTTCAAGGGAGACAATCTTTCGGATGTCGCGCCCCTGGTAATCCTTTGCCGGGACAATGTAGTTGTAGAAATAATCCTCTCCATAATAGAGTTCGTTCTTCGCCTGTTGACGTTTCCAACGTTGGAGGAGGGGGAGAATGACCTGTGCATCGAAGGAAAGCGTCCGACGGCTGCTGTCGGTCTTTAGATCGCATACATAATGCAGGCCTACCTTTCCGCGCATAGCAAGTCGTTGTACCTGCTGCGTGACGGCAATCGTCATGCGCTGCATATCGCAATTATCCCATGAGAGACAGAGTGCCTCGCCGATGCGCGTACCGAAATAGAGGCCAATGACAAGCGGCATGTGGAACGTCGAGCCGAACGGATGCCGCTGAAAGATCATTGCCAGCTCATTGTCCTCGATACGCCGACGCGGCTGCCGATGACTGAGCGGGGCAAACTCTTTGCCCGGCACTTTGATAAGGCGTGCAGGATTTTCCCGCAGCAGCTCCATCGGATAGATCGCATAGTCCAGTGACGTGGAGATGTTGCTGAGAATTCGTGCAACGGTCTCATAGGCATAGCCTTCCTTGCGTTTCTGATGAACGAATCGGTCGATGATCGCAGGTGTAAGAGAGGATAGCCGGTACTCACCGAGTGCGGGCTTGATGTGCAGTCGGATATTCTTCTCACGCAGCTCCAGTGTGTTGTTGCGCGCGGAAAGGCGTGTGCGCTCATACCAGATATCGAGATAATCCGCGAAACTGAGACTGGCGTCGTTTTTCTTCGTGCCGCCGCCGATGTAGGCGTTGTAGGCCTCGACTCCGGCCATCAGTGCATCCTGCTCCGTGGCATATCCGCCGCCTTCGCCTCGGCGGCGTTTGCCGTCAACTTTTGCCTTCTCAAAGTAGTACGCCCATGACGCTCCGCGTTGCTTTACGCGAACGTGATCGAGTGGGTTATTTGATTTTTTTGACATGATAAAAGCCTCCTATGTTGAAAATTGGAGGCTAATCCCATATAATAGGTATTGGTGTAGATGTGATTAGCCTCACATTTATTCTTAACCGTCCGGAGGTGGTGCTCCGGGCGGTTTTTTATGTGGGAAGAAAACACAATATTTTCCCTCTTGATTGTTCAATTAGGAAAAAAGAGCCGATTTTTCCCAGTTGGTTGATGTTCTGAACTATGCTATACTGGATGCGTTGCCGCCCCTACACATGGCAATGGGAGGGGGTGTGCGTATGAGTGTTATCGCGTTTCTTCTCTCCATCATGGCGGGTGTAATCGCCAACTACATCTGCAAATGGCTCGATGAGAGAGACTGACGGCGACGAGCCTAGGTGTTAGTCCCTGCCTGCACAATGGGAACAGAAAAGCCCCCGAGCTGCTATCTCGGGGGCTTTTCGTGTGCTTAAGTGCTATCGCGTTTGCCATAGATAGTATAACACAAGTCCCCAATGAGATGCAAGCTATGAAAATGTCTCGATGCGCCTGCTTTCCTCCGCCTGCAGTTCCTCGGCGAATGCTGCGAATCCCTGTAAATCCTCTGTATTGAGATAGTTGATGTACTCCTTGCGCTGCTCCACGGGAATCACGATCGGTGTCATGTCGAAGAGGAAACAGCTGTACACCATCAGCGCACGACCGACGCGTCCGTTGCCATCCGGGAACGGATGAATATGCTCGAATGCGATGTGCTGGCGGCAGATAGCGAGTACCTTATCCGAATCGGATGCAGCGGCATCCATCTGCGCAGCGAGGTTGTCGATCCAGTCCGTCAGTGCCGACGGAACGAGGTAGGGCGGCGTAGGGGTGAAGTCTGCGCCAATGATCATATTCGGGCGCTGCTTGAACTGTCCCGGTACGCTCTCGATCGCATCCTTGCAGAGGATTGCGTGCACCTCGCGGATCAGAGAGAGGGAGATCGGTGTGCCAGATGTCGACTGCTCGACAAGAAATGTCATGAATGCCTTATAGTTCAGCACCTCGCTCAGCTCACGCATATCCATTGCTCGCGGGACATAGCCATCAACGAGGACGCTCTTTGTCTCGCCCTGCGTCAGCGTATTGCCCTCGATCGCAGTGGAGTGATGCGCCATCCGCACCATGAGATCACTGAGATATTCGGGTGAGTATGTCATCGTGAGCCTCCTTTCTGCTTTCTTTTTAGATAGATTTTTGATATAATGAAATTGTTAAGCAATCGTGCTGGGGCATGCAGCACTTTTATGAACCTATGCAGCGCAGCGTGGGAGAAAAAGTGTGCTAGACGGTTGCTTTTCCTATTTTATCTAACAATAGCTGTCCTTTAAGGGCGGTTTTTTTTATGCCTATAACAGATTTTTACGGTGCTCTCAGCCCCACAAACTCCACCGGCACCCCTACTGATCATATGAGTTCATAGGCCTCCATCCCTCCGAGAGGAACTGGCTCACATAATATTCGTCCAGATTGTAGCGGTAGGCCATCAGGCAGGCTGCAAACTCATCTGCTTCTCGTTCGATGCGAGTATTGGAGTATGAGACATTTCGCATCGAGAAGGCGGTATATCTTCCGTGGCATACGATGTGCCCGAGCTCGTGACAAAGGACAGCCGCTTGCTGCCATTCAGGGAGATTCTTGTTGATTGCGATTGTCCTGCGCCGCAGTGTTCGTTTCCAGAAGCCGTTGACCGTTGACGGGAGATCGAGGAAATAGACTCTGCAATTCAGTTCTTTTGCGATTCGGTACGGGTCTGATGTATCGTGTCGAGCTACTAGATTTCTTACGCGCAAAGGGATGTTCATCGGCTTCACCTCTTTTGTGGTGACTATATTACAACAAAAAGGCCTCTACCGAAGTAGAAGCCTTTTGCGTTACACCGTAACATTTCCGTATTATTTGGGAGTCAAGCCCAATTTATACAATTACATTACACCTTTTGAGAGGATTTGTCAAGGCGCTCTACTTCTATGTAGTTTTGGGAAATCATTTTAGATATATCGGACATAATCCCAGGTGGAATACAAATATCATATAGGTTGTCACTACGCTTTGTTGGTGTAATAATTCGCTGCTTGCTGACCGTAATCACCTGATGTGTATCGACAATAGAGCCTCTGTTCATCTTTTCAGCAAAAGCAATGAGGGGGTCTATCCGTCGATACAGCTTCTGTTCAAATTCTTTCAAGAGAATAGGGAGTTGCTTTGTTTGTGTGTGTGCGTCCATGGATGAGAGCCTATGGACACTATCGAGAATATCATGTCTCACAGGCGATGCAGGAGATAGATCAATCAGTTTTGCGGCTTTTTGAATAATCAGATTTGATATTGGGATTGGCAGGCTGTATTCCCAAGGCTTAAGCCCTCGCTCTGTATGGCGTGGCTTTTGGGATATCATAGGAACAATTGTTATAAGCCCGTCCTTCTTTCGATTGTCATTATCTAGGACAATGCCATAATGAGGACCGCCAATCTCATGACCAACACGAAAACCAAGGTTGATAAATACCACTTGCCCACGTTGAAACCTTGGAAGATAAGAAGCGTTGAAGGTTTTTTCGTTTCGGATGAGCGCAAGATATTGCTTCAACCATATAATAAACTTTACAGATAAATCATAATTATTATAGATCAAATCTTTTAGATACGTTGCGTAGTCGTGAAAGACTTCGCGGCGGTATTGCTTGAAATCTTCCCTATTTGATGTATCCCGCAGGTGCTTCTTGCTAAAATTCATGGCAGCGAAGGGCATCCTTTCTCGGCTTCAGCAATGCAGTTCAATCCTTCTTGCGTTTGTTCTTCTCTTTGACATCCCAGAAGATGAGCTCGAGCGCCTTTTTTACCTTTTCTTTGTCCTCTCCGTTGAGGACAACGCCGTTATATGTGAGGTTATCGTCATCGAGAACCGCCTCAAGCTGCCGGCGCGTGCGGGCGTCTATCTTCTGCCCCGTGGGGGACACGGTGGGCAGATCGCCGGATGCGGGGGCGGGGGATTGCACAGGGGTAATATTGATTTCTAATCCGTTATCTTCTATCAGATTGCTTTTTTTCAAGCCAAAGTAATCCGCAATTTTTTGGACTGCACCCATGCGCGGCTCTTTAGTTCCATTTTCCCATGTTGATACCGCTTTGTCTGATACACCTGCAATTTGAGCCAGTTCCTTTTGAGATAGACCGTGCATAATTCGCAGCCGTTTAATATTTTCACCTATCGGCATTCTTATCACCCCTAAGCCCATACTATACTAAAGGTAGAAAAAAATCAATATCGAAATGAAAAAAATCTACTTTTAGGGGTTGTAATCCTACTTAAAGTAGAGTATACTTTAGCCATGATATAGGAGAAAGGGGGAAGTCAAGAGATGAAACTTAGCTTGAAGACGGCTCGCGTGAACGCTAATATGTCACAAGCGCAGGTAGCGAAACGCCTTGGCATTCACGTTCAGACGTATCGTAAGCTGGAGGAAAATTCGGATACGGCAACGATTGGGCAGGCAAAGAAATTGTCCGCCCTTCTCAAAGTTCCGTATGACGAAATTTTTTTTGCCTCATAACTCTACTTTTAGTAGATAATAAGCACGAGAGGAGGTGAGGGGATGACTGATACGCAGCTCATTTTGGATGCGATCCAAGACCTGAAGTATTTCTTACTGTCTGTCTATTTTATGATTATCTTGACGTGTCCAAGCAAATTCGGATTTCCGTTGAATGCCATACTGGCTCTTATGTCTGGTGTCTATTGGTATTACTTAATTAGTAAATGATCACCATGAGAAGCAAAGCCATATAGAACAGGAACGGAAGGAGGAAGAAGCGGATGAATTCTGATAGGACATTCCAACTCAATAGATGGCGGAATGCTCTCTGGTCATGGTTCACTCGATACAAAAATCCACGGCGAGGCAGTCCGAGCCTTGACTGAAGAAAAGATATATCGGCGTCAATATGCTTGCAAAAGCTTTCAAAGTCTTCCATATAGTCAAATTCGCCATGAGGGAGAAGGCGTTTCACGGTATCGAGATGGTCAAGAATACGGTCATTAACTAAAAGGCGATCTTTTTCGACCAGTTTAGACAACTCTTCGTAGAGATGTAGGAAGGTTTGATAGGATATATCTTTTTTGTAGAGGTACGGCTCAAACAGCTCGAAAGCGGGGGCTGCGAAATGGCGTAATCGCTTCTCGTAGTTTCTTCCAATAAAGGCATAACGAGAGCTCATGCGATACGCGTAGTAGGTGGCGATTGCTAGGATTAGTGAGGGGACAATCGTAATCAAATACTCACGCATAAAAACACATCCTTTCGTCGTGATTATATCACGCAGGGGAGGTGGTAACAACCGCGAGAGGAGGTGAGGGGATGGCGCTTGCAGATGTTGTGATCGTTGCAGTCATTTTTGGGATTTTCAACGTCATTCTCTATGTCGCAGCAATATCGTTGCTCAGAGAGCATGAGAAGATGATTGATGAGAAGATGAAAGGCAGGAGGAACGCATGAATATTTTGGACTTACTCATGGGGCTTCTCGCTTTTCACTTCATCACGTTTGGGCTGTATCTCGCTGGTGCTCTCGTCTGTCTTGATCGTTGCAAACAAAGACAGGAGATCAAAGAGAAACAGGCAAACGGACATGAAAAACGTCAACAGACAGGCGCAGAGATATCCGACGAACAGAGCGAAAAACAGGCTGAATATCAGTCTGTTGCTTGTTTCGGTCAATGGGCATAAAAAGTAGCCGATCAAAAATAGGCATATCCAGATGAGATTGTAGACAGACCGACGACTCAGCTGGTTGTCAAAATATTTTTCACGCAAGCCGTCAATACCCTCATCCGTTGTTTTCTGAACATATTTCATAATTTGTGCGAGGAAAATAGCCGCCGCGAGAAGCAAGATGCTCTGTGCATTTGAAATTGTCGTAATGAAATTGATAAGGGAGGTTAGTTCATCGTTAAACAATAGCAACACATCCTTTCGTCCACAGTATAGCACGGTGGAGAAGGCGCAACAACCTCGAGAGGAGGAAACCAAACATTGAGCAACAAACTTCAGATTTTCGAGAACACAGACTTCAACACTGTCCAAAACGCATTTTAGGAGAGACAAACTGAAAGGAGTAAATGTATGGCAAACATCATGACGATCGGCAATGTACGCGGCTACATTGCCAAAGATGGTAACGCTTGGCTGAACGCCGAGGACGTGGCGCGTGGCTGGGGATTCACGACCGTTGCCACAAGTGGCAACGAGGTAGTGCGTTGGGCGCGAGTGAATGAATATCTCAAAGGGTTTGGGTTTTCGCCACAAGTGGCGAAAGATGATTTCCTTCCCGAGAACATGGTCTATCGTCTCGGATTCAAGGCGAACAACGAGAGAGCGCAGGCGTTCCAAGCGAAACTTGCCGACGAGATTCTTCCCGCAATCCGCAAGACAGGCAGCTACACCGTCCCGAAACTCGAAAAGAACCCGAAGTACCGTACCCGCATGATCGGGACAGCAGTGCGGGATGTTCGCAGCACGGCGGCGGAGCTTCAGAAACTCTTTGGCGTGAAGAGCGGCATCGCGCTCGCGAAGGCGACGAACATGATTGAGCGGGCGTACGGAGTGGACATGGAGGAGGTCAAGGAACTCATTCCTCCCGCAGAGCACAACACGGGCTTTCTCAATCCTACTGCGATCGGCGCGAAGCTCGGAATCAGCGCAAAGGATACCAACCTGCTCCTCAAGAATGCGGGTCTCCAGATGAAGATCGGCAAGGAATGGCGCATCACGAACAAGGGCAAGAATTACGGTGAGGAAATGCCGTATGAGCGCAACGGGCACAGCGGCTATCAGATTCGTTGGAATGAGTCAGTGATCGAGGCACTGCGGTAACTGTCGGCAACAACCGTGAAAGGAGGAATGCCGCAGCAGTAAATCATCGGACGGTTGAGTATGATGTGAGGCTAAACAAATAGAACGGAGGTGCAATGATGGACAGCGCAGCAATGGAGTCCATCATCGCCAGTGCTATCGAGCGTGCAAGCAGATCGGTCGCGGTTGTGCGGGAGTGTCAAACACCAGACGAACTCCTGACGGTGGTAGAGGTTGCCGCAGTGCTCGGCGTTGGTAAGAACTACGCGAATATGCTGGTACAGTCCGGCATTATCCGGGGCATCAAGCTGAACGGCATGAAGGTGCGCCGGCGTGAGCTGGAGCGCTGGATGGCTGCAATGGACGGGATGGACTTGGAGGATCCTCGGAATCCTGTTCCGATCGAGAGAAAGGAGGCGGTCGCATGACTGGGAAGAAGGCTATCGCAGGCGCGGCAATCGCAATCGCCGCAATCCTGTTTGCAGGGATGGCGACAGAGAATGACGGTCGCAATGCCGTCCTCGTCGAGGAAGTCTACGTCGTCCGTCCCGGAGATACGATCTGGGGTATCGCAGAGACGTACTGCGCGAAGAACACCGGCACGCGTCGGTACATCCTCGAGTACAAGAGCGGAATCGAGGAGATGAATCCGTGGCTCGTGGAGCGCAAGGGGGAGATTTACCCCGGCGATCGGCTGACACTGACATATTGGGTGCGGGGGGATGAGTGATGGAAACAAAAGAAATAACGCTCCGTTTACCTGAAGCGCTAGTCAAAGAACTGCAAAGTTTGAAAGAAGTCACGGGGATACAGGTTTCTCAGTTGATTTTGTTGGCTGTTTGGCAAGTTTTTTGTACCACGCCCAATAAATCTGTTGAACCATCTGAACATAATAGTTCACAAGGAAATTGACCGATATATCATTTTCTTTCGCTACTTCCTCGAGTCGCTCTTTCAAGGCATCTGGTATACGAAGCGTAATGCGTACAGGCTCCATTTCCTTAACTGCAGATAATGAGAGCTCATCCATAGGGACAGGCGTTCTGAGTCGATCATTCAAGGCGTAGAGAATAAGAGAGGATTTTAGGATGCCTGTTTCCTTTGCCAGTTGGTCTAGCTTCTGATTGAGATTTCCCAGTATTCGAACGGTTAATGTCGCCACAATGACACCTCCTAAATGTCATTATACTATATTTTTCAAAAAAAGTATTGACACTGATTCGGTGTCAATGTAGAATATAGACACCGAATCAGTGTCAAAGAGAAAAGGGGGAGTGATCGTTTGAATAAAGTTAGGATGACTTTACGAGTTATACCATCTCTTGATGAAAAGTTGAAAGAAATCGCAAGAGATACAGGGAGGAGGAGAAATGATCTGATTGTACATGCCTGCTGGCAGCTTGTTCATGCTATGAAAAATGGTTACTTATGGGTTAAGGAGGATAAATAGTGAACGTATATTTTCGCCGCATAACGACGCTGAAACGTAAGCGTGTGTCTGTTCGTATTATGACATTTCTGGTGTTGGGATTGCGTTCTCAGACAGATAAAAGATGGATAACAAGTTTCACGGTTTGCGATGGAGATTGTCCGAGCATACTTCAGGGAACAAAAACACAAAAGGACGCTGATAAAGAGTACAAAAATTTCTTACGAATGACGCACCTGATGCAATTCAAACAAACACATGACTCAAAAGATATAGGATGGATTGAACTCAAAGAAAAAAGCGCCCAAACCGGTAGCCGCCAGTCTGAGCGCAAAGTAAAAAACTCTACGTGCTTATTATAGCACAATCGAAGGAGAAGTAACAACATGACGTACTGCGAAAAGCTTTACAATTTTTTCATCGAGCATCCGAAAGCATCCACTGACGAAGTGATGGAGAAGCTCGATTGGGAGCGCCGACAAGTAACCCGCTATAAACATCGCCTCAAAGAGCGTGGTTTCATCGATGTGGATGCAATCGAAGGAGTGAAGATCCTGCGTCCGTACCGCAAGGAGGATAAAAACAATCCGATCCACGACTACAAGCAGGATGCATATATGGAGGCAGCGGACGCGTGTCTCGACCGTATCCATGATCCGGAGACGACGATCCCGCAACTGATTGAACTTATCCGCGAGCTACGGATGGTGCTCAAGGCAATTATTCCCGCATAAAGGGGGCACAATGACAATGAGAACACTGTATGACCTTGGTGACGCTTTCAACGGCGTCATGGATATGGCACTGGATGAGACGATGGATCTGACGGTACTCGATGAGTGTCTGCAGACGATTGAGGCAGACATCGCCGTCAAATGTGAGAGAGGGATCGGGCTGATCCGCAATCTTGATACGCTGCGTGAAGGAATGGAGAAGGAATCAAAGCGCCTCTCCGAACAGGCGCGAATTCTGAAAAACCGTATTGAGTCCATCAAGGTGTGGTATCAGCGCAATCTTGACGCAATGGGAAAATCCAAGGTTACTACGACGCGCGGCACGATGGTCGTGCAGAACAATCCGCCGGCGCTCAAGGTCACGGATGCGGACAAGATTCCGGCCAAGTATTTTGATGTGATCCCGGAGCACTATGATCTCAACAAGGACGCAGTCAAGACAGCGCTGAAGGCAGGCGAGGATGTGCCGGGCGCGCATCTGGAGCAGGGAAGGAGCCTTCGTATCCGATGAACATTTTCGAGAAGATCCAGACCGTCCGCGTGAAGCTCGCGCAGGACGGTCTGAAGAAGGGGAAGAAGAACGAGTATGCGGGCTACACCTACTATGAGCTGGGGGATTTTCTGCCGCGCATTATGGTGCTGTGTGAGGAGTGCAAGATTTTCCCCGTCATTTCGTTCACGTCGGATGTGGCGACGCTCACGGTCTATGACTGCGAAAAGCCTGACGCGAAGGTCGAGATCACGACGCCGATGTCGACGGCGCAGCTTAAGGCCTGCCATCCGGTGCAGAATCTCGGGGCAGTGCAGACGTATCTCCGGCGTTATCTCTACATCGCGATGTTTGAGATTGTGGAGTCGGATAAGATCGAGGCGGCAACTAGCAAGGATCCTGCTACACCGCCGACTGCAGCAGTACCGTCCAATATTTCGCCGAGCGGGCGCGCGTTCCGCTGCGATATCAATAAGCCGCCGCGCGATGAGCTTGTGCGTCTCTGGCAGTTCATGGGCTGGGATGCAGGAAAGATTGATGAATATCTCGCCGCACGGGCGGCAAATATGAAAACAGAGCAGACCAGCGTGTTCTATCAGCAGGTATTGCAGGAGCAGATTGAGTTCTGTATCACAGAATCCCGCAATGGCACGCCAGGCTATCCAGGAAGGTTGTTTGATGACGGATATCCGTTTCAGTAAAAGAGGAGAATTACGATGAATGTATCATTTTTTGGTAGACTGACGAAGAACCCAGAGGTCAAGACAAACCAGACGGGAACAACATACACGGCGTTCACTGTTGCAACGCAGGTGCAGGCAAAGGGGCAGGACGGCAAGGCAAAGAGCATCTTTATCGATGTCTCGGCGTTCGGCAAGCAGGGCGAGAATATCGTCAAATACTTCACCAAGGGCAGCCGTATTGTGATTCATGGGGATATCTTCGATGCTCGTGCATGGGTCGGCAACAATGACGGTCAGCCGCATATCGGTGTGAATGTAACAATGGCAGGCTTTGACTTTGTGGACACGCAGGCAGAATCGGCAGCACGTCAGCAGGGCGCTCCGCAGACGACACCGCCGCTGCAGATGCAACCGCCCCCGCAGACTGCGCCCGCACAACCTGCAACGGGGTATGCGCCGCAGATTCCTGCACCAATGCAGACTGGTGTCGCACCGTGGGCGCTGCCTGCATATGGTGCGCCGCAGCAGGGCGCAGCCCCGATGCCTCCGCAGCAGGCACCGCAGGCGTACGCGGCTGGACCGTACTAAAGCACGATGGACATCAGTCTTAGACCATATCAACAGCAACTGATCGATGATGTTGGTTATGAGTTTTCAGTGGGGCGACGGCGAGTCTGTGCCGTTGCCCCCTGCGGCGCGGGCAAGACAATTATGACGGCATGGATGGCGCGCGGCACCGCACTTTCGGGGCGGCGCGCTGTTTTCATGGTACATCGGCAGGAACTTATTGAACAGACCTCTGCGACATTCTCGGTGATGGGCATCCGTCATGGTCTAATCGCAGCGGGAGCGGCGAAGGAATACGATCTGCCCGTACAGATTGCCTCGGTGCAGACGCTCATTCATCGTTTGCCGCAAGTGCAGGCGCCCGATTTTCTTATCTGTGATGAGTGCCATCATATCATTGCCAATACCTACCGCAAGATCATCGATCAGTTTGCGTCCTCCTATGTTCTCGGCGTGACGGCGACACCGGAACGGATTGGCGGGCAGGGGCTCGGTGAGATATTCGAGTCTCTTGTCCTCGGGCCTACGGCTGCGGAGCTGATTGCTGCCGGGAATCTGACACCATATGACTACTACGCGCCGCCCTCGAAGTTTGACCCTGCTGCAGCGCATGTGCGTTTTGGAGAGTACGTCAAGGGCGATCTCTTGAGTCAGATGGACGATGCCGATGTGATCGGCGACATTGTGAAGAATTACCAGAATCTTGCTACGGGGAAACGCGCCATCTGTTACTGCATCAACAGGGCGCACAGCGAACACGTTGCGGAATCCTTCCGTGCAGCTGGCATCCCTGCCGAACATATCGATGGGGAGACGCACAAGGCGGTGCGGGCACGGGTCATTGAAGATTTTCGCCGAGGCAAGATTCAGATTCTATGTAATGCTGAACTTCTCGGCGAGGGTTTTGATGTTCCAACGATGGAGGCTGTTATTCTTGCACGGCCAACGGCATCGCTCACGCTCTACATCCAGCAGAGCATGCGGCCGCTGCGCCCGGATCCGACAAATCCAAATAAACGTGCCGTCATTATTGACCATGTTGGCAATGTATTTCGGCATGGTATGCCCGATGAGGATCGTGAATGGTCACTTGAGACCAGAAAAAAGAAACCGCGCGCGATGGCAATCAAGATATGTCCGGCCTGTTATACAGCGGTGCCGAGCACAGCGCGCACCTGCCCCTGTGGATATACGTTCGGCGGTATGCAGGAGGAGCGCACGATTACCGAAAAAGAGGGCACACTCACGAAGATTGAGGAGATTCGCCGGAAGAAACGGCGGCAGGAGGTTGGCATGGCGCGCAGCGTCGCAGACCTCACAGCGATTGCGCTGCGGCGCGGCTACTCACTGCGCTGGGTGAGCCGGATGGCAGACATGAAACGACTGAGGGGATAACATGAATAAATCAGAGCATGATATACAGAACGAGATCCGCGTTGCGATCGGCGCTGAGCAGTCGGCCACAATTTTCCGTGCGAATGTTGGAGAGGCATGGACGGGAACGCTTGCAGCGAACAATTTGAACCGCGTCATCATCGAGGATGCGCGGCGTTTTCGGAGTGGCCTGCCAATCGGCTTTCCGGATCTCTTCGGGTTTCGGACGATCGAAATCACGCCCGAGATGGTCGGAAAGAAAGTCGCCGTCTTTGCTTTTATCGAGGTCAAAAAGCCTGGCGGGCGCACAAGCAAGGCGCAGGAGAAGATGCACACATTCTTACGCAATGCGGGCGCAGTCGGCGGCGTGGCACGCTCTGCCAAGGAGGCAATCGGACTCCTGCAGCAGGTATGAATCCGGCTCCGGTTGAAGGGAGGTGAGCGTCATCGACACAATAGGATTTTTCCAGGTGCTCTATCCGGAGGAAATGGAGGGGCATACATACCTTTGGGCGCTGCCGGACAAACGAACGCAGGTGTTTTCCGTCACAGCGCACGCTGAGATCGTACAGGCGGCGCGAAAGACAGGGGACGCGGGCAAAGATGTGTATTTCTCTGTTGGCGTGTCCGAGCGCCTGTTTAAGGCACATGAGCGAGCAAAGAGTGCGGATATTGTCGCGATCCCTGCGCTCTGGGTGGACATCGACATCGCGGGCGACGCGCACGCAGCGAAGTCTCTGCCGCTGGATTACAATTCAGCACGGGCTCTCCTGCCGGAGATGCTGGATCCGTCCATCGTTGTGGACAGCGGGCACGGGCTTCACGCGTACTATCTCTTTCGCGAGCCGCTCGATACACGCACGGACGAGGAGCGCAGTGCCGCCGAGGATTTATTGCGGCGGCTCCAAGGAGCTGTGCGGGCACGTGCGGCAGAACACGGATGGCACGTTGACAGCGTCCCCGATCTCTGCCGTGTGCTGCGCGTCCCTGGCACGCTGAACCGCAAGGGCGGCGGAGCGGTGCCCTGCGTAGTCGCAGAGTATTCCGAAGGATTGCGTTATAACGCCGAGGACTTTGACGTGCTGCCGCCCGTAGAGGAAGTTAGCAGGACGGAGCGCAAAGAGACCTTTGAGCGGCGGCCGACGGACGGTGATGCACGGCTGATGATAGAGAACTGCACGTTTCTTCAACACTTTACACAGCATTATCAATCACTGCCCGAACCGGTTTGGAAAGCCGCGTGCACGAATCTCATGCGCGGTGTCGGCGGCGAGGAGATCCTTCTGCCGCTCGTCAAGGAATGGCTCGGCACGAAGTTCAATGCAAATGATACGCGCAAGAAACTCGCGCACTATCTGAACGAGTGCACGCCGCAGACCTGCACGCACATTCAAACAGATCTTGGCTTCAAAGGCTGCGTGGACTGTCCCCGCATCAAGTCGCCCTGCGCGTGGTCGCTCGGCAAGGTACCGCAGGCGATTGCAAAGCTCCGGCAGATCGCGCTGCCGAATGCAGAGAACACGCTGAATGAGGAGACGCTCGGCGCACTTGCGCTCGTCAAGAAGGAGAACAGCCTAGAATATACCCGCTTTAAGGAGCGCTGCAAGGGCAACGTGAACCTCAACGATCTGCAGCGCGAGGTAAAACGTGTGCAGGCATCGCAGGCGGGGCTTTCGGTGGTCGATGGGGGCGGCACATTGGCGCGGGGTCAGAAACTCGGTGAGGTGCGCACGTGCGCACTCGTGCCAGATACGCCGCTCGATCTTGCGATCCCCGCGAATTTCTCCTACGGCGCGGACGGCGTCTATGAGGTGCGCATGACGGAGATGGGGCAGGTGCAGCGGCTTGCTGCGGGAACACCAGTCGTTATCTCGGAAAAACAATACAACGTCGATACACAGACGGAGAAGGTGCAGCTTTCCTTTCGTTACTATGATCATTGGGTGCATACGGTATGCAAGCGGTCGGAGATTTTTTCTGCACGCGGCATCATTGCGCTCACAGATCGCGGGTTGAATACATCGAGTGAGTCGGCAAAGTATCTGGTGAAATACCTCCAAGCCCTTGAGGCGGCGAATCCGAATATTCCACTCGTTCATGCAGTCTCTAAAATCGGCTGGCGACCGTATGGAATGAATGAGTTCATAATCCCGTCATCGAGCAAGTACCGTGTTGACATGGACGATGACGGCGAGCTCTCCGCTGCATTCACATCGTGCGGGACACTCGCCGCATGGCAGGAGGCGGCGCAGGAGATCCGAAAGTATGTCTTCGCACGTTTTGTTCTGGCGGCTGCGTTTGCCACCCCGCTTCTACGCATTTGCAAGAACCGCAACTTCATGATTTATTTCTGGGGTACGTCGGGCGGCGGCAAGACGGCGGCGCAGCGATTTGCGCTCACGGTCTGGGGCAATCCGACACGGCTGATGAAGTCGTTCTATGGGACGACCAATGGACTGGAGCGTGCTGCTGAGTATAGCAATGACTTCCCGCTCGTCATCAACGAGCGGCAGGTCATGATGGGCAACAATAAGCAGGAAGCATTGGAGAGCCTCGTCTATATGCTCGAGGGCGGTCATGGCAAGGTGCGTGCGAGTAAGTCCGGCATCCGAAAGACGGCGACGTGGCGCACGATCGCAATGGCGTCGGGAGAAGAACCATTGTCGAAGGAGTCGAGCATTCAGGGCGTCAAGACGCGTCTCATTGAACTGAACACCTATCCGGTGCTGCCGGAGGAAACGGCGAAGCTGGTCTATACCATCGACGAGGAGCAGCACGGCACGGCCGGCCGGGCGTTCGTGGGGCGCCTGCTGCAGGAGTCTGGGACAGAGTACGCGGAGATTCTGGCGGCGCATCATGCGCTCATTGAAGGCCTCCGCGCGGACTATCCCGAGCATTTTGAGCCGCATATTGACAACGTGGCGACGGTCGCCATTGCAGATATGCTCGCAAGCATGTGGCTGTTCGGCGAGACGCCCGAGGCGGCGCAGCAGGGCGCCTATGATATGGCAATCGCTATTATGGGTGGACAGGCAACAAAACAGGAAATCTCCGATACGCGGCGCGCGTGGGACTTTGTAGAGGCGTGGATTGTCAGTAACTGGCAGCATTTCAGCAATGACAATGGCTATGAATCACGCGCCAAGCTCTCACCGGAATACGGGTTCATCCGCAGTGGATATGTCAATGTGTATCCGATGTATCTGCGCGCGGCACTCGATGATGCGGGTTTTTCATCGAATAAGTTTCTCAAGGAGTTTGTTGAGAGCGGGCTGATCTGTTCGACACCGGAAAAGGGCAAACGCCGATTCACGAAGCGGGTCAGTTATGGAGGTGCAAAGATCCATGTGGTACAAATACCGCAAAGTATTGAACAGCCGCTATAGGTTTACGGGAACCATGGGAACTTTGCGGGAACCGCTGTGGGAACCGAAAAAATCCAGTAATTTCAAGGGTTTAGCTTATATATATAGGAGGGTTCCCATAGTTCCCACATATTATATATATACTATGCAACCACCCTTACAATGGTATATAGGGTATAGGGGGGTATAAAAAGTTTATATATATATGTCAAAATCCGCGGGAACTTTGGGAACCATTACCCCTAGAGCCTTGTGGCTCTAAGGAAAGTGCGGTACCCGCAAGCCTAAAAAATCGCGGGTACCGTGAGGGTACCGCACATTTTCGCGGGAACACTTTCAGATTCGGAGGTGATTTTATGGGCTATTTCGAACATGTGAAGGCAAAAGCACAGGCGCAGCAGAAAATATCAGACACAAGTCCTTATATGTCCATGATCGAACGTGTGGAGCAGCGCGCCTATGCGATGCTCGATCGTGATGAGCAGCAGACAACGAATTATGCGTGCGTGGATCCGTTCGTGGAACTCTCGCCGGAGGATTCGAATGCGTGGATTGAGCTGCTGAGCAAGGCGCGTGAGATCGATAAAGAGTTCTATGCACGGCTTTATTACATACGCGGAGGCGGCACAAGACTCATACGAGACTACCGATGGGGCTATGTGCTGCAGCCAATTATCACCGGTGATAATGCGACGGGTTGGTTGAACTGGGAGCAGTACGAGGAGGAAAAGCGTTGTCTGGACGGATATGTGCAGCAGTTGATCAGTCTTCTGCGTATGGTTGCGTACAATGGTGCTGCATAAGTGCAGCAGAAACCATCAAAAACGCAGCGGTTTTATAAGGTCGGAGGTATCAATGACGGCAAAGGAATATCTGTGGCGGGTGCGTGATGCGGCATTGGAGCTGAACCGTCTTGAGCAGGAATACGAACAGGCGAAAGCAGATATCCTTCATCTGAAGGGGATTGCGTACGATGGTGACAGAGTGAGCGGTGGCAAGATTGGCGACCTGTCGGATGCAATTGCAACGCTGGAGAGATACGCAGAGCGCGTTAATGCAAAATGGGATGAGCTGATTGCGCTGCGTAAAGAGGCGGAGGAACGCATTGACAAACTAAAGGACGGACGCTATCGCGCGGTGCTGAGGCGTCGCTATCTGCAGGAGCGGTCATTCGAGGAGATTGCAGTGGATCTGTGCTTTGACTACCGCTGGATTAAGCGACTTCATGGCAGGGCGATTGTCGAATTTCAGAAATTGACCCCCGAAAGCCCCCTTCGATCTGTGATATAGTATAAGCTGTGAAAAGTGAGGATACCACATCAACTGTTTTCGGCAAATATAAAAGGCAACCGTTCGGAATTTCCGAATAGTTGCCTTTTTACACGGTCCCGGGTTATGCGATGGCAGTATTTTTCTTTTCGTAGAGGGAGGTAAGGGCGTCCTGCAGCACCTTTGAGACGTTAAGCTGTTCTGCTTCGGCGAAGGTGTTAAGCCATGCCGGAATCGTGAGATTCTTGCGGATAGACTTACTGCCGTACTTTGCGGCGTAACTATCCATATCGAGGGAGAGCAGGGAGACGAAGCCTTCGCCGATCTCCGGATCCGGATGAATATCCGTAATGTTGCTTGCCGCAGGGATTTCGTTGCCGTCTTCAAGTTCGCCAAGGATCCAACCGGAAGCAGCATCTTCGCCCATAGCGATGGCTTCGGGGAGAGAACTGCCACCGGATACACATCCGGGAAGATCAGGGACGGTAACAGCGAAAGCAGACGAATCGGGATTAGGGTAAAACACAGCAGGATACACAAGGTTCATAATAGGTTCCTCCTTGTGGAAGCGGGTATCAGGGATTGATGCCCGCTTCCTTCAATACGCTTTTCACTATGAAGGGGTTGATGTCGCCGGGATGATTCGGGACTGTCAAGGTTTTTGCAACACCGTCTTTTTGATAGTGTTGGTGTGAACCTTTCGAGCGAACAGGCCGCCAACCGTTTTTCTTTAGCAGTCGGTCAAGTTCTTTGAATCTCATTTTGTTCCCTCCTTCTGATTATATTATACGTATTATGCGCATTATCGTCAATAGGGAGGGGCATAAAAAATTACCCGACATCGAAAAAATAATGGGGGTGTCCGGAAAACAAAGGAGGTGGCTATGTGGCAAAGGAGTTTAGCCGGGCTATATACAATAGTCGACGATGGAGAAAGTGCGCCAAGGCCTTCGCAGAATCGAAGTGCTACATTTGCGAGCGATGCCGTAATAGATTTGCACCGAACGATGGAAAACGGCAGAGATGGATTGTGCATCATAAGGAGCTGCTCACAGAGGAGAACGTACAGGATGATTTGATCGTATACGGATGGGATAACCTACAATTCCTCTGCATAGAATGTCACAATGCTGTCCACGGACGGACGGATGAAGGCAGGCGCATGGCGTTCGACGCAGATGGTAACCTAATAGGTTTCGAGGAGAGCGATACACCCCCCATATAGGGAGCAAAAAGGGCGTTCTTTGCACGCCGGGGGCGGCCTTTTTTGTGATATACAAGTCACGCACGAAGGGGGTGTAGTCCCCTGCGTTACATCAAAATCCAGAAAGGAGGGAGAAGATGGGCAGAAAAAGCGAAAGCACCATTCTGAAAGAGCGCGTAGAGGAGTTAAAGCAGGTCTTTGCCGATGTAAGCGAGGACAAGATGAAAGTCGCTGCTCCTCTCGTGGAGCGGCTGGCCAAAATGGAGCGGTACCTTGTCGATCTGGAGCGACAGGTCGATGATGTTGGTTTTGTTGAGGCGTACCAGAACGGCGCATCTCAGTCAGGAACGAAGGAGAGCACGGCGAGCCGCTCGTACAGCACCGTGCTGAAAAACTACAACGCCCTTGCTCGGACATTGATCTCCCTTCTGCCGGAAGATTCGCGGCAGGAAGCGAGCGATGGGTTTGATGAGTTCCTGCAAATGCGGAAATGAGTACGAACTGGATCGCTGCCTATCACGCAAAGATTGTATCTGGCGAGATTGTAGTCGGCGAGAAGGTGCGAAAGCTGTACGAGCATTTGACGAAAAAACTTGAGGATAAGCCTGATCAATATGTTTTTGATGAGGAGCGGGCGAACCATGCGATTATATTCATCGAGCACTTTTGCAAGCACTCAAAGGGCAAATGGGCGGGCGAGCCCGTCTTGCTGGAGCTGTGGCAGAAGGCTCTTCTCGCAGCACTGTTTGGATTTATTGACAGAGAAACAGGACGGCGGCAATATCGAGAACTTTTGCTGATCGTTGCTCGCAAAAATGGGAAGTCGACACTCGCGGCGGGTATCGGCGTCTACATGCTTATGGCAGATGGCGAGTCTGGCCCCGAAATCTACTCGGCGGCAACAAAACGCGATCAGGCAAAGATCATCTGGTCCGAATCGGTGCGGATGATTCAAAAATCGCCTGCACTCGGCAAACGGTGCAAGTGTCTTGTCAGCAAGATACGCTGCGGGTTTAATGACGGCGTGTTTGCGCCGCTTGCATCAGACACGAACAACCAAGACGGGCTGAATATCCATGGGGCGCTCATCGACGAGCTCCATGCCATCAAGGACAAGAATACGTATGATGTTCTTGTCGACGGCATGAGCGCGCGAGAGCAGCCCCTTTGTGTTATCACGTCGACTGCGGGAACAGTGCGCGACAACATCTATGACCTAAAGTATGACGAGGGCGCGAGCATTGTTGCAGGCTACGGTGATCCGGAAGGGTATCACGACGAAACGGTTTTACCCGTTATCTATGAGTTGGACAAGCGTTCGGAGTGGACGGATTCTGCTTGCTGGCAGAAAGCGAACCCCGCACTTGGTACAATCAAGAGCACGGAGCAGCTGCAGGGCAAGGTGGAACGCGCGAAGGCAAACAGCATCTATGTCAAAAACTTGCTGTGCAAAGACTTCAATGTGCGCGAGACAGCGACGGAGGCCTTCTTGACCTTTGAACAACTCAATAACGAGGCTGTTTTCGAGCTTGATGTGTTGCATCCACGTTATGCGATCGGTGGAATTGATCTTTCGGCGACAACTGATCTGACCTGCTCGACGTTGCTCTTTAAGGTGGCTGATGATACGGCAATCTATGTCCGGCAAATGTACTGGATTCCCGAAGACTTGCTGCAAAAGCGCGTGCACGAGGATCGTGTGCCGTATGACGTGTGGCAAAAGCGCGGATTCCTGCGCACATCGCCGGGCAACTCCATCGACTATCGCCTAATTGTCGAATGGTTCCAAGAGCAGCAGATGCAGCATGACATATACCTCTACAAGGTCGGGTATGACTCCTGGAGTGCAAAATACTTCGTGCAGAATATGCAGGATGTATTCGGCGAAACAGTTATGCAACCTGTCATACAGGGGAAGAAAACACTCAGCGGTCCGATGAAGTCGCTTGCGGCGGACTTGGAGGCGAAAGTCATTAACTATGGCAACAATCCTGTGCTCAAGTGGTGCATGGCAAACGTCTGCATTGATATTGACCGCAACGGCAATATTCAGCCGACCAAGGGAATCAGCCCGAAGCATAGAATCGACGGATTCGCGAGCCTTCTGGATGCCTATGTGGTCTACTGCAGCGAGAAAGAAGCCTACGAGAATCTGATTTGAAAGGAGGTGGTGCGATGAATTTTCGCAGTATGTTCGCATCAATCTTCGGCAGAGGGACGGATGCGGTACATGAGCAGGCAAAACTGCTCAACAGCTATGACAATCTCTATTCGCTGTGGGATGGCAATGCCTATGACGAATCAACGGTGCGGGACTGCGTGGACACGATTGCCCGCCATTTTGGGAAGATGCGGCCGCGTCATATAATGCGTCGTGATGGAGCAGTGCAGAAGACCGTTGACGACGACGTCAATTATCTGCTCGGCACAAAACCGAATTCGCTCATGACCTCCTCGGAGTTTCTCGAGAAGTTCGCGGCGCAGTATCTCATGTACGCCAATGCCTTTATCTATCCGCAATATGGCGAAAATGGCAGATTGATTGCGCTATGGCCCCTCCATTTTGCACAGGTGGAACTGCGAGAGCATCAGAGCGAGCTGTTTTGCCGTTTTACGTTTGGATTAGGCGATCGGACGACCGTACCCTATACGAGTATCATTCACGTGCGTCGGTATTTCAATCGCAGCGATGTGTGGGGCGACGACGCGACGGAGGTCATGAAGGATGACCTTTCGATGCTCAAGGCCGTTAAGTCGGCCATCACGAATGCAGTCGCAAACTTCGGCGCTCTTCGCGGCATCTTGAAGTGGAAGCAGACTCTTCGTCCCGAAGATGAAGTGCAGGCGTGGCAGCGGTTTGTCGACACTTATGCGAGCACGAAAAACGGCAGCGGCATCGGCTCGCTCGACAACAAGGCAGACTTCCAGCAGATCAACACGCCAATCACGACGTTTGATGCGAAGCAGATGGAGTATGCGCGCAACACGATATACCGCCATTTCGGGCTCAACGACAAAATCGTAATGGGGCAGTACAGCGAGGATGAATACATCGCCTTTTATGAGAGTGTTCTTGAGCCGCTTGCGGTGAAACTGTCGCAGGAGTTGACGGAAAAACTTTTCACGAAACGCGAGCGCGGCTGGGGGAACGAGGTCGTCCTTGAGTCCAATCGGCTGAGTTACATGAGCGTCGCGTCGAAGATCAAGGTCTGTGAGGCACTTACGCCGATCGGCTGCATATCCATCAACGAGGTGCGCGAGATGTTCGGCTATGCGGGTGTCGAGGGTGGCGACGAACGGCAGGTCAGCTTGAATTACATCAAGGCGACCGACCAATCGGCTTATCAAACGGGACTCCTGAAAGGGGGTGAGGCAGATGAAAAAGATGAAGACGAAGGAACTGCGGACGATGCAGATGACGATACGCAGTGAGCCGAACAGCGAAGTAGACGACGGTAAGATGATTGTCGAAGGATATGCAGCGGTATTTGATTCGCCGACGCTGATCTACGAGTCGCCATATACAGGCTATCGCTATATGGAGACGATCGTGGCAGGGGCGTTTGTCGATGCGGACATGCGGCGCACGGTGCTGAAATACAATCACTGCGATAACGGGCTTGTGCTTGCACGCACCTCGAATGGTACGCTCCAGCTTGAGACAGATGCAAAGGGCCTGCATATGCGGGCAGAGCTCGCACCAACGACGCAGGGGCGCGACATCTACGCGCTGATTCAGCGCGGCGATCTCGACAAGATGAGCTTTGCCTTTACGGTCGCCGAGGATGAAGAAAAGGACAGCCGCGATGCGAAGGAGCTCCTGCGCACAATCAAACGTTTTGGCACGATCTATGACGTGTCGGTCGTGGATTTCCCTGCCTATGATGCTACAAGCATCGCGGCGAGAAACAACGAGGATTCTTATTTTCAGCAGCTTGATGATGTGCGTCGGCATGATGTGCGTCAGCGGCTGCGGCTTATGAGCATGTGCTAAGAAAGGGGTAAACAAATGAACAGACTGAATGAAATCCTGGAGCGCAAGAAAGAAATCCGCTCCATGCTGGAGGGGAATGGTGCCGTCGATATGGAGGCCCTTGAGAAGGAACTTCGTGCGCTCAACGACGAGCAGGCAGAAATCGAGCGCCGTCAACAGATGGCCAACGAGATTCAGACCGGTGCAATCGAAAGCGCTCCGGTGGATAAGCCCGGTGAAATGCAGGCACGAAAGAACCTGTTTGACTCGCTGGAGTACCGTGAGGCATTTATGGCGTACGTCTGCCGCGGGACTGAGATTCCCGTGGAGCTCCGTGGGAATGCGAATACGACGACAGCAGATGTCGGGGCGCTCGTACCGCCGGTTACGCTCAACAAGATCGTCGAGAAGATCGAATCGTTCGGCGAACTGATTCCGCTCGTCAATCGCACGAGCTATAAGACGGGCATGACGATTCCGACAGCATCCATCAAGCCGACCGCCTCTTGGGTAGCTGAGGGAGCAGGATCTGATCGGCAGAAGTCCTCGCTCGATGCATCCATTACGTTCGGGCACTATAAGCTGCGCTGTGCTGTCTCTGTTTCGCTCGAAACGGAGGTCATGACACTTTCGGCTTTTGAGGCTCGTCTTGTGAGTTCGGTTTCGGAGGCAATGGCCCGCGCAATTCAGGCGGCAATTTTGAAGGGAACAGGCTCGGGACAACCGACAGGCATCCTGACAACTGCGGCGAAAGGGCAGACCATCAATGTGGACGCAATCGACTACAAGACGCTTGTTTCTGCAGAGGCAGCGCTCCCCATGGAGTATGAGAGCGGCGCCGTGTGGGTCATGACGAAAAAGACGTTCATGGAATTCATCGGTATGGTTGATACGGCAGGACAGCCGATCGGCCGTGTCGATCATGGAATCGGCGGGGTACCGGAGCGCACGCTTCTCGGTCGCCGCGTCGTGCTGACCAATGATCTGCCGTCGTATGTAAAGACGCTCAAGAAGGCGGACGTGTTTGCCTTCCTTTACGACTTCGGTGACTATACGCTCAACACGAATTACTCGATCGGCATCAAGACGTATGAGGACAACGAGACGGACGACATCATCCGTAAGACAATTATGATCTGCGACGGCAAGCCGATCGAATACGCATCGCTTGTTAAGCTGACCGGTAACGTTGCGTGATTTGAGGTGAGGATATGGCAGAAGGGATTGTGGCACTCAAGGATTTTCTGCATATTGATGCTGATCTGCAGGATGATGATGCGCTGATTGCTTCGCTCGGCTCGGCTGCCATTTCCTACTTGGAGCAGACAACGGGTAAGCAGTTCCGTGCAGATTCGGAGCTTATGGCGCTCGCGCAGAAACAGCTTGTTCTGCACTGGTACGAGAATCGCAGCTCATTTTCGACGAAGACGAATCTCAATGAATTGCCGCATCATCTTCAGGCGGTTATCACGCATATTGCGCTTGCAGGAGCATACGCGCCGCTTCCGGGAGGGGGTACGCCATGATTAACGTGGACGAGGTCGGCATGCTCGACAAGCGGATCCGTATCCTGACGTACGAGGACATAACGGATGAATATGGCCTGACGCGGCAGGAGCTCGTTGATGCTGTTGGCAATGCAGTCTGGGCGCGTGTAGAACCTGCACGCGGTCGGACGTATTACGAGCAGTACAAGGACAAGGTGGAACTTTTGACAAAGGTCACAATCCGCTATCGTCCGAACATTGACGAAAGTATGCTTGTGCAGTACCGCGGGCATGTGTATCGGATTATGTCGGTTGTTGATCCGTATGAGGCGCACGTAAAGCTTGAGCTCATGTGCAACAAAAAGGAAAGCGGTGAGGCTCATGACGATTGATGACTTCGCGCGGCAGCTCGATCGGATGGCTAGGGAATACCCGGGCGACGCAGAGGAGGCACTTGAAAAAGGAGCAAAGCATATGCTCAAGAAAATCAAAAAAGCCTCGCCCGTTGGCAAGACTGCACATCCGCATAAGCTGAAAAACAGCTGGCGGTGCAGGATACAGGGACATCGTGCGGGTGAACTGCGGGCAGAAATTCGCTCTACGGCCCCCCACTTCCATCTGGTCAACCGCGGCTTTCAGAGGGCGAGCCCGCAAGGGCGCCCTGTACCAAACAGTCCGCATGATAATCGTAATCTTCACTTCTTGGAGAATGCTGTCGATGACGCACGGTCTGAGACAAAGCAGAAGATGACGGAAACGTTTTATGCAAAGGTGCGTGAGCATCTTGGCTAACGTAGTAAAACAGGTTGATGCATTGAGGCAGGTCATTGGGCGGCTATCACAGGAGTTCGGATACCGCGTGTATTCGGATGAGGTGCGGGAGAAGTTCAAAAAGCCCTGCTTTTTTATTGCCGCAACGAGCAAAATGACGCCCAAAACAGGAAACTGGATGGAGAAAGAGCTGAGGCTTGCCATTACGTACTACGCACAAGATGCGGACAAGAACGAAGTTGCCTATATGGACGTCATTGATCGTGTGCAGCTCCTCTTTCAGATCGGCCTTCCTGCTGCGGGGCGGTATCTCCACATCGAATCAGTGGAGGATGATCGCGTTGGAGAGGAGCAGGACGTTTTGCAGATCATCGTCACAATTCCATACTTGGAGCAGGTGAAGAAAACAAAGCCTGCGGCAGAACCGATGGAGGAGGTTCACCTCCGTGTTCGTCACCGCGCGAAAGATGTGAGCGTCGAAGAATGGGACGGGCAAATTGACGAGAAAACAGTATGAATGCAAAGGAGTGAAGGATTATGGCAAAACTGGGGATGCCCTCTGTCAATATTTCGTTTATTGAAGCGGGCATTGAGGCCATCGAGCGGAGTCAGCGCGGCATTGTCGCACTGCTCCTCGAGGAGCCGCAGGATACCATTGACAAGATCACAAAAGGGTACCGAAACGGCGGGAAGGAAGTGGCAGCGGAGAAGCTGCCGCTCGTCATCTATACGACCGATGATATTCCGAGCATTTTCACGGATGCCAACAAGGACTACATCACGAAATGCTTGATGGGATACAAGAAGTCACCATATCGCGTAAAGATTTATCTGCAGGCGGTGAACAACGCAAACGCGAAAAACGCGGATAAGTTCGCGGAATCACTGAAAACGCTTTCGACGGAGCGATGGGACTATCTCGCCATTCCGACGATTGTGACGGAGCAGCTGGAATCTGTCGCGACGTGGCTCAAGACGAACCGTGAGAATAAGTTCAAACGCTCGAAGGTTGTTCTGCCGGGATATGCTGGAGACTACGAGGGCATCATCAACTTCGCGAACACGACCATCACGACGGCGGCGAAGACGTACACGGGCGCGCAGTACACACCGCGCATTGCAGGGCTGATCGCAGGCACACCCATGACAATCTCTGCAACGTATGCGCCGCTCTCGGAGGTCATTGACTGCGACAAGCACAGCGTTGACGAGAATGACGAGAAGGTAAACCGCGGTGAGTTCTTCGTTTGGTTTGACGGAGAAAAATTCAAGATGAGCCGTGCGATGAATTCGCTCGTCACGACGACGCAGGGAAAACTCGAGGCATATCAGACCATCAAGAGTGTGGACATCATGGATATGATCTACGACGACATCAAGAAGACGGCACAGGATTCGTATATCGGAAAGTATACGAACGACTACGACAACAAGCAGCTCCTTATCACGGCGATCTACGGCTATATGCGCGAGCTCGAGAATGGACGACTCCTGCAGCGGGACTACACGAAGATCGACATTGATACGGAGGCGGTCAAGACGTATCAGCTGAAGCACGGGCTCTACACGAAGGAGCAGCTTGCGGACATGAGCGAATTGGATCTCAAGAGGCTCGATACGAAGAAGATTGTCTTTTTGACGGCGAGCATCAAGATTCTCGACGCGATGGAAGATATAAAGCTGCCAATCAATATCTAAAGGAGGATAGACAATGGCTGAATCGTTCAACTCGCAGCAGGTCATGAGCGGCACGGAGGGCGAAGTCTGGATTGACTCGCACTACATGGCGCAGGTTGTTGCGTTCAAGGCAGAGGTGAAGCTTGTAAAAGAGGAGGTCAACCAGGTCAAGCGCCGCGGCAAACAGTACAAGACAACGGGATGGGAGGGCTCCGGAAATGTGAAGATGAATCACATGAGCTCGTACTTCATCGACAAGATGGCGGACAATATCAAGAACGGCAAGCAGACGGTATGCACAATCATCGCCAAGCTCTCTGATCCGGATGCGATCGGAGACGAGCGTGTTGTCATCCGTGACGCCACATTTGACAAGCTGACGCTTATGGACTGGGCGGCAAAGAAGCTGACCGAGGATGACTACGACTTCACGTTTACCGATTTCGACATTTTGGACAGCGCATCGGAATAAGGAGGATTATGATGAGTTTGACAGAGGCACTCCTTGCGGCAGACGCAGGAAAAATCGCACGAAAGGCGACGAAGGATTTTGAGGTAGAGCGGCTTTCTGAGATTTTGGGCGAGCCATTCATCCTGCATCTGCAGCAGGTCCCTTCTCGCCGCGTGCGCGAGATCCAGGACAGCGCGATGCAGATTGATACAAGCACGGGGCAGCTGAAGGGCGTGGACAACTACGAACTCCAGATGCGGATGCTTTGCGACGGGATCACAAACAAGGACTTCGACGGGGCGGACGTTTTGAAGCATTACAACGTCGCGTCACGAAAGGAGCTCTTTGCTGTGCTCTTTAACGCCGGCGAAGTGCAGGATATTGCGAATGCGATTTCCGAGCTCTGCGGGTTTGGGCAGAAGCAGACGAAGAAGGCCGTTGAAGCAGTAAAAAACTGATTGATTCCGACGGGGAGACGCAGATGATGTACCTGCATTATGCACGCCATCATCTGCGGCCGTCGGAGTGGTATGCGATGGGGCGCGGTGAACAAATCATCCTGCATGCGTTTATGAAGCGGGAGATCGAGGAAGAAAAACAACTGAAAGAAAAACTCGAATCTTGAAGAAAGGAGGGGGAGTATGGCAGAAATTATTGACGTAGTAATGCGGTTGACCGACCAAGTGAGCGACAGACTCACGCATATTCGGCGTGAAATGGAGCAGACGGCGCGCGGGAATATTCGCCTTGGCAACACTGTTCAAGGCGTTGGCCGGTCAATGGGGAGCGTGGCAAACACGATGATGCCGATTGCTGCAGGAATTACAGCGATCGGTACCGTGGGCGCAAAGTCGTTCATGGATTTTGATGCGCAGATCACTGCTGCAGCTGTCAAGGCAGGCGCAACAGCAGAGGAACTGAATGCTATGCGCGATGCGGCTGGCAAGTTTGGTGCGCAGTTCCCGATTACTGCGCGCGAGGCGGCAGAAGGTATGGACAGGCTTGCGGCCGGCGGATTCAATGCGACGCAGGCCATCGGTGCAATGCCTGGAATTATCGAGGCTGCAGTCGCTTCCGGCGAGGATTTGGGCGCAACATCGGACGTCGTTACGTCAGCACTGTCGATTTGGAATTTGACGACAGGCGACATTGCCGCCAATACGACACACGTTGCAGACGTCATACAGGCGGCGGCGAACGCATCGAAACTTGGCATGCAGGATTTCGGACTTGCGATGCAGTACGCGGGAGCACCTGCGGCTGCGCTTGGCGTCAGCATTGAAGAACTCGGTACAGCCATGGGCATTATGAGCAACAATGGGATTGCGGCAAGCAGCATTGGTACGTCTTTGCGATCCACACTGTCACGTCTTGCTAGCCCGCCGAAAGCAGCGGCGGATGCGCTTGTGCAATTGGGTATAAGTATGTCTGATCTGCAAAAAGGAGATGGCAGTTTTATTGGGCTTTCGGGTGCAGTAGATCTCCTGCGTAGACGTATGGAGGGGCTCAGTGATGTTGAGCAGGTCGCCGCGCTAAAGGCAATCGCAGGAGAAGAAGCATACAGCGGATTGCTCGCACTTATCAAGACGTCACCAGAGGCGTATCAGCAGATGGCAGACGCCATTCAAAACAGTGCCGGGAGTTCGCATGCCGCGTTTCTCACGATGCAGGACACACTCAAAGGCTCGATGGATTCGCTTATTGGTTCTGTTGAGGCTATGGGAATTAGTTTCGGCGCAGCACTTGCACCGAGCATCCGCGCGGCAGCGAACGACCTGAAATTTCTTGCCGACACGTTTGCGGGACTATCGCCGGAGGCCAAGAATCTGGTTGTCCAGGTCGCAGCGGGCGTTGTTGGATTCACGGCATTCACGTTCGTTGCCTCGGAAGTCGTGATGGGGGCCGGTGCACTTATTACGATGTACGGACAGATCGGCCGCGTTATGGCAGGAGCAACGATACGAAACAAGGGCCTCGAAGTTGCTGTGCGAGGCGTTATGATGGCGTTTCAGTTCCTGCGCGCCGGCCTGCTTGCTTTGTCCGGTCCGATCGGGATTGCCGCTCTTGTGATCACGGCGGCCGCTGTGCTCATCTATAAAAACTGGGATCGCATCGGACCGTTCTTTGCAGGTCTTTGGAATCGGATTAAGGCGGCGTTTTATTCTGCTGTGGCGATGATCCAGCCGGCGCTTACACGGCTGCATGGTGTTTGGCAGCGCCTTACGTCAGCGTTCCAGAATGGAGAAGGCATTTTTGGAGTGCTTAATAGGATCTCTGATATTTTCGCATGGAATCTAGGGGGAATCCTATACAGCGCAATCCTTCTGGTCTCAGGCGCGGTAACGGGCATCTTTACCTTTGCCTTTCAGTCGATCGGTGCAGTTATCTCGGCGTCGATCGGTGTGCTCAGCGGGCTTATTGATTTCATCACGGGTGTATTTACCGGAAACTGGGCGCTTGCGTGGCAGGGGGTATCGGAGATATTCAGCAGCATATTTGGGGGACTCGGTGGAATTGTCGATGGTTTTGTGAACGGCGCAAAGGCAGCAATCAATTCCGTTATCGATGGCATTAACAACGTTTCTGTTACGATCCCTGAGTGGGTGCCAGGATATGGCGGGGAGTCGTTTGGCCCACTCAATATCCCGCATCTCTATACAGGTACCGACAACTGGCGCGGCGGTCCTGCGATGGTCCATGATCGTGGCGCGGAAATCATTGATCTGCCAAGTGGTACACGTGTTATGCCGCACGATCAGTCCATGCGGCAAGCGTACAACATGGGGCGTTCCTCGGGCGGCGGTGGTAATCACTTCACTGTTCAATTCAGCGGGGTGACGATCCAGAATGGCAGCGACATCAAGGAACTTGCGCGCAGTGTTGTGCGTGAAATCCATTATGAGATGGAGAAACACGCAATGAATCGCACAGTGGGGGCAATCTAATGAGTGACTTTTTTTCATCCATCGGTAAAGCATCGAACATGTTGTCTAGTATCATGGGGGTGCTGAACAGTGCGGAGAACGGATGCGTGTTCACGCTCTCAGGAGCAAACGGGAGCGTTGAGTTTCCCGTAAGCCCTGCAGACTTTGAAGTCACGAATCCGTATAACAATGAAACGGTAAATATTTACAGTCTTGGCGACATCAATATGATGGGCAGGCGCGGGCTCGCGACGATGGAATTTTCCTCGTTCTTCCCTGCGCAGGATTATTCCTTTGCGCAGCCGGCAGAAGCACCATATACGTACGTAAATACTATCAAGAAGATGGCCGAGAGCAGACAGCCGGCGAAGATTTCTATTTCGGGAACAGATATCAGCCTTCCTGTTACAATTGAGAACTTTGCTTTCAAGGAACAGGACAGCACGGGGGATGTCTATTTCAGCTTATCGCTGAAAGAGTACCGGTATATCACTCCTACATCTGAGCAGACAAATCAAACAACAGGGATGAAGGGGCGCACAGCGGAAACAGTGAAGGAGAAGAAAACCGTTTGGACGAAAGCGATGCACGCACTTGATAAAGCGCAAAAAGCCATGCAGAAAACGACATCTATTGTCAATCAGGGAAAACGCGCTCTCGGATTTTATCGAGCGATTGTCAAGTCGGGCGGCATTCCGCTCGGTACGGTGCTTACGACGACAGCGGAAGCAGTCAAGTCGGGTGGGAAGTCGCTTTATCGGTTTTAGGGGGGATAGAAATGCTCAGTATGCGATACAGCGATCCGCCGGAGACCGATGCTGAAATGCATGAGCGCCAGAAAAACGGCGGCACCGAACCGAAGAATAACGTAGACATTACCAACTATGTAAAAAAATATACGTGGAGTGGAGATAGTGAGCAGGCGGCGCGGAAATTGGAGTTTTCCATCGCCTACAACACGAAAGCCAAAGACGAGGCCTTTGAGTCGCTGGATTTAAAACTCGGCGGCTTTATTTATTTGTTCTACCGAGAAGACGAGATGAAGGATGAGGTCAAGATTTTTGAGGGACGTATCTTCTACCGCAAGCGCGCGACAGATTCGTATTCATTCGAGTTTGCATGTTTCGATGACATGATATATCTCGCCAAAAGTAATATCCGTGCCGTTGTTGCGGGAACCGTTGCGGCAGGAATTGCACAGGTGTGCGGTGAGATCGGCATTCCTGTCGGGGTCCTCCCTGCAGGATTAGATGCTTCCGTGGACTTCATCGCTGATGATAAGAGCGCGACCGAGGTGCTGCGAATGCTCCTCGCTTATCAGGAGGCAGCGAACCTTGCGCACGGGAAAGACACGCACTATCTGCCGATATGCCTGGACGGAAAGGTAAACATCATCAAGAAGGGGGAGCGCATTGAAGGGTATACGGCGACAGCTGATGTGAATGTGTGCTCGGCTGAGTACTCCGAATCCGTTGAAGATATGGTGAACCGCATCAAGGCTGTGGATGATAACGGGGAAGTGTGTCAGGTATTCACGATCAACGATGACGTACAGCATTTTGGTATGATCCAAAAAATCTACAAAATGCAGCCACCTAAAAAGGGCGAGACCGTTGATAATATTGCAGCTGCAAAGGCAAAATTGAAACGCGTGCGGGACGATTCGAGCCTGAAAGGTCTTGGGAATATCCAGTGTATCACTGGATATTCCATCGAAGTGCAGGAGGAGCAACTCAAGGGGATATTTCATATCAAGAGCGATACACATACGTTCGAGAGGGGTATCCATACAATGGAATTGTCCCTTGAATACCTCCCGGATACCCCCGAGACCTTGATTGTTGATCAGTCCGATTATGTTGCTCCAGTATTCAGCACATCGCGGGGGCGTATGAAACGACGGCGCAGAGTAAGGAGGGTGAGAGGATGACAAAAACAGAGGATCCGTACAAAGCGCTTGTTGACCTTACCTATGATATGGCAGGAGCGGCGGCGCTGCAGCCGACTGCGGGCATCGGCGTTATTGTTAGTCCGCCGCCCAATATTCAAATCCGTTATCACGGGTTCGTCTTGCGGGCGAAAGATCTTTATATCGATGAGTATTGGCTCCAAGGGCATCGGCGTCATATCGTCGGTGAGACAAGTTTCCGAGGCGGCGGCAGCGGCGATCCTGCATACGAATCACATAATCACCCAATCGATAACGATGAAACGTGGACAGACACATGGAAGCCGGGCGACAAGGTGCTCTTGATTCCTGTGACGGGGGATGACAATCGGACAACAAAGCAATTCATCGTCGGGATGAAGCTGAAACGATTGGATGGAAACTGATATGGCAAATCCATTTATGACAGGCGGAACGGGAAGCGCAGAGGATGTGCTTCCTGTTTTTCATGAATTTGCGTGGGACTTTGAGCGCAACACTTTCCTCTACGAGCCAGATGGCTCGCACAGGATCGTTACACGTAATGAGGCGATCAAGGTTTGGGTGTGGCATGTACTCCAATGCGAACGTTACCGCTACCTTGCTTATTTTGATGATTATGGGATTGAGCTGGAGCAGTTTATTGGCACGGGGCCGAATGATGGCAGACGGGCGGGGGAGCTTTTCCAATACGTTAAAGAGGGGCTCCTTGCGAACCCGTACATTACAGAAGTATCGAATCTACGTATTGAGCGAACAAGGAAAAGCATTGCAATGCTTTTGAGTCTGTCCACGATTTACGGCGATACATCTGTGCGAATCGAGGTGTGAGAGGTGTTTGAGGCAGAAACAAGGCTCGCCATATTGGAGCGCCTGAAAGCGTTTTATGACGAGATAAAAAAGACAGAGACCAGCGCAATAGAGGGGACTTTTTCTTTTGACACCCTCGCTGCTAACGCGAAGGAATTTGAAAAAGCATATGCGGAAATGAGCCTCTTGATCGAAGCGGCATTCCCACAGACAAGCTGGGGGCAGTATCTCGATTATCTTGCGGACGAACTGGCAGGACTTTCCAGACGTCCTGCCGTCGCAGCGACAGTCATACTGTCGATCACAGGGACGGCAGGGGCCGTCGTTCCCAAAGGTAGTCTGTTTGCGACGGAAAGCGGTGTACAGTTTTCCACAGATGATCAGACCGTGCTTTCTGATCGTGGAGCGGCGAAGGTAAAAGCAAGTGCACTAGCCGTAGGTGCGGCCGGCAATGTGCAAAAAGAGAGCATCGTCAAGATACCCGTTTCGATCTATGGTGTTTCCGCAGTGACAAACGAGGATGCAGCGCGCGGCGGCTATGATGAGGAGACTGACGATGACCTACGCAAGCGGCTGCTGTTTGCCGTGCGACAGCCCGCAACGAGCGGGAATGTTTTCCACTACGTTGAGTGGGCGACATCGGTGAGCGGTGTGGGCGCGGTAAAGGTTCTGCCACTTTGGAAGGGGCGTGGAACGGTCAAAATCGTCGTCGCCGATGCGAATACGGAGCAGCCGAGTGAAGAGACTCTGCAAAAAATAAGAGCTGTAATCGCAGAGAACGCACCGATCGGCGCAGAGGTCGCAGTTGTCGCACCGACCATAAAGAAAATTAACGTGTCCCTTGTTTGCACACGCGGCACAGGAAATAAAGAAGGAATACGAATAGCGCTTACACGGTATTTCAAGAGCGGTGTATTTAAAACGAGCAGCAAGATCCAGGACCTCACAAACAGCACAGTAACTATAAGCTATGCGCAGGTGGGGCGTGTGCTGTTGGATGATTCGGCGAATACAGGGGTGGAGGACTACATCAAGCTAACACTGGACGGCGGTACGGAAAATATTGTTATCCCCGTCGATGTGCTGCCCGTTGTTGGGGAGGTGACACTCCTTGACACATGATTGGATGCGTCAGGACGCAGTAAACATACTTGAATATCTGCCACACTTTCTGTGGATGGATCCGAACTTTCATGCCACAAATCATGCTGATTCGAAGGAGCACGATAGGATTCGGCTGTTGCTGCAGGATCTGCTCGACCAAATATATGTAGATACAGCGACATGGGGCTTGCCCCTCTGGGAATCACTGGTCGAGATTACAGTGCGTAACGACGCGCTTGATTGGCGGCGAAACGAAGTCAAGGCAAAGCTCCGTACGGCTCAATCAGTCACACAGCCGTTTTTGCAGGCTGTTGTTGAGATGCTTGTTGCAGGTCAATCGGTCCGTGTAATAGATGTACCCACAGACTATCGGCTTGATATCGAGCTGTGTGACGGGGTAGTTCGGTCGTGGCAGAGATTAGATCAGACTCTTCGCATGTGGGTGCCTGCCCACATAGGGTGGAAGTATACCGCACGGACAGATGCCTCATTGTATCTTCACGTCGGTGCAATCGTTACCGTAGCTGACATAATACACATCGAGGCACAAACTGATTTCGTGTTGCCCGTACCGCAAGAGGATATTGCTATAGGCATAGCAGTCTCTACGTTTGAAATGATGCATATTGAAGCGGATGTTTACCAATAAGGAGGGTTATCATGGCAGAAAAGACAGGACAGTTTTCACAATCCGTTGTGACACAGCTCGGTAAGGGAATGATCGTCGAAAGTCAAAACGGAAAGATATTGGTATTTACTCGTGTCGCCTTGGGAGACGGACTGATCGAAGATGGCGAAGACATCGAAAAGCTGACATCGATCAAGAAGGAAAGGCTTTCATGTCCAATTCGATCGTTCGTAGACAAGGGCAATGGGCAATTTGCACTGCAGTTTGAAGTGAGCAATGCTGCGCTTGAAAAAGGATTCTGGCATCGTGAGATCGGAGTTATGGCGAAAATCGGAGCCGATGCGGAACAGCTTTACGCGTACAGTTATGCGGGGACAGCGGCATCGTTTTTGTATGACAAGACGACGCCAATCCAAGAGCGTATCGTGAAGATTGATGTTGTCGTCGGGAATACGGAGAATCTGACGGTTGTCATTGATTCGTCGATCATACACCCGACAATGGCAGAGGTGGACGCCCGCCTCACGGAGCACAATGAAAGCCCTAATGCCCATCAGGATATTCGAGAAGCAATCACCGCCCACTGCACTGCTGCTGAAATCGACCACCCCGAAAAGTCCGTGCACAAGAAACATCTGCATCAGGACGCCTACGAATCCCCCGCACTTACGGGCACCCCAACAGCACCAACTGCAGTAGCGGGGACAAACAACACACAGATCGCAAGCACCGCATTTGTAGCGCAGGCAATTGCCGCTCTCGTCAATTCGAGCCCTTCGGCGCTCGATACCCTGCAGGAGCTTGCGGCAGCGCTAGGCAACGATGCCAACTTCGCAGTGACCATAACCAATGCACTTGCAAGCAAAGTCAGCAAGTCGGGCGATACGATGACAGGCGACCTTACTGTGTCGACACTTGTAGTACAAGATGGATACTTTGGTAATTATCAACGTGATACAGGCGACGCTATCGCTAATAACGGTGGTGCAAATGTAAACATTGCATCATGGTGGGGAATAGGGTTTTATAGCACACAGACAAAACGATATACAGGTGCAATGAACTTACGGACAGGTGATTGGCGTACATTAGGCACAATAAGCGCGGAGGGTGGTTTTGAAGGTACTTTGCGGGGAAAGGCAGACAGCGCAGGAAACTCCGACAACCTCGGCGGGCAGTCTCTGCAGTGGATACTCAACCAGATCGGTGCAGCAAAGACCGGCATCATCGCCGGCAACCTCGCCCAGAACGGTTGGGTCAAATTTGCCAATGGGCTGATTGTGCAGTGGGGGACTGTCCCTCCTACTCAGAAAAACTCAGTCGCCTTTCCAATAGCGTTCCCCGCCGCGTGTTTTAGCGTTCACTGCAACAACGCGTCAGAGTCGTTGTACACAAATACGTATAAACACACAGTAGTAACATTCAAAATTAGCAAAACAGGTTTTTCGTATGCTTTTGACGATGCGTCAGCCCCAGTGCAGTGGATGGCGATTGGATACTAGGTGTCGAATAACACCATAAAAATCTTGTGGTATATCCCCATTGTTAAAAAGAAAGGAAAACCAACATGGAAACTGAATACCTCACAAAATTTGACGCTTCCGGACACCGTGAAACAACCGTCGTCAGCGGCATACACTACGCCACAGATGAGGAACGGCAAAAATACATTAACGGCGGCTACATCCCCATCTCCGATGAGGACTACCAGCACTACATCGGCAATCGAGGTGTGGGCGACAACGGCACGGGCTACATCCGTGACTCGCAGACAGGAAAGCCCGTATCTGCGCCCGCATATACACCCACACAAGAAGATCACGCCAATCAGCTTGCCGCATCCTATGCCGCGCGTGTGCAGGAGCTCAACAATGAGATCGTCGCAGCGATGGCTGATGGCGATGAAGATCTTATCACAGAGCTCAAAGCTGAGAAGGACAAAGCGCTCGGCGCTTATCAGAAAGCATTGGAGGAGATCAAAAATGCGTAAAAGATGTATATTCTGTCTGCGTAAGCTCGATGAGAAGGAGCGCTGCCGAAACAAGACATGCCCCGACTTCCTCCGTACACAAATTCTCGATGCCGCGGAAAAAGGCAAAGAAGAGCCGCAGAAAAAGCACGCCAACTGAGCGTGCTTTTTGATTGTTATTCTATAACCAAAGGAGATGGTCCATATTGACTGATGTAATGGTGTTCCTGCGCGGATTGATTCCGACACAGGTACAGATCGAATGGGGGGCAGTCGCCTCCGCAATCGGAACAATCTGCTCGTACGTGCTCGGGTGGAATGGCATCCTTGAGGCTCTCGTTTTTGCGATGGTGCTCGACTACATGTCCGGGTTGCTTGCTGCGTATATCAACCCGAAGATGAAGCTTGACAGCCGCAAGGGGTTCCGCGGGATCGCCAAGAAGCTCATGATCCTGCTCCTCATATCACTTGCACATTTTGTCGACCAGGCAACAAGTCAGACCGTTATACAGACCGTAGCGATCTGGTTTTTCTTGGGGAATGAGGGGCTGAGCATCATCGAAAACGCGGCAAATGCAGGGCTTCCGGTTCCGCAGAAACTCAGGGAGACGCTCGAACAGCTGCAAAGTGAAAAGAATGAGAAGAAGGGAGAAACGAACAAATGAGGGTATTCTTGAATCCGGGGCACGCCCCGAACGGCAATCCAGACCCCGGCGCCTGCGGGTGCGGGCTCCGAGAGTGTGACGTGGCAAAGAGCGTCGCTGATCTTGTAGAACATTACCTCGTGGCGGCAGGCGTGGAGGTCGTCGGCAATCTGCAGGATGACAGCCTCTATGCAATTACGAATGCGGCTAACGCGAGTAGTGCGGACATCTTCGTCAGCATCCACTGCAACGCATTTAATGGCAGCGCGCAGGGAACGGAAGTGGAAGTGCATCCGGGCAGCAGTGCGGGCAGAGCGCTCGGCAACTGCATCCAGCGGCAGATTGTGGACAGCCTCGGCACCGCAGACAGGGGGCTCAAAGATCGCCTTGATCTTTGGGTAATCAAGCGGACGGATATGCCCGCAGTCCTTGTGGAGCTTGCATTCATCGACCACGAGGGGGATGCTGCGCTCCTGCGTGACAGGCAGGATGACTTTGCACGCGCAATTGCGCGCGGTGTGACCGACTATGCAGCACAGTGAGGAGGCACGCCCAATGATTGAGAGAGGCAAGCAGCTCATCAAAGAGCACAAAACAGCCCTACTGGCGATCCTGCTCGTCCTGATCGTCGGCATTGCGTACGCCATTGGTCGGCACTCCGCACCCGAGCAGACAGCGACGGAAAAGCCCGCCGTCATGACGCAAGAGCAGACACAGGACACGTCGGTGCTTCGGGCGCAGCTGGACATCTCGCGTGCCAATGCTCAGGCACTCCAAAAGCGGCTCACGGAGGCACAAGCGGGGCAGCGTGCGCCTACGGTGACGTACCATGTCACCGCTCCAACGGTAGAGCGGGCGGCACAGGTCGTTGAGCGTCAGATCAGGGAGGACAGTCCGACACTGCCACGGGCGGCACGGGAAAAGAGCGACCGCACCATCGTCACGCCGATCACAAAGGATACGGATGGCGAGCAGTTGCCAACGGAGAAGCAAAAAGTTGACGTGTATAAAATCAATCTCAACAAGGCACACAAGATCAAGGCTGGTGTCACGCAGATTGACGGCAAGGCACTCATGTCGATCGGCTACGAGCAGGGACGCTTTGAGGCTCTTGCTCACTTCGACGGCTCGCGCTACAAAGGCGCGACGGTAACATACAATATCATAGAGTGGTAATTCATCGCCCCGGGGCTTCGGCTTCGGGGCTTATTTTTGTTTGTCTCCCGTTTTACGAGCTTGTCTCCCATTTGTCTCCCGTTTGTGGGTTTTTAGTTTAAAATATGATATAGTATTGATAATGATGAATTATGATTTTCTCATTTTATACATTCCAATATGACAATAAATCCCAGTAAAATCATGACTCGAAAGGAAAATATATAATGACGGATCATGACAACATAATCGATATTCCAAGCCTCCAGTGGTACCCAGGCCATATGCGGAAGGCGGAGCGACTGGTCAAGGATAATCTGAAGCTGGTAGACGTAGTTATCGAGCTGCTGGACGCACGGATTCCGCTGAGCTCGGCAAATCCTGTGCTGCGCGAAATTGTCGGTGATAAACCGCGCGTTATTGTACTCAATAAGGCAGACCTCGCGCATGAGGCGGCGACGCGTGCGTGGGTAAAGTATTTTGCGGAGCAAGAACTGGTTGCTGTGCCTGTGGACGCGGTCAAAGGACGCGGTGTCAAGGAACTCGTGCAGGCAATTACAAAATGTGCGAAGCCGAAAACGGACAAGCTTGTTCAGCATGGGGCGAAGGCGCGTGCTGCACGCTGCATGATTCTTGGCATTCCAAATGTGGGGAAGTCCTCGCTCATCAACCGTCTGTCGGGCGGCGCAAAGACGAAGGTGGAGAATCGTCCCGGCGTCACTCGCGCAAAGCAATGGATTCGTCTCGGAGCGCAGCTGGAACTGCTCGATATGCCGGGGATACTCTGGCCGAAGTTCGAGGATCAGCAGGCTGCACTTCACCTTGCCTTTACGGGGGCAATCAACGACAATGTCTACGATGTGGCGAGTGTTGTCCTCCTGCTTCTCGATACGCTTCGCACAGCATATCCATCCGCTCTCATAGAACGCTATCGATTGGAGGGGGGGCTTCCAAGCGGAGTAGAGCTGCTGGAGGAAATCGGACGAAAACGCGGCTGTCTGCGTGCAGGCGGCAGGTTCGACGATGAGAAGGCACAGCAGATTATATTGACGGATTTCCGCAGTGGGCGGCTTGGGCGCGTTACTCTTGACGCGCTTCCGTTCACAGATTCCGCAGAGGATGCGGGGTAAAGGAAATGACAAATTTGACGATAAAAGAAATAGAGAACATATTTCTTCATGCCGATGTGACAGATGACTTGATAGAATCCTGCCGAAGGGATGCAAGGAAATCTGTGCAGACCATTCTGCGCCGCTATGAGCGTACACAACGGGAACGGGAACGTCTTGATGCGATGTATGTATATGAGCGTGCCGCCGTCGCCGCGGGGCACACGCTTGTTGCAGGTGTAGATGAGGCGGGGCGCGGCCCTCTTGCAGGTCCTGTGGCCGTTGCCGCTGTCATCCTGCCGCATGAGGCACATCTGCCCCGCATCAACGACTCTAAAAAGCTGTCCGCCGCCGTGCGCGAAGAACTCTTTGCACAGATTTCCGATATTGCCATATCCTATCATGTTGCACTGATTGATGTGGAGACTATCGATTGCATGAACATTCTTCAGGCGACGAGGATGGGGATGTACGAGGCAATCGCAACCCTCACGCCCGCCCCTGATGAGGTTCTGATCGATGCCGTGGAGTTGTCGAAACTCTCCATGCCGTCGCAGTCCATCATCAAGGGAGATGCAAAGTCAGCGTCGATCGCTGCAGCATCGATTTTGGCGAAGGTGACACGCGATCGACTTATGGACGAGTACGACTCTACATATCCGAATTATGGCTTTGCAAAGCATAAGGGGTATGGGACCCGTGAACATGTCGAGGCGATCCGAACATACGGTGTATGTCCTCTTCACCGCAAATCCTTTGAGCCGGTCCGCTCCATACTGAACAATATATAACAGAAAAGGCTGTGAATACCGTGTCGATGGAAGCAAATACTACAACAGCATCTCCCATCATTCCTGCCACCTCGCAGATCTCGCAGGGGAGAACGACTGAGAGCGTACAAAGCCGCGGAGATCAGGGCGATTCGTCCGCCGCATTCAGTCAGCGCACGAATGTCTCGATTGAAACAGCCATCGACCATATGGCAGATGTCCTATCAAAGATCAACGGACGCCAGCAGACGAATGTTCAGCAGATGCCGCAGGAGCTCAAGGAAGTTATCCAGAATATGATTCGGCAGTCCTTTTCCCTTGAGACAACCCTTGGTCAGGGGCTTGGAAGCACAGCAGCCAGTCAGCGCTTTTCGACCGATCAGCTGACAACACTCTCTCGTATGCTCAATCAGCTCGGGACGATGGCCGAGGAAGGCAGTGCACCTCAGGTGAGCAATGATCTTGCAGCCCTCCTCACGGGTCTGAAGACGGCACTTGCCAAGGAGGCGGGTGGAACATTTGAGCCGATCATGCTGACAAAGGCGGCGTTTCAGCTGCTCGATACGGGGAATGGGGAACTTCTTCCAAAAGATTTGCAGACATTTCTCGCCCAACTGAACGCCCCGGGATCTGTTTCCGCTTCCGGCAATACGGGGGCGAATTCGCTGACCTTCCTGAATCAGCTGGTTCAGCTCCTGATGCCGCGTGGTATGGAAAATACAGCACCGCAAATGCCGCAACCTACAGCGGTGCAGGAGGGGATGGCACAGCCCACACCGCAAAATTCAGCCGGAGGGCAGGAGGGACGCACGTCTTCGCCTACGCCGAATACATTGACTGCTATGCCCGAAGAAACAACACCTGAACAGCAAATGCCCCGCGCACAGACACCTGCATCGACAACGGATGCAGGTGCAAAAGAGAGCACAACAGCGACACTGCGGCAGCCAGCCGAAATGCCGCAGGAAAATACGGAAAAAGCCCCGCAGCCCCCTACACAAACGAACTCCTCCAGGCCCCAGAGTACACACCCTGCTGCGAATGAGACAGAAACCGCACAGAAAGCCGCCGCCGGCGAAACGCCTCAAGGGACAAATGCCCCCGAACGCGGGCAAACGCCTGTCACCTCCACAGGAAACACACAAAACGCAGCACAGAATGCAAAGGAAACGACAATACCTCTGCCACGACAGGGAGAACCACAAATCCCTGTGGAAAACAAATCTGCTCCAGACATCGGCACAAAAACGCCAATCAACACAGAGACACAGACACAGGCTGCGAAGTCAAATCCGCAAGGGGAGACCGCTACACAGTCCGTACGTCCGCAGGGAGGACAAGCAGCAGAACTGCCAACTGCCCCAAATACTTCTGCACACAGTGCAACGCAAATGAAGACCCCTGAGATGCAGAGTACGATTCCGCGATTCCTCACGCAGACGATGGAGAATACGCCGCAGACGATGAACGTCCTGCGGAATCTTGCACAGACGCTGCTGCAGAACGAGAATTTGGGCCAAAAGGAGGCTCTGCTGCTGCAAAACTTTGTCAGTGGTCGCGGTCAAACACTGAGTGAGGGAGATGCAAAGCAGCTGCAGCAGCTCATTCAGCTGACGCAGCAGAACATTCCGGGCACGGTGCGTCAGGCAGCGTTTGAGCAGCAGATGCCGGATCTCCCGCGTCTCTGGGCGTTTATGCAGATGGCGGATATCGTAAAGACACGGAAAATGACGGCGGAGCAGTACAAGCGTGCGGGCAGGGATGTCGCGGCTCTTGCACTCACCATGCGCAACGCGCTTGAGGGTGAGAATGCTGCGCCGCAGCCTGGACAGCGCTCGATGAACTTTGTCATGCCGCTCTTTATGGGAGCATCCGAATATCCCGCCTATATCCATGTTTACGATGAGGCAAAAAAAGACGAGGAGACAGATCTCATAAAAAAGGAGACATGGCTTCGCATCTGTGTGCTCACGGACAACATTGGAACGGTGGAGCTCATCAACCGTATCTACGAGGAGAATCATGTGGATATGCGGCTCTATTTCTCGGATGCTGATGCCGCATGGGAGTTCCGTCATGTACTCGACGAGATACGAGAGTCGGCAGACGGAACATCGCTTGTCATCGAGGGCATCCAGATCGGGGCAATCGGCGAGCGTCGTTTCTTCACAAATTGATAACGCTGAAAATATTCGTTCTTTCTTGACGTGAAACGAACAGAAAACGTATAATATAGAAGTATGACTAGGGCACAAGGATGGGTGAGAGATGACGGAACAATGGGATAAGGACACTTCACCTGTCGAGGATAGGACGGTCGAGCAGGAGGCACGCGCCGTTGCAATCAAATACGATGTCAAGAACGACAAGGCACCGCGCGTTACGGCGAAAGGGCGTTCGCTCGTTGCCGACCGCATATTGGCGGAGGCACGCAAGAATGGCATTCCCGTCTATCAGAACAAGTCCCTCGTCAATATGCTGATGGCACTTGAGATCGACCGTGAGATTCCGCCAGAACTCTATCGGACGATTGCAGAGGTGCTTGCACATGTCTATCGCATCGACCGTCATGCGGGCGAACGGAGACCGTCATGAACAACAAGCACCTCGGTGACCGGGGTGAATCCTGTGCAGAAGACTACTTGCGGCGGCAGGGCTATCGTATTCTCACACGCAATTATCGTACGAAGATCGGCGAGATTGACCTCATTGCGGACGATCACGGCACACTCGTCTTTATCGAGGTGAAAACGCGCAGCAGTGTGCGCTATGGGATTCCTAGCGAAGCCGTAAATTACAAAAAAAAGCAGAAGATCATACAAACCGCATATTGGTATTTATACGAACAGCGCAGGGAGAACGTCATCTGCCGCTTTGATGTCCTCGAGGTATATGCCATCGGTAATAGTTGGAACGTACATCAGATCAAAGGTGCTTTCGAAACATAATTTTCATATGATGACGCAGTTTAGCGGAACTTGCGTCATCTTTTTTATTTTTGCAAAAATTGAATCATATCCACGAGTATGCTATAATGAAAACCAAAGTATGCGGTATGTGAAAGCCGCGATAGGGAGGTATCATCTTGAACGTTGCAAAGCCGATTTACGTTATCGGACATCGCAATCCGGATACAGATTCCATCTGCTCAGCAATCGGATATGCACACCTAAAACAGGCGATGGGCGTCAATGCCGTTGCTGCGCGTGCTGGTAAAGTGAATAAGGAAACAAAGTTTGCGCTGGAGTATTTCCATGTAGAACAGCCACTTCTCATCCCTGATCTTTACCCGCGTGTAAAAGATATCACAATGGACTGCAAGATTGTCGTCCGGCAACATGACACGCTACGCACTCTCGGTGAGGTGCTGCGAGAGAATGATTTACGCTCCATTCCGGTGACCGACAGCACGGGAATTCTTGTTGGGATTGTTTCTGTCAGTGACCTTGCAAAACGCTATTTTCAAGAGCTTGGTATGACCAACCTATCGGATATGCGTGTACGCTATCGCGATATCATCCGTGCAACAGACAGTAATGTCCTAGTTGCAGGCGAAGAAGGCGAGACAATCAAAGGGCAGATTCGTATCGCTGCTGGCAGCATAGAGACCATTCGTAAAGTTGTCAAAGAAAATGACATCGTCCTTGTGGGAGATCGTCGGACAGAGACTGTTCTTTCCTGTATTCGTCAGGATATTGCCTGCCTTATTGTCACAGGAGATGGGCGCGTTCCCGCAGAAGCTTTGGAGGAAGCGGAGACACGCGGAATCTTCGTCCTCTCGACCCCATATGACACCTATACTGTTGCGCGCCTTATCAATCAGTGCGTACCAGTTCGCCGTATTATGCACGACAACCCCGTCTGCTTCAAGCCCCTCGATCTCCTATCAGATATCAAGGGAACAATGGAAGAAACAAACTTCCGCAACTATCCTGTTTTGGAGAATGGACGTATTATTGGTCTCGTGAGCCGTGACAAACTTGTGGTATCCGAACCTACGCAGGTGATCCTAGTAGATCATAACGAACGCAATCAGGCAGTCGAAGGGATTGAGGATGCGAAGATTGTCGAGATCATCGATCACCATCGCTTCGGCGGCATCAGCACGAGCGAGCCAATCTACACGCACGCTGAGCCGGTTGGGTGCACCGCCACCATTGTCTCCAATATGCATTGGCAGAACGACATTGACATTCCTCCGTCGATTGCGGGTCTTCTACTATCTGCGATCATCTCGGATACCGTGCTCTTCAAGTCACCAACCTGCACGCCGAAGGATAAGAAGGCGGCCGAACGCCTTGCGGATATTGCAAATGTCGATCTCAATGCCTATGGCCTTGAGATGCTCAAGGCAGGCTCAAGCATCGGCAATATGTCGCCGATGGAGATTGTGCGCAACGATCTCAAGGAGTTCACGATCGGAGCATACCGTGTTGTCGTGAGCCAGACCTCCGTCATGGATACAAAGGAAATCATGGCGAAGGAGGACGAGCTGCTCGCCGCGATGAAGACCATCTGTGATACAGAAGGCTTCGATCTGAGTATCGTCATGATTACAGACATCCTCGAGGAGGCGACCTATCTGCTCTTCACAGGGTCGCCACGCACGCTCATCGGTGAGGCGTTCCGCAAGGATACGAGTGGAACGCATCTCTATCTGCCCGGCGTCATGTCGCGCAAGAAGCAGATCATCCCGCCGCTCTCGGAGGCGGTCAAGCGCATCAAGACGTAAGGTGCATCCGATATAATAACGGCAGGGGCGGAGTTTGCCATAGCGGCGGCCCCGCCTTTCTTCATTGGAAGGAGTTTTCATGGATTTGTTTCAGGGGCTGAACGAGCCGCAGCAGAGAGCCGTAACCTGTCTTGAGGGACCTCTCCTCATTGTGGCAGGCGCAGGCTCCGGCAAGACACGCGTGCTGACCTTCCGCATTGCAAACCTCTTGGAGCACGGTGTTCCGCCGTACCGCATTCTTGCCATTACATTTACGAATAAAGCCGCACGCGAAATGCGTGACCGTGTCGACACGTTGATAGGTGAATCTGCGCATGATGTATGGCTGAGCACATTCCACTCCTTCTGTGCCCGTTTTCTTCGTACGGAGATCGAACACCTCAGCACCTATGCAAAGAATTTCGTCATCTATGATGCTTCCGACAGCAAAAGCCTGATCCGCGAGTGTCTCAAGGAGCTGAATATTGACGAGAAACACACGGCTCCGGGGGCTGTGCAGTCGCATATCTCGGACGCAAAAAATCGTTTGCTCGATGTCAAGGCATTCACGGCACAGGCGACAGACTTCTTTGCGGAGCAGGTGTCGAAGATCTATGAGCTCTACCAGTCAAAACTGCGTGCAAACAATGCACTCGATTTCGATGACCTTTTGATGCTGACAGTGGACCTGCTCTCAAACAACGCGGAGATCCGCGAAAAGTACCAGAAGAAATTTCAATACATTCTTGTGGACGAATATCAGGACACGAACGGTGCACAGTACGCGATCACGAAGCTGCTTGCCGCAGGACATCGCAACATCTGCGTCGTCGGTGATGCGGATCAGTCCATCTACGGTTGGCGCGGTGCGGATATGCGAAATATCCTGAACTTTGAGCGTGACTATCCCGAGGCAACCGTAATTCTGCTCGAACAAAACTACCGCTCAACGAAGAATATCCTCGCTGCGGCAAATGCCGTTATCGAAAACAATCTGACACGCAAGAAAAAAGATCTCTGGACGGATAATCCCACGGGCGATCCAATCACAGTCTATGAAGGCGGTACGGAGAAGAACGAAGCCGCGTTCATTGTGCGTGAGGTGGAGCGTCTGCACACCATGTTCAATACAAAGTATGGCGATATCGCCGTGCTCTATCGGACAAATGCGCAGTCCCGCAACATTGAGGAAGCCTTTTATGCAACGGGGATCCCATATGCTATGGTCGGCTCCGTACGCTTCTATGACCGCCGTGAGATCAAGGATATCATTGCGTATCTGCGCGTGATCTACAATCCGCGCGACACACTGAGTCTCCTGCGTATCATCAATGTGCCCAAACGCGGGCTCGGACAGACCACGCTCGGACGTATGATGGAGAAAGCGGCAGAATATCGCCTTTCCCTCTTTGAGCTCATTACAGATATGCAGCTGCTTGACACGATTCCAAAGCTGTCGGCAAAGGTGAAATTCGAACTTGAGGATTTTTCCGCACTTGTATTTACATACATGGGACAGCTGGGAACGCGCCCACTGCACGAGATTGTTGAGGATATCATTGAGGAGTCCGGCTATGCGGCAGCTCTTGAGGACGATCCGAAGGAGGACAATCGCGACCGCCTTGAGAATCTGCGTGAGTTTATCAGCGTGGCAAAGAACTTTGAGGACGGTGCAGAGGAAGGGCAGAACGGACTGGAGGACTTCCTCGCCCAGATTTCACTCATCTCCGATGTGGATGAGACAGAGCAGTCTGAGGGAAATGTGACCCTCATGACCTTCCATGCGGCAAAGGGATTGGAGTTCCCGACCGTATTCATGGCGGGCATGGAGGAAGGGCTTTTCCCACATTCGCGTACGCTGCTCGACGATACGGAGATCGAGGAGGAGCGCCGTACCTGCTATGTCGGCATCACGCGTGCCGAACGACGGCTTTATCTGACCTATGCACGTCAGCGGACGATCTACGGACGAACGGAGATGTCGCGCCCATCGCGCTTCCTTGCCGAGATTCCGGAGGAGCTGCTCGAGCGTAAGACAGCAGATGTCTATGCAGAAGCAGGTGTACGAGGTCGTGCCGATGTCTGGGGACGTGGTTCCTCGGGGGGACGACGCTCCTATCTTCCGCCGCCTCCCCAGCATACAGCAGAGGATGGGAGTGTCATCCGCCCCGATACCGCAGCCAAGTTCACGGCGGGGGATGCCGTACGTCACAGCAAGTGGGGAGACGGACGCATCGTTGCCATCAGCGGTGAGGGAGAGGATGCAGAGCTCACGATTGCATTCCCGGGGGAAGGAATCAAGAAGTTTGTGCAGAAATATGCACCAATTTTGAAGCTATGAGGGAAATATGAGCGATATCAAGGAAATCAAGAGCGAGCTCACGGAGCTGCGGAAGAAGATCCGCAAGTATTCCAAGCAGTACTATGATGAAAATGCGTCCGACATTTCGGATTATGAGTTCGATCTGCTCATGCAGCGGCTCAAGGCAATCGAAGCAGAGTATCCCGAGCTCATCACAAAGAATTCACCGACGCAGAAGGTGGGCGGCACTGCCCAGCGTGAGGTGGGCATACTCGTTCCGCATGATGTTCCGATGCTTTCGCTCCAAGACGTATTCACGGAAGAAGAAGTTCGTACATTCGTCACGGGTGTTCTTTCACATTTCCCCACAGCAGAGTTTGTTATAGAAGAAAAGATCGACGGTTTGTCTCTCGCCCTACGGTATGAGAACGGTGTTCTTGCGCGCGCGATTACACGCGGCGACGGAGTCGTGCAGGGGGAGGATGTCACGCTGAACGCGCGCGCCATTGACGACGTTGTAGAAACTCTGCATGATTCTATTCCATATTTTGAGGTGCGCGGAGAGGTATATATGGAACGCGCGGCATTCGCAGAGGTCAACGAACGGCAGGAACTGCTCGGTCTGAAAATGTTTGCAAATCCGCGCAACTGTGCCGCAGGAACACTGCGTCAGCTGGATGCACGCGTAACAAAGGAGCGAAAGCTCTCGATGTTCGTATTCAACTTGCAGCGTGCAGAGGGGCATACCTTTGTCTCACATACCGATGCCTATGATTTTATGCGTGCACAGGGCATCAAGATCATTGCAAACTATAAGGTCTGCCATACAGCAGATGAGGTCTGGAACGCAATTACGTCGATTGGTGCACGGCGCGGGGAACTTCCCTACAACATCGACGGTGCCGTCGTCAAGGTCAATGACTTTGCGCAGCGTGCGGAGCTTGGTGCAACGGCAAAGGCACCGCGTTGGGCAATTGCCTACAAATATCCGCCCGAGGAAAAGGAGACGATTCTCCGCGATATTGAGCTGTCCGTCGGACGGACAGGGCGCATTACGCCGACGGCAGTGTTCGATCCCGTGCAGCTCTGCGGTACACGCGTCGAGCGTGCGACCCTACACAACCAGGATTATATCGACAGTCTGGATGTGCGTCTCGGCGACACGATTCTCGTCTACAAATCGGGGGAGATCATACCGCGCGTCAAAGCAGTGGTGTCTGACAAACGTCCGCAGGATGCGCAACCCTATGTGATTTCTGATGTATGCCCTGTTTGTGGCTCCCATGCTGTACGTGAAGCAGATACGGCGGATATGAAGTGTCAGAATCCGGCTTGCCCCGCACAGGTGGAGAACCACATCCTGAACTTTGTCGGCCGCAATGCAATGGATATCAAGGGCTTTGGAGAATCGGCGATCATTGCACTGACACGCGCAGATTATCTGCATGATGTTGCAGATATATACGCACTGCATTTACATCGGTATAAACTCATCTCATCAGGGCTGATTGGACGGGAAAAGAGCGTCGACAACCGCCTTGCCGCCATCGAGGCAAGCAAGGCAAATACACCGGATCGTCTCCTCACGGGACTTGGGATCTCGGGCATCGGACGTGCAGCAGCAGTCTCGCTCATGCGGGCATTCCCGTCCATCGACGCCTTGCAGGAGGCAGCGTGCACAGATCCCGAAAAAATCCGTGCCGTTCCCGATATGGGGGAAATCAGTGTGCAGAAACTCACGGAGTTCTTCACCTCGGAAACGGGGAGAGCATTGCTCGACAAATTCCGTGCGGCGGGTGTGAACTTTGCAAGCACCCCGATGGAGCGCGCAGGTGCGGCACTGGACGGCAAATCTTTTGTCATTACGGGTACGCTTCCGACGCTTTCCCGCGGGGAGTGTGCCATTCTGATTACGTCGCATGGCGGTACGGTAAAAAGTTCTGTATCGAAGAAAACCGACTATCTCGTCGCAGGTGAAGCAGCAGGGAGCAAGCTGCAAAAGGCGGAAGATCTCGGCATTCCGATCTTGGATGAAGATGCACTTAGGGCTATGATTGCGGAAAAGTAAAGGATAATCATGAGATGAGGAGATGTCATGCGGTTCATCCATACGGCAGACTGGCATTTGGGAAAACTCTTCGGACAACGGCATATGACAGAGGATCAGGCGTATGTATTGGAGGAGATGGTTGCACTGTGCAAGGATGTGCGCCCCGATGCCCTCGTTATTGCAGGTGATGTCTATGACCGCGCCATTCCACCTCCTGAGGCGGTCGAACTCTTCAATGAAATATTGACACGGCTCGCTGCGCAGGGAATCCGCGTGCTCTTTATTGCCGGAAATCATGACAGTGCTGTGCGCCTCGGCTTTGGCGCACAGCTTCTTCGTGCGTCCGGCATCTATCTAGCGGGAGCGGTACGCTCCGCAGAGCCGCCCGTCATCCTCTCAGATGAACATGGGGAGGTCTATTTTTCGCTCATTCCCTATGGAGATCCCCCGCATGTACGCGAGGCATTTGCGCTCAATGAAAACGTATCCTTCGACGGTGCTCTTGCCGTACAGATTGCGGCGGCACGTGCACAGATTCCATCATCGGCTCGCAGTGTGGCAATTGCACACGCCTTTGTCATCGGCGGTCAGACCTCGGAGTCCGAGCACGCGCTCTCCGTCGGCGGCAGCGATCAGGTCAGCGCGGAGCACTTCACTGCATATTCCTATACGGCACTCGGACATCTCCATGCGCCCCAGCGGGCGGGTGCGGAAAACGTGCGCTACTCCGGCTCATTGCTGAAATACTCCTTTGATGAAGCGCACCAGAAAAAGGGCATCGAGCTCGTCGAACTCGATGCCGTGGGGGCAGCATCTCACACATTCTACCCGCTGACACCGCGCCATGATGTACGCATTGTACGCGGCATGATGGATGAGATCATGGCGGATACATTCGATCCGCTTCCGCATGATGACTATATCTGTGTGGAACTGCTCGATACGGATGCCGTGCTCGCCGCACATGAGAAACTGCGGCGAATCTATCCGAATCTCTTTACCATCACACGTCCGAACATCAACGTCAACCGACTTTCCTCCACCGAGCGCAGCTATGAACGCGGGAAATCCGACCTGCATCTCTTTTCCGATTTCTTTGCGGAAGTGACCGCCGTGCAGATGACAGAGACAGAACGGGACGAACTCGTTCGTATCATTGATTCGATGGAGCAGGGGGAGCGTGCAGAATGAGACCTCTGAAACTTCGCTTACAGGCATTCGGCTCCTATGTCGAGGAGCAGGTACTGGACTTCGAGACGGCACTGGCAAACGCGCCATTTGTTCTCATTCATGGTGCAACGGGGACGGGAAAAACAACCATATTGGATGCGATTGTATTTGCACTGTATGGCGAATCCAGCGGCAACATTCGCGAGGGTACAACACTGCGTTCCTCCACCGCCCCCCCGGAGCGGGTCACAGAAGTAGAATATGTCTTTGCGCTCGGTCGCCGTCGCTTTCGTGTGCTGCGCTCCCCTGCATACGAGCGTATGTCGCGCGGCAAAATGACACGGCGTGCGGCAACAGGACAGCTCTATCGGCTTCCTGATGAGGGAGAAGATGGGGAGGAGACGCTGCTCGATTCAAATGTAACCGAGGTGTCGAAGCGCATCGGTCAGCTCATCGGCTTTGATGCAGATCAGTTTCGTCAGGTCGTTCTGCTGCCGCAGGGACAGTTTCAGCGTTTTTTGCTTGCCGAGGTCAAGGATCGCAGTGCCATCATGCAGCGCATTTTTCGCACGGAGCGCTATCAGCGTCTTGAGGAGGCACTGCTGCAGGAATCCATACGTCTGGAAAATGCGGCAAAAGAGGAACGCGCTCAGATCGACCAGATGCTGCATACAGAAAATCTGAATACGAGCGATGAACTTCGTGCGCGTATTTCCGAGCTGAAAGAAGCGGGTTATCACCATGCCGAAGAACTCAAGAGCTTTGAGGCGCGTCAAAAGGAAGCGCGTCATGCGCGTGAGCTCGGTGCGTCGGCAGAACAAAAATTACAGGAGCTTGCAGCTGCACAGAAACACCTCGCAGAAAAACAGGCGCAGGAAGAGGATGTGCGGGATTTTCGCGTACGTTTGGAACGTGCACAGCGAGCACATCCTGTCCTCTATGCGGAACGCGAAGCAATACAGGCAGAGGAGCTAAAAAAGCGTCGGACGGATGAGCTCAATGCGGCAGATGCCCGTTTTATCGCTGCAAAAATAGCATATCAAACAGCGCAGGAAGCACGGAAGGCGGCAGAGGAACAGGAGCCGGAACGCACGAAGAAGGCACAGCGGGTGCAGCAGCTTACGGAATACGCAGAGCGTGCAGCACAGCTCCAAGACTGTCGGAAAATCGTAGAGGAGCTTCGCTCCTCCAATGCACGTGCCGAAGAGACGGCAAAAAGAAATGCACATACGATCGAGAATCTACGTACGAAGCAAGCCGAGAATGCGGAGCGCATCGCTGCGCTTGAAAAAATTTTGGCGACACGCGAAGCCTTTCAGCACGAGCAAGATCTCCTGAAACGCTGTCAGAATACCGCTGCCCGCATTGCCGAATGGAACGCGCAAATAGCCGGGCTCGGCAAGAGGGAAGAAGCGGCACGGCAGACATGGCAGACTGCCGCCGAGACATTGACCGCCGCAAAGACGAAGCTGCGGCAGATGCAGACACTCTATGACCTCGGCAGTGCCGCACGTCTCGCCGAAATGCTTGCAGATGGTGCACCCTGTCCCGTCTGCGGCTCACTTTCACACCCAACCCCCGCCATCCACACGGAGGATATCCCATCCGAGCAGGTCTTGGAGGAGTGCACAAAATCCGTCGATATTGCAGAGAAATCCGTGCAGGAATCCGCCCGCAAACTGGAAGATGCCAAAGTGGCTCATGCGAACGCATTGCAGAGCTGTACCCGTGAACAGGAGCTTCTGCGCGAGTATCTTCCCTCCGATACATTGGAAGAGCTTTCACAGCGCGTTGAGCAGCGCAGGACGGAATTGAAAAACACCGCACGAGAGCATCAGGAACGCACGGCGCAGTGTGCCGCGCAGAAGACGCGCTTGGAAAAAATGCTGACCGATCAACAGAGGCAGGAGGCGGAAGCACAGGAAAAACGAGATCTCCTGCGCGTGCGCGAGGGAGAGCAGACTGCGCTGGAGGCGCAGATCCCCGAGGAGTACCGTGACCGCGCGCTCCTTGATGCACACATTTCTCGTCTGAAAGAGGAAGTAGAACGGGAGAAAAAAGCATATGCGGACGCACTTCAAAGAGCAAACGAAACATCCGCAGAATATGCACGCACGGAAAATGGAAAGAATACCGCTCAGCGCACTGCAGAAGAAGCATCGCAGAACGCGCAGACGGCACAGACAGCGTATGCAGATGCACGTAGATCTGCCGGATTCTCCTCGGAGGAGGAATACCATGCGGCGGTCGAAGGGAAATGGGCGGAAGACGAATTTCTGAAAAAAGTGCATACGCAGTTGAATAAATATGCCGTTGATCGAAAAGCCGCCGAGGACATGTTTCAAAAGGCAAAAGCCGCCGCTGACGGCTGCGTCGCGCCCGATATGGAAGCACTGAAGGCCGCAGAGGCGTCCGCCGATCAGGCGGTGCAGGAGGCTGCGCAGGAGCAGGGCAAGCGTACGGAGCGTTGGAATGCGCTGAACCGTATGATGCAGAGCATCGTTGCGCTCGAACAATCCGGCGCAGCGCGTGCACAGCGGTATCGCATCATCGGCAAACTCGCCTCTGTTGCGGCGGCAAAAGCACCCTATCAGGTGCATTTTCAGACCTACGTACTGCGCTCAATCCTGAGCGATGTCATCGAGGCGGCAAATGCACGTCTCATCGTAATGAGCCGTGGACGCTATCGCCTCATCCACGGGGAGGGCGGACACAAAAACAAATGGTGGGGGCTCGAAATTGACGTATTCGATGAGTACACGGGGCTGCCGCGCGTCTCACGCACGCTGTCCGGCGGCGAGACCTTCCTCGCGTCCCTTGCACTGGCACTCGGACTGTCGGATGTGGTGCAGCACTATGCGGGCGGGATGCACCTTGACATGATCTTCATCGACGAGGGCTTTGGTTCGCTCGACAGCGAGACCCTCGACATTGCAATCCGTGCGCTGCTTGAGGTACAGCAGGAGGGCGGGCGTCTTGTCGGCATCATCTCCCATGTAGAGGAACTGCGTGCGCGCATTCCCGTCCATCTGAAGGTATTGCGTACGGCAAACGGCAGCATGGCTCGCTTCACACAGGGCGGCTTGGAGGCATTATGACGGCAAAACTCGAGTTCATCATCGGACGCGCAGGAACGGGCAAGACACACACCTGCCTTGCCGCGATGAGACAGGCACTGGAGCGTGAGCCGCTCGGCAGACAGCGCATCCTCCTCGTTCCGGAGCATATGACCTATGCCGCAGAGCATGCACTGGCAAAGACGCTGACGCACAGCGCGGGATTTTTACAGGCCTATGTATTCGGATTCCGCCGTCTCGCACGGCAGGTACTCCTTGAGACCGGTGGTGCGCACCTGCCGCGCATCAGCGACATCGGCAGACGCATCCTCCTAAAAGACATCCTGCTCAAGCACGAAAAGGAACTATCGGTCTTTGCACGCTCCGTCGGCAAGCGCGGATTTACCGAGACATTGGGACATACCATCGCCGAACTCAAGCGTTACCGCCTGAGTACCGATGTCCTCCGTGCTGCCGCCAATGATGACGCACATACGCAGGGACGACTCTCTCAAAAACTAAGGGAACTTGCCCTCATCATGGATGATCTCTCCGCACGCATGGAGGGACGGCTGACCGATCAGACCGATCGCATGGAACGCCTTGCCGCCCAGTTGAAGGACGCACCGTTTTTGCGCGGAGCTGAGATCTGGGTGGACGGATTTGATTTTTTCAATCCGCAGGAAATGGCAGTTTTCTTGGAACTCTTTCACACTGCGGATACGGTTCACATCAGTCTGACAATGGACGGGCAGCGCGAGGGGAGCCGCGTGCAGGTCAATCTCCCCGAGAACACAAGGGATACGGGGCTGTTCGCGCGTTCTTATCAGACCATGCAGGCACTGACGAACCTTCTTGTCGAGATGGATCCAACTGCTGCGCCGGAAATACATCTTACGGAGGAGCAGCAGCGTGCAAAAAAACCATCGCTTGCAGCGATTGAACGACATCTGTTCGGACACGCACGTCTTGCTCCCATCACGGACAATGCACTCAAGCTCGTCGAAGCGGCAAACCCGCGCCTTGAGGTGGAGGCGGTCGCGTCAGATATACTGCGCCTGGCACGCGAGGAGGGATATCGCTATCGTGAGATTGCCGTTCTCGTACGCGATATGGATATCTATGCGGATCTCCTGCTGCCGGCATTTGCCGACTGCGGCATCCCATGCCATCTGGATGCAAAGCGTCCGAGCACCCATCATCCTCTCGCAGAGCTTCTGCGCGCCGCCGCACAGGCGGCATGGCGCGGCTGGGGGTACGATACCGTGTTCCGTGCCCTTCGCACGGGATTTTTTCCTGTTGTGGCAGAGCCAACAGATGATGGTGGCTTTTCCTGCGGCGATTGGCAGGAAGCGGTCGACCGACTGGAAAACTACTGTCTGGCGTTCGGCATCCGCAGCGAAAATCAGTGGACGGCGACGGAGGACTGGGATTTTGTCCGCCGTACGATCCCGGAGGATGCGCGGGAGACAGAGCAAAATGCCATGCGCATTGCCGAGGAGATTGCCCTCGATGACATTCGTCGGCGCATTGCGGCACCGCTCTCACTGCTGACACAGAATCTTCGTCGGGAGGGGGGCTCTGCGCATGAGCGTGCCCATGCACTCTACAAATTCCTCACCAAACTGGAAGCACCACAGACGCTGGAGATGTGGAGAGCGGAAGCAGATGCCGAAGGGCGTCTTGCGGATGCGGCGGCACACCGACAGATCTGGGCTTCCTGCATGACACTCCTGGAGCAGCTGGTCGAGGTCAGCGGCGACGAGAACCTCTCTGCCCGTGACTTTGAGGAGCTGCTGGAGGACGGTCTGGATGCACTCGAAATTGCTCTGATCCCGCCGGGGCTGGATCATGTCACGATTGCCGCCTTCGACCAGAACAGTCTCGCGGGCATTCGTGCCGCCTATATTATCGGTGCAAATGCAGGAACGATGCCGCGTGCGGGAGTACAGCAGGGCGTGCTGTCGGATGCAGATCGCCTTTCCATCCGCGAGTCGCTCGCACATACGAATCATACGATCTTCGGCGGCGGCCATGAGCAGAGCTTTCTGGAACGCTATCAGCTCTATCGTGGTTTTACCGAGGCACGGGAGTATCTGTGGGTCTCCTATGCACTCTCCTCTGCCGATGGAGCGGCACTCGCACCGTCGCCCCTGATCACTCGTCTGCGCACGATTTGTCCGACGGTGCTCTCCATCCCGCTTGCCATGGTGGAGCGTACGGATGATCTTGTGCTCTCCGCTCCGTATCCAGTACTCTCATCACTGGCAGGGGCTCTGCTCGGACAGAAGGAGCGCGGGATAATGCTCCCTCTCTGGAGTGATGTCTACAACTGGATGCGCAGCAATGCCGTGATGCATCCGCGGCTTCGTCTGATGGTGCGCGGTCTGGTTTCATCGCCGCGCGAGGAGGAGCAGCTGTCTTTGGCGACGGCAAAGCAGCTGTTTGCGCGTGACGGGCGGATCAGCGGCAGCACGACACGTCTGGAGACCTTTCGTCAATGCCCGTTCCGCCACTTTGCAATGTACGGTCTCGGTCTCAAGGAACGCGATGTCTATGAGTTTCAAAGCAATGACTTTGGCACGCTCCTGCATGAGATCCTACATGGATACGGTGAATGGGTGCGTACGAAACATGCGAACGACTGGTGCGCGGCAGAGCCCGACAGTGTGGCAAAGATCGATGAGTTGATGCACGAGGTCATTCCGCGCATCCGCAGCTCCGTTCTGATGAGCCGCGCCAGCTACCGCCATCGGATTGAACGCATTCGGCGCACCGCGCAGCAGGTCATCCGTCACCTGACATCGTGGGCAAAGGCATCGTCATTTCATCCACTTGGATTTGAGATCAGTTTTGGACGCGACATGGATGATGTCCGTTTGGAGGAGTTTCAGCTTGCGGGCGGGGCAACACTCTCCCTGCGCGGGCAGATTGATCGCTTTGATGTGACAAAGGCGCGTGACTACTACCTCGTCCTCGACTACAAGACGGGAGGAACATCCCTGCTCCTGCCCGAGATTCGCCACGGGCTGAAGATGCAGCTGCTGCTCTATCTCTTTGTCATACGCAGTCTTCTCCATGATACAGACAGTTTTCCGGCGGGGATGCTCTATGCGCCTGTCGTGAATCCCATCATCAAGAGCGATGTGCGTCTGGATGACAGCGATCTTCACAAGATGGTTGCAAAGGACATGGTACTCACGGGGATGCTGATCGATGATCCGGAGATCACGCAGAGCATTGACGCGATGGGGGAGCATCTCTGCATCACCTTCAACAAGGACAAAAGCATTTCCAAGGCATCGGCAAAGTACATTCGTTCACGCGAGGAGTTTGAACAGCTGCTTGCCTATCTGCCGCACCTGATCCGCACGACTGCCGAGGAGATCCTGCGGGGCAATATACAGGTTGCGCCCTATCGTTTTCGGGATCGCAATGCCTGTACCTTCTGCACCTATCGCTCCATCTGCTCGTTCGATCCTGAGCTTGGACAGGGGGATCATTATCGTGAGATTGCAGACAATGCACAGGCAGCGATGGAGGAGATTGCACAGATGGTGTGCGGGGAGGTGAAGTCCGATGGCTGAACGGATGCAATTTACCGCCGATCAACAAAAAGCGATTGAGACGCGTGGACAGAACATCCTCGTCGCTGCGGCAGCAGGGTCGGGAAAGACGCGCGTATTGGTCGAGCGTATCATCTCGCAAGTACGTGCAGGAACACTGTCGTTGGACCGTGTCCTCGTCCTCACCTTTACCAAGGCTGCTGCATCGGAGATGCGCGAGCGCATTGAGGCGGCACTCAACACCGAGATCGATGCCATTGTCGAAACAGGCGGTGCACTCGAAGAGGTCGCTGCGCTTGAGCGTCAGCGTGTTCTCCTAACGGGGACGGACATCTCGACATTTCACTCGTTTTGCCAGCGTCTGATCCAGTCGCACATCGATGCGACGGAGATCCCGCCGACCTTCCGCATTGCAAGTGAGCAGGAGATTCGGCTGCTGAAAAATGACGTGTTTGAACAGATGATTGAGAGCGAATACGAGAAAGCGGCAGCGGACGACCCCGAGGGCTTTCTTTCCTTTTCCGATGCCCATGGAGGCGTGAAGGGGGACGACGAAAAACTGCAGGGAGAAATCCTTGCACTGCACGCCTTTTCGCTCAGTCAGCCCTCGCCCGTGACATGGCTTGCGGCACAGGGAAACGAGCCCACCGATACGCCGTATTGGGCGCGCAACGGGTTTCAGACACTTGCGGATGAGTTGGAGCACAGTCTTTCACAAGTCTGCACGAACTATACGGCGGCAATCGAACTTCTCAAGAGCGGCGGCAATGACCTGCGCACGGCAGCAGGCAAATGTCTTGATGCACTTGCGCATAACAAGGGAATCTATGAGGATTTGAAGGCAGACCTCAATGGATTTGTGAATGCCAAACAGGACAGCGCATGGAAAGCATTTCTGGCGCAAGCGGCTGCGGCGAAAAAAGCAAAAAAAAATATACCGCGCAAAGCGGTCGAGGACTGTGATCCCGAGGTCGGGTCCCAGCTCAAGAAGCTGACGGAGAAGATCCATGCCCCGTGGGATGGCTGCATCACCCGTCTGCCCACGACAGCACAGGAGCTATGCGATACCGAGAATGCTGCAAATGCCGCCATTCGTCAGTACGTTCGCCTGACAACAGCATTTCACAATGCGTTTCAGCAAAAAAAAATCGAGCGCAGCATTCTCGATTTCAGCGACCTTGAACATACGGCACTCGAACTGCTCTGTCGCGATCCGAAGCAACTGCAGGAGGATCCGAGCATTGCCGCACCGACCGAGATTGCCGATGAGCTGCGCGCCCATTACGACGCAATCATGGTGGACGAGTACCAGGATACAAACGGACTGCAGGAGGGGATTCTGCGGCAAATTGCACGCGAAAACAACCGCTTCATTGTCGGTGATGTGAAGCAGAGCATCTATCGTTTTCGCCTTGCCGATCCATCACTCTTTCAGCATACCTATGAGGCATACCGTGGCGACAGTACAGAGGGCGAACTCGTGACGATGTCCGAGAACTTCCGCAGCCGTGCCGAGGTGCTTGAACCCATCAACGAGATCTTCTCACAGATCATGAGCAAAGAAGCGGTCGACATTTCCTATGATGTTCATGCGCGTCTCAATCCGGGACGCGTATTTGCAGAGCCAACAAAAGGAACGTCACTCGCAGGACCGCTTGAGATCAACCTCCTGCGTGCAGACTATTCCGCTGACGCGGAGGAGGAAGAACGAAAAGCATTTGAAATTGAGGCGTATTTTATTGCACGCCGCATTCAGGAACTCAAATCCGAGGGCTATGTTCTGCACAACGGGGATACCGTCCAAAACAAGGATATTGTCATTCTCCTGCGGGGCGCGAAGGAGCGTGCGGGGATTCTGCTCGATGCGCTGCGAAAAGAGAACATCTCCGCGTATGCGGACGATACTGCCGGCTATTTTGAGGCGAGCGAGATTCGCATGATGCTCTCCCTGCTTGCCGTATTGGACAACGCCCGTCAGGATACGCCGCTCGCCGCCGTACTCGTATCACCCATGATTGGCATGACAATGGAGGATATGGCGGCACTGCGCATACATACACCGCTTGGCGGGATCTATGACATCCTGACAGGTGCAACGGGGAAAAGACTGCCAGACAATCTCACAGCAAAGGCGGCAAATGCACTGGAGCGCATCCGACATTGGCGGCGCTGCGCCCTCGTGCAGAGCGTTCCCGAACTGCTCCGTCTGCTCTATCGTGAGACGGGCTACTATGACTATGTCGGTGGACTCCCCGGCGGCATCCTGCGGCAGGCAAATCTGCGTATGCTCATCGACCGCGCTGCCGATTTCGAGCGGACAAACGAGCGCGGCCTATTTCGCTTTCTGCGTTACATCGATACATTGAAGCGGCGCAGCACAGATCTCTCTGTTGCGCGTACCCTCGGTGAGAGTGAGGATGTCGTGCGCATCATGACGATCCACCGCAGCAAGGGGCTGGAGTTTCCCATCGTCTTTCTTGCGAACATCTCAGGTGCATTCAATACGCAGGATACAAGGGACGATTTGCTCTACCATGTACACGAGGGCATCGGTCTGCGTGTCTATGAGAACAGCATGACCGGACGGCAGAAATACGATACGATGTCGCGAAGGAAGATCAAAGCCATCATTCAGCGCGAGACAATGGCAGAGGAGATGCGTATTCTCTACGTCGCCATGACACGAGCACAGGAAAAGCTCATCCTGACGGGCACGCTGAACATCACGCGTACGGGCAAGGACGCATTGGAGCAGCTGCGCGAGAACTGTCTCAAATATGCACAGACAGAAGACACTGCATTTCCAAAGGAGGCCGTTCTCGGTGCGAAATGCTATCTCGACTGGATTGCACTTGCCCTGATGCGCCATCCCGACGGAGCTGTCCTCTTCGGCGATGCGGACGAAATTGCTCACCGCCCGCCAACCAATGAAAAGGCACGTTTTGATCTGCATCTCCCGCATGAGAATGTGCGCGTTCCGCAGAATCTGTCAGAGGAAAGGGAAGACAACGTCCTTTCTGCCGTCCGTGCCGATGAACCGCTCTCGGCGGGCAAGGATGCTGACCGTGTCGCGGCGGTTCTGGACTGGGTCTATGATTTGCGCGGGACAGCGCAAATTCATGCAAAGACCAGCGTCACAGAACTCAAGCGGCAGCAGGCAGACGAGGAGGAGTCGATCGCTCCAGTCCTGCCGGCTGTTGCTGATTCAGTAGATACACCCAAGGAATGGGAAGTTCCGCGCTTCCTGCGCTTATCGGAACAAGAGCATCTAACGCCAATGGAGCGCGGCACGGCAATGCATACCGTCATGCAGCAACTCGACCTATCGGATATCGCAAACATCTCCGCCATCGAGTGTCAACTCGAACAACTCGTCGAAAAGGGGATTCTCACGGAGGCGGAGCGCGGCATCATCAATGTCGGGAACATATGGACATTCGTCTCCTCAAAACTAGGGCGGCGTATGCGTGCGGCAAAGGCAGTCTATCGTGAACTCCCCTTTGGACGTCTCCTTCCGGCACATACCTACTACAAAGAGGCAACGGATGAGGACGATCAGATTTTTTTGCAGGGCATCATCGACGTTCTCTTTGAGGAGGAAAACGGTGACTACATCCTGCTCGACTACAAGACCGACCGAAAAATCTCCGCCGCAACTGCGCGAGCCCGCTATCAGTTCCAGATCGATCTATACTGCGATGCCGTGGAGACCATCCTTGGCAAGGAGGTCAAAGAGCGTTACCTATTCCTGCTTGATACCGGCAGAGAGGTGAGGCTGTAATACAACATGTGCGGTAGAGAACGTGTCAGCACAGGAGGAAAAGCGAGCAGGAATATATCTCTTCTTCGCGAATTAGTAAGTCTTGAAAGGAAGTGAATCAAATGGCAGATTGTATTTTTTGCAAGATCGCTCATGGGGAGATTTCATCGACGAAGGTCTATGAGGATAATCAAGTACTCGTATTTCGTGATCTCGACCCGCAGGCTCCGGAGCACGTTCTCATCATTCCAAAGAAGCATCTTTCGAGTGTACTGGACTTCGGCGCAGAGGATCGGGAGCTGGCAGCACATATTCTGACCGAGGTTGTCCCCGAGATTGCACGCACACTCGGCATTGACGGCGGAGGATTCCGACTTGTAACAAACACGGGAGCGGATGGCGGACAGACGGTCGGACATCTGCATTTCCATCTGCTTGGCGGACGCTCACTCACATGGCCGCCGGGCTGAAAACAAACAATATCATACCTCATTAGGGCAGTGTTATCTCACGTTATACTGTGATAAAGACTGCCTTTTTTGTTTAAGTTCCCTCACAAGCAAACGATATAATATATAAGATAGAATAGTGTGTCAATATTGATAGGAGGTGTCAGTAATGGTAGAACGTATTGAACGGGTTACGCGCATCAAGCGCCTCAGGTTCAACAACGACGAACTTTTTGAGCGCAGGAGCGGCTTTGAAGAGAAGGCGCAGGAAGAAACATTTACTTCTATATTTAAAGATGAGATAGAAAAGAAGAAGAAACAATCATCAGAGAATCCGTCTTTAAACCAAGCGTATCTACTTGAGGTCGGTCGACCGACACAGTCCCTTTTTTATCAAGGAAAGGCTGACATCTCAGAGGTAAAAGGAAGGCTTCCTCATGCTGGATGATGTGCATGGAATGCGATTAGCGATTGCCGAAGCTGAACGAGCCTATGCTCTCGGCGAGGTTCCGATTGGGGCGGTCATTCTGAATGATGCTGGCGACATCATTGCACGAGGATATAACCTTCGCGAAAGTCAGAATGACGCAACTGCACACGCAGAAATCATTGCCATTCGAGAAGCCTGTCAGCATCTCAGGCGTTGGCGTCTGACAGGAATGACAATCTACGTTACAGTTGAGCCTTGTCCCATGTGCGCTGGAGCAATTGTCATGAGCAGACTCAGTCGTGTCGTCTATGGTAGTACAGATTATAAAGCCGGAGCCTGCGAATCTGTTTTCAATATCACTGGATGTAAGTCACTTAATCATCAACCAGAGATGCGTGCTGGCGTACTTGCTGAGGAATGCTCTGCACTCATGAAAGTCTTCTTTCGAGAGCGTCGCAAACATCGCATATAAACATATCTCTAATTACGTTATACATACGGTGATTAGAGATATTTTTTATTCGCTTGCTGAATTTCACAGATATCCCATTGAAAATTTTTGTCTTGCTGTCAATCTGAAATAATGTTATGATTAACTTATAACTTCCTCGTATATACGATCCCGGTTCAATATCTTCGTGGGGAGGATCTGGATTTATGTTTAATTTCAAACAAAAGGATGATGAGTTTTTTGACCTATTTCTTGAAAGTGCAAATTTTTTTCATACGGGTGCACTGGTCTTAAATGACGTCATGAATGATTATACATCCACAGCAGAAAAAGTGGAAGAGATCAATCGTATTGAACATGAAGCAGATGCTGTCAACGATCGTATCATTGATAAACTAAACCTCACCTTCATTACACCGATTGATCGTGAGGATATCTATGCACTTGCAAACAACCTAGATGATGGTGTTGATTTACTACAAGGAATATTACAGCGCTATAATATGTACCGTATGGGTAAGCCCATGTCGGGTGCAATTAACCTAACCAAGCTGCTCATAACAGCCACGGAAGAAGTAGTCCGTGCTGTTTCTTTCCTCGAAAATATCAGAAAAAATCAAGTTCAAATTCTAGATGCATCCCACAAAATTGAGCGATATGAGAGTGAAGGTGATCTCATCTTCCGAAGTGAGGTTGCGTATCTATTTGAACATGAGAAAGATGCCATTGAGCTGATCCGATGGAAGGATGTCTTGGAACAGTTGGAGGATACGCTGGATCATTGCGAACTAATTGCTGATATGCTGCGAGGAGTGGTAATGAAATATGCCTGATTTGCAGCTTCTCATTTTTCTTGTAATACTTTTGGCTCTCATTTTTGACTTCATTAATGGATTTCATGACACAGCAAATGCGATTGCAACATCTGTATCAACAAGAGCTATTCATCCACAGCATGCAATCATCATGGCTGCGGTTCTTAATTTTTTTGGTGCAATGTATAGTACAGGTGTGGCAAAGACGATTGGATCAGATATCGTCAAATCTGCATCGCATGTGGACGAACATATACTGATTGCTGCATTATTCGGGTCCATCGTATGGAATATTATCACATGGAAATTTGCTATGCCTTCCAGCAGTTCTCATGCACTGGTCGGCGGAGTAATTGGTGCTGTTATTATGTCTTCCTCAGGAATTGACGGATTAAATTTTCAAGGTATTGGGAAAATTATACTCTCACTTATTCTTTCACCTTTAGTCGGTATGATTTCTGGCTGTATCATTATGATGCTTCTGTTTCGTTTCTTTGGGCGTTTTCGCCCGACCTCTATCAACGGAAAGTTCAAAAAAATGCAGATTTTATCTGCTGCAACTATGGCTTTTTCACACGGTTCAAATGATGCCCAAAAATCCATGGGTATCATAACTTTGGCATTACTTGCTGGTGGTTATATTGATGCATTTGAAGTTCCTACTTATGTGAAGGTACTTGCTGCGACTGCAATGGCCTGTGGGACGGCATTCGGGGGCTGGAGAATCATCAAAACAATTGGAGGAAAAATATTCAAACTCCAGCCCATTTCAGGTTTTTCAGCAGATTTGAATTCCTCCATCATTATATTTGGGGCAACTCTTTTGCATCTACCAGTCAGTACAACCCATGTCGTTTCCGGCTCAATCATGGGTGTCGGCGCAGCAAAGAGAATCAATGCCGTACGCTGGGGAGTCGCTCAACAGATGGTTGGTGCATGGATACTGACAATTCCTTGTACAGCTATCATAGGAGCAATTGTCTATAAGATCCTTATTCTATTCATTTGATATATAAAATCCTGCTCTGCCATGAGCAGGATTTTTCTGTATAGTTTCTGAAAGCAGGTTTTATAATGCAAAAAACATTGATCATGCGTGCTTCTGAAGCACAAAGTTCTTATACCAGCTTGATTGTTGCTGCAATAATTAACGGTGAAGTACGAGATATTCAAGCTTCTTACAATGATTCTGATGAGGTTCAGTTTGTTTTTTTGGATACGTCACTGGGATGGACGATATATAGGCGTACTATTCTCTTTCTTTTGATTGTGGCCGTAAATAAACTAGACTGCAGGGCAGAGGTAATAGCTAAATTCACTGTAAATAAAGGTCTTTACTGCGAGATTAAGCGTCCGGACAAAGATATCACAACTAATTTTATAGATGCAATTTATCATCAAATGCATCAGATAATTTCTGATAATTTACCAATTACGAAGCAAAAAATATCACGTCTAGATGCAATCGAATTATTTAGAAAAGAGGGGAGAACAGCAAAAGTCGATTTGATTTCTTCACTCTCCAATACCAGCATCAGCATATATAAATGTTCTAATTACACAGATTATCTATATGGGCCAATGTTGCACGAAACAAAGAATTTATCGAATTTTGAACTTGATTATGAATTGAATGGTGTACTGATCCGCACACCTGACGAAATGACCAACGGACATATACGAGAACGTATCAGTCAACCAAAGTTCGGACAGATTCTTTCTGAATCAAAAGATTGGGCAGATATTTTGAATTGTCGTTTTATATCCGACTTAAACCGAATCGTCAGAGAGAAGAAAATTGGTGAATTAATTCGTATCTCTGAAGCTTTACAAGAAAAAAAAATTGCACAGATTGCAGATTATATTTCCTCACATCGAGAGAATATTCGTCTCATTCTAATTGCTGGCCCATCCTCATCTGGTAAAACCTCCTTTGCACACAGACTGCGCGTGCAGCTCTGCGTTAATGGCTTACATCCAGTTATGATTTCTTTAGATGACTACTTCCTCAATCGTGAAGATACGCCACTGAACGAAAAAGGAGAATATGACTACGAGTCTATTAACGCCCTAGATATTCCCTTATTCAATCAGAATATGTTAGCGCTCCTTTCAGGTAGTAAGGTTCAACTTCCTAGATATAACTTTATAACAGGAAAGAGGGAATGGGAAAAAAATAACTTCCTAGACATTAAGGAAAATCAGCCAATCATCATAGAGGGGATACATGGACTGAACGAACATCTGACAAAAGATATTTCACGAAAAAATAAATTCAAAATCTACATCAGTGCATTGACTCAGCTGAATATTGACCCTCACAATCGGATACCAACGACAGAAGTTCGTTTCTTGCGTAGATTAGTCCGAGATTTTCAGTTTCGTGGAGCAAAAGCACTAAAAAGTATTCGACAATGGCCGGATGTTAGGGCAGGGGAGGAAAAGTATATTTTCCCATTTCAAGAAGATGCAGATATACTCTTTAACTCCGCACTGATCTATGAAATTGGTGTCTTAAAAAAATTTGCAATACCACTATTGAAAGAAATCAATTGTGAGGAAGAAGGGTATACAGAAGCACGTCTGATCCTTCGCTTCCTCCAATATGTAGACGAAATCTCTGCCATCAAGGAAATTCCAAACAACTCTATCCTAAGAGAGTTTATCGGGAAATCTGTATTTTTTCCATAAAAAAGCTCGAGTTCTGCAAAAGAACTCGAGCTTTTTATGATCCATGTTGGTCAACAGTTAGGTACTACTCTTTAACATAAGCTGTGATCGGCTTATAATGAGTCTTAAAGAAGTCCTCTGCAACCTGAGGAAAGAGTGCATAAGAGAGAACATCTTCATCAGTCGGATTGAGATATCCTTTTTCTTTCAGCTCTTCTTTAAACTCTGCAAAGGTCTTTGCCTTTGCATCCTCGATGGAGCAGTCCTCAATGATATCCTCGGCAGGAATACCAAGAGTATCCGTCAAGAACTTGCGATCTACCTCAACGGGCGTTTTGCCAAACTTTCCGCGTGCAAGATCTTTAAACTCATTCGGCACCATCTTGTAGCGTTCACCAGTCATAACATTGAAGGTCGCCATCGTACCAACGATCTGGGAAGACGGGGTAACAAGAGGGGGATACCCAATATCCTTGCGTACACGAGGCATTTCATCAAGAAGATCCTGATATTTATCCTCCATGCCAGCTTCCTTAAGCTGATTTGCAAGATTGGAAAGCATTCCGCCAGGGATCTGAAAATCCAGCACATTTGGATTCACATCAAAGTATCCCTTCAAATTAAAAGTCTTGATAAGATCTTGTTTAACCTGAAGGAAGTATTTAGAAATCGGTGTCATCGCATGTCGATCCAGGCCAGTGTCACGCGCCTCTCCTTCAAGCATTGCAATCATTGTTTCAGTACAGGGCTGAGAAGTGGCGCTAGAGAAGGGGGCAAGCGCGGTGTCAATAATATCAACCCCCGCCTCGATCGCCTTCAAGTAAGTTGCATGACCAAAGCCAGAGGTGCAATGTGTATGAAGTTCAATAGGAATTTTCACTGCCGCTTTGAGTTTTTTGACAAGATCTTCTGCCACGTAAGGTTTCAATAGTCCTGACATATCCTTAATGCAAACAGAATGACAGCCCATCTTTTCAAGTTCGACAGCAAGCTCAACAAAGCTTTCATTCGAATGAACGGGGCTAATCGTATAAACGAGACAGCCTTGCACATGGGGTTTTTCAGGGCACTTAAGTGCAGAATCAATCGCAACTTTCAGATTGCGAATATCATTAAGTGCATCAAAAATACGAAATACACCAATGCCATGCTCAGACGCTTTTTGAACAAACTTCTCTACAACATCGTTGGAATAATGATTATATCCGAGAAGGTTCTGTCCGCGGAGAAGCATTTGTATCGGTGTTTTTAGATTCTTCTTTAAGATATCCAAACGCTCCCACGGATCCTCATCAAGAAAACGCAGGCAAGTATCGAATGTTGCACCGCCCCAAGCTTCAAGAGCATTGTAACCGATAGCATCAAGCGCTGAAAGCTGAGGAAGCATGTCTGAAATTCTCATGCGGGTTGCTACCAATGACTGATGTCCATCACGAAGTACAGTCTCGGTGATTTTGACCGGATTCTTCGACATAAAAGAACACTCTCCTTGATTGAAATCATAATCAAAAATTATATAACCCAACGTCTAAATTATAGATTCAAACAGCATGATTGTCAACGACAAGTTATAAAATTCACATATTTTTAGCTCTTATTTCCACCTTCTTCTTTTACTATCCATAATTATCATTATGGATAGTAAATTGGTAAAAATGATGAAAAATTACATATCCGGACGTATTCCAGTTTTTCCGGCAAACTTATGATAGCTGCCGCCGTTATGTCTTCGCTTCAATTCTTCAAGCAGATCCTCTGGGGTCATATTATGATAAGCCAGCAGCACCAAACAGTGATACCAGAGATCACCCATCTCATAAAGTACATCCTCGCGAATATTATTTTTAGAGGCAATAATTGTCTCCGCTGTCTCTTCACCAATTTTTTTCAAAATCTTATCTTGGCCCTTATCGAAGAGATAATTTGTATAAGAGCCCTCAACCGGATGTAGCCGACGACTCTGAATCACCTGATAAAGATCAGACAGGATCTCTGTAAGCGACATTTTATCTCTCGCCCCAATAGGCACAATACTGTTTTCACTTGCGCAATAGAGCTTTCGGCCGCTAAAGCATGAATACGAGCCGGTGTGACAGGATACGCCTGTCTGTTTAACACAGAGGAGTATTGTATCTCCGTCACAGTCATACGAAAGTTCCTGGACGTGCTGCACATTTCCAGACGTTTCGCCCTTTTTCCAGAGTTTTTTGCGGCTGCGGCTGTAATACCATGCAAATCCCGTTTCAATCGTTTTTTCAAGGGATTCACGATTCATATAAGCAAGCATAAGAACCTGATTGTTTTCTTCCTGAACAACAACAGGTACAAGCCCGCGCTCATCAAATTGAATCATCGAGATGTCAACATTCATTAGAATCGTACCTCCAGACCTCGTGATTTTAAGTACGTCTTTACTTCTTTTATTGAAAGCTCTCCATGGTGGAACAAAGATGCGGCCAATACGGCATCCGCTTTTCCCTCGACAAGCACATCATAGAAATGGTCCAATTTGCCCGCACCTCCGGAAGCGATGACGGGTACATTGACATTTTCTGACACAGTACGCGTGAGTGCAATGTCATAACCATTCTTTGTTCCATCAGCATCCATACTGGTCAGCAGAATCTCACCGGCGCCAAGTTTAACAACATCCTTCGCCCATGAAATGCAGTCCAGCCCCGTAGGTGTTCGTCCCCCGTTAATATAGACATCCCATGAATCTGTACCATTTCTCCGTGCATCAATTGCAACAACAATACATTGGCTGCCGAAACGCATCGCTCCTTCTCGAATAATATCCGGATTTTTTACTGCTGACGTGTTGACAGAAACCTTATCCGCTCCCGCATTCAGCATGCGATGCATATCTTCCGTACTTCGAATACCGCCGCCAACAGTGAGCGGAATAAACACTTTTGAGGCGCAGTCGGATACAACATCAATCATTGTGTTTCGTTCTTCATTGGAAGCTGTGATATCCAGAAACACAAGTTCGTCTGCGCGCTCTTTGTCATAGCGTTCGGCCAACTCGGTCGGACTTCCGGCATCTCTTAATCCGACAAAGTTTGTCCCCTTGACAACACGTCCATCTTTGACATCAAGGCAAGGTATAATACGTTTTGCAAAGGTTTTCTTCAAACCAGAATCACTCCTTTCAACGCAGCGTTTTCAGCGAGCAGCAGCAATTGCTTCGGGTAAAGAAAGCGTTCCTTCATAGATGGATTTTCCAGCAATCACACCAATGATCCCATCTGCTTCCCGTGCTTTCAGTGAGTGAATATCCTCCAACGATCTTACACCGCCGGAAGCAATGACATTGACGCCGGACTCCAATGCCAGTTTGGCTGTTTCCTCAACATTAACACCGGAAAGCGTTCCATCCCGCGATATATCGGTATATATGATGGTTTCTAAACCATACGAGGAAAGTTCCTTTGCCAGGTCAATGGCAGAAATCCCCCCCGATCCCCCCCATCCGTCAATGGCAGCAATTCCATCCTTGGCGTCAATTCCAACAGCAATACGATTGCCATACCGCTGACATGCATCCTTTACAAGAGCCCGATTCTGTACGGCAGCAGATCCGAGAATCACGCGAAATACACCGAGCTCTAAGGTTGCATCTATGGTTTCAAGTGTGCGTATTCCACCGCCAACTTCCATGGGAATTTGAATACTGTTGAGAATTTTTTTGATTGCCTCGGTATTTTGCGGCTTTCCTGCAAGTGCCCCATCAAGATCGACTACATGCAGAAACTCCGCACCTTCCCTCGCCCATCGGAGAGCAACCTCTTCCGGTTCTGTGCTGTATACGGTTTCCTGTGCAAAATCTCCCTTGAGCAGGCGGACGCATTTCCCATCACGTAAATCAATTGCGGGAAGAATAATCATGAGCTTCCCTCCGATCCGTTATAAATAAAGTTCTGAATGATGTTTAGTCCGATGTCCCCGGATTTTTCTGGATGAAATTGTGTCGCCATGATGTTGTTGGTGGATATGGACGCTGTAATTTTCTCACCATAAAAACAGCTCGACGAAACGATAGACATATCCTCAGGAACTGCATAATAGCTATGGACAAAATAAACATACGAAAATTGAGGAATTCCTTTAAATAACCCCTTCTCCCTATGATTTTCAGCGAACTCCAATGCGTTCCAGCCCATATGCGGAATCTTTTCATGTGGTGCGGGTATTTTTCGTACATGACCGCGTAATAGATTGAGTCCCTCTACGCCAGAGGATTCTTCACTGCCCTCGAAAAGAATTTGAAGCCCAACGCAGATGCCGAGCAAGGGAATCCCTTTCGCAACGCTCTCTTTGATAGCAGGAATCAATCCGGATGCACTCAGCTGGCTCATGCAGTCCCCAAAAGCCCCCACACCCGGCAATACAACTTTATCCGAGGAGAGAATATCTGCGGAGTTGGAGCTGACGCGTACCTCTGCTCCCAGCACGGCAAATGCTTTTTCAACACTGAATAAATTTCCTGCTCCGTAGTTTATTATCGTAATCATATGAACTCCTTACAGAAGCCCCTTGGTCGATGGAACTGCATCCCCCAGTCGCTCGTCTTTTTCTGTGGCAATCCTCAGTGCATGAGCAAGTGCCTTGAATACAGCCTCTACCTTATGATGTGAGTTCGTTCCGTAAAGGATCTTCACATGGAGCGTGATGCCGGCATGAAAAGCAAAAGCACGAAGGAACTCCTCTGTAAGTTCTGTGTCATAGGCACCGATCATCGGTGTCATAGGAGTATCTCCAGGATCGTAGACAAGGAATGGGCGTCCGCTGATATCCAGAGACACCAAAACGAGAGTTTCATCCATCGGCAGATAGAAAGAACCATATCTTGTTATTCCACGTTTTTCGCCAAGAGCAGAATGAAATGCCTGCCCCATCGTAATGCCTACGTCTTCAACAGAATGATGCCCGTCGACCTCAATATCCCCGTCACATTTCACACGCAGATCAAATTGTCCATGTGAGGAAAAAAGTGTCAGCATATGATCGAAGAAACCAATCCCCGTATCAATCTCGGATTTTCCCGCACCATCCAGATCAATAGAGACAAAGACATCTGTTTCTCCTGTTTTTCTGTGAATCTCCGCACAACGTTCACTCATGGATTCCCCTCCACAAAAGTCTTCATTACGCGGTACACCACATCATTTTCATCCGCTCGGCCAATGGAAATACGCAGAGTATTTTCCAACCGGGGCGTTTTTCCAAAACTTCGTACCCCGATCCCATATTTGATAAATTCTTTGTTCAACACTTCTGCATGCGGATAATGGATCAGGATAAAGTTCGTATGAGACGGATAAACCGTCACAGCATCGAGTTCTTTATATTTTTCCTGCATACGCTCACGTTCCTCACAGATCATCCGAATCTGCGGCTCAAACTCTGACCGCATCTGAAAGACCGTGTCCGCTGTGACCAGTGAGGGAACATTCATATGATACGGCATGTAGGTCTTTGCAATCATATCGATTACATCCCTATGTGCCAGCATATAGCCGACACGGCACGAAGCAAGCGCATACGCCTTTGAAAAGGTGCGTGCAATCATCATATGCGGATATTTTTTCAGGAGTTGGAAAACACTGTGTTCACTGAACTCAGCATATGCCTCATCAATTAGAAATGCACAGGATATCTCCTTGGCAATGTATTCGATCTCCGCCGTTGTCATGAGCTGTCCCGTCGGATTATTCGGGTTGCAGATTACCGCAAGGGATGCGGAGTTCTGATTGACCGTCTGAACAAACATATCTGCATCAAGCGTATAGCCGTCTTTCAGCGGAACTGGAACTCCGGCGGCATCTGCCGCAGCAGCATAGATTCCGTACATGGAAAAGGATGGCGTCGGATAGACAATTTTATGCGTATCATTACCGCCAAACGCATAAAACACTTTCTCTATAACCTCACTTGAGCCATTTCCTATGATGACGTTTTCTTGACGATAGCCATACGCTGCTCCGATCTGTTCACAAAGCAGATCATATTCCTCATTCGGATAGCGTGCAAACGAGACGCGTGACAACCGTGTCATGACCCGTTCCTCTACCAACGGAGGCAGCCCGATATTCGACTCGTTGGCATTTACCTTGATATGCCAATCCTGTTCGCTCGTATCATAACGCGGCATTGATGCCAATCCATCACGATAGTTCAGCATTCCCACCCCTCCTCATCCGAATCGCGCGCGCATGCGCCTCAAGGCCTTCTGTTTCAGCAAGACGAATGATATCATCGCTGACATCTTCGAGTGCTTTCTGCGTGTAGGATATAATGCTCGTACGTTTCATAAAGGTCTCTACGTTCAAAACAGAATAGAAGCGTGCTGTTCCGCCCGTTGGCAGGACATGGTTCGGTCCCGCAAAATAGTCCCCGAGAGGTTCCGGAGAATATTCTCCGATAAAGACTGCACCAGCGCATCTGATCTGAGGAAGAATATGGAACGGATCTCTAAGGAGCAGCTCTACGTGCTCCGGTCCCGATATGTTTGCAAGGTGGATTGCTTGCTCCATATTTTCCGTCACAATGATACGACCATTTTTTTCGATTGAGGCTCCTGCAATATCCTTGCGCGGAAGGCTTTTCAGCTGATGCTGCACCTCCTTCATAGACAGCTCTGCCAATGACCTGTCGTCGGTGATGAGAATGCTTGAAGCAAGTGGATCGTGCTCCGCCTGACTGAGCAGATCAGCCGCTATATACGAAGGAGATGCACTGCCGTCCGCTAGGATCAGAATCTCACTTGGTCCTGCAAGCATATCGATATCAACATGACCATATACTTCTTTTTTCGCCAGTGTCACAAAGATGTTTCCGGGTCCTGTAATCTTATCGACGCGCGGAACGCATTGTGTTCCATACGCCATCGCTGCGATTGCCTGCGCTCCGCCCATTTTGAATATCTTACGGATACCGAGAAAACGAGCAGCAACCAGGACGTGGGGATTGATGACTCCATCCTTAGTCGGAACAGCCATAATGATCTCTCCGACCCTTGCAACAAGAGCCGGAATCGCATTCATTAAGACGGATGACGGATATGCCGCCGTCCCCCCCGGAACATAGATGCCGACATGGGAAAGCGGAAGAACCGACTGCCCGAGAATCGAACCATGTGCACGATAGGTCATCCATGAACAGGGTTTCTGCTCCTCATGATAGGAGAAGATATTGTCAGCGGCCTTCTTGAGTGAGGCAACAACATAGGGATCGGCACTGCGTTCGGCTTCCTGAAATTCCTCCTCGGACACCATCAGGTTATCTGGTGTCAGATCAATGCGATCGAGTAACTTTGTATAGTGAAAAAGCGCCTCATCTCCCTTGTGTCGCACATCTTGAACAATGCGATGGACGAGTGTCGTCGGAGATAAATCCTCTCCGAAGAGTTCCATATTGTTCTGTCGAATGCGGTCGCTCAGCGTAAGCTCATCAAATGCTTTTTTCTTGAGCAGACGTTCGGCAGCATTGATACCGATATCTGCAACAGAAACGATATTCATCGGACTTCCCCGCTTTCCAGCACTTGTTTCAAATCGTTTACGATTTTATAAATGCGATCGAATTTCAGCTTGAAACTCACGCGATTGACAATAAGGCGGGCACTGACATCCATAATATGTGCAAACTCTTCCAAGTCATTCTCTGCCAGCGTTGTCCCTGTTTCCACGATATCGACGATGCTCTCGGAAAGCCCTACAATTGGTCCTAATTCAATCGAGCCGTTCAGCTTGACATACTCCATCTGCATTCCCTGGCGGGCAAAGAACTGCTCTGCAATATGCGGGTACTTGGTCGCAACCCTCGTGTGCGCATAGTCCATGAGGTGCGCACGCTTCTCTTCGCGCGGAACTGCCATCATCAGACGGCACTTTCCAAAACCGAGATCCAGCAGCTCATAGACATCCTGCCCGGATTCCAAGAGTACATCCTTGCCGATGATGCCGATATCCGCCGCACCATATTCCACATACGTAGGCACATCTGAAGTTTTCGAAATAATGAACTGCACCTTGAGTTCATCATTTGAAATCACCAGCTTACGCGATTTTTCACTCATGTGATCTGCCGTGATTCCAATTTTTTCAAATAAATGTGCGGACAGAGAGAACAGCTTTCCTTTTGGCAATGCAATCGTTAAATAATCCGCAGTATATTTTTCCATGTGATCCCCTCTTATCCTTTAGTCAATTAAAGAGCTAATATGACCGTATACTACCACGTTGCAGATAATAGGTCAACCAATCAAAAAGGATTTTTGATTCTTATCGCGAATAGTCCTATTATGAAAAATCAATCCGAGCAAAAAGGAGTCGCAGATGACACTTCAAATATTATCATTTGTGAAATTAAGCGATAAACAAATAGATCTGATCCATCAAAGCTATCCGCATTGTCAATGCAGATGCACACGCCCCACAGAGGCCGATAACTTCCTTTCCAATGTAGACATTCTATTGGGATATGATGCACAAATGAATATGGAAAAGTATCTTCCCCAAATGCCACGTCTCCAATGGATCCATACATATAGTGCCGGTGTTGAGAAACTCCTGTCCAACGAAACGTTCTCTCAGTCCGATATATTGCTGACCAACTCACGCGGCATCCACGGCATCCCCATGGCAGAGCATGTCCTGGGGACAATGCTTGCGTCCAGTCGGTGCCTCATCGAGGCATGGGAGAATCAAAAAGCGCATATGTGGAAGCGCCTGACCGAGCCGGATGAGCTGTTTGGAAAAACCGCTGCTATCATCGGATTGGGCAGCATTGGCAGAGAGATTGCAAAACACCTGAAAAATATGGGAATGCGTATTGTTGCTGTAAAACAAAAGGCATCCACAGAACCATTCGTAGATCAGTTATTCACCATAGATTACCTGTCTGATGCATTGTCCTGTGCAGATTACATAGTCGTTACACTCCCATTGACCCCACAGACAAAAAAATTATTTAACCATGATACATTCAATGTGATGAAAGAAAATGCATTTTTCATCAATGTATCCCGTGGCGATGTGGTCGAGGAATCTGACTTAGTGGAGGCTCTTACGACAAAACGCATACGAGGTGCTTCCCTGGATGTCTTTACAACCGAACCGCTTCCCGAAGACTCCCCATTGTGGAGTGTACCGAATTTGTTCATCACACCGCATCATTCGGCAATATCCCCCATGTATTTGGACCGATCCCTCAAAATCTTTCGCAATAACTTGCAGATCTTCCCGCAGCGAATTGGGATGCTCAACGTAGTAGACAAGCAGCGTGGTTACTGAGCCATTGATTTAATTCTGTGCATCTGCCTGTTTTAATATGGACAGCACCAGAGAATCCTCTGGTGCTGTTTCTTTTTGATGGTATTGAATAATTTCCGCTTCTTGAACATCTCCGATCGCACGCAGTTTATCTGCCCCGATATATGGATGAGCTGCATAGACATAGAATGCCATACCAACTCTTCCACAAATACCACGCGTGTCCTTCCATCGAATGAAATACGGGATCACAGATGGAACAAACCGATAAGCAAGGACAGCGAGCACCTTCCCCCAGATATCAGCCGTCCCCTTCACACGGCCGATATCATGAAGCAGTGCACAGCGAATGAGCAGGATATATGCATCCGAATCCCTATATCCATGCTTTTTATAGAGTTCTTTTGCCGTAAGTGCGACACGAACTGCGTGATACTGATCTGCTCCATGCATATCATAGAAAAGCCTTTGCTCTACAGGACTCAAATAAGACTGCACAAACCTATGCCCTTCCGCATCGAGTCGCCCGAACAGGGCACGTACAAACTGATAAATACGCTGCTTCATCCGAAGTACTCAAGCAATTCATATCCCCGCGCTTCACGAGATTGTTCAGCTTCCTCATAGGACTGCCCCTTCATCCCGATCTCTGCAACCTTTCCCTGCCGGCGCAATTCGGTTGCCCGGCGGATCGCCTCATTGATGGAATCATCTGTATATCCGACATATACATGTTTGGAAGCAGGTGGAATCTGTCCGCCCTGACGCGTAAGTGTCAGAAGGATTCTCTCCATACCGAGAGCAAATCCTGTTGCCGGCATGGGATTTCCATATTCGGTCAAAAGATGATCGTAGCGTCCGCCCCCACACAAGGGAAAGCCCAGTCCAATTGAATAGCCCTCAAAGACCATCCCTGTATAGTAGTTAAAATCTCGAATGGTGCCAAGATCAAAGCAGACATAATCCTTATAACCATAGGATTTGATCAGTGCATAAATCTCGGCTAAGTTGTCAACGGCAGACAGACTCTGCGTGTTGAGCGAAAAACCATAGAGTCGTTTGAGGAGGTCTTCCCTTCCATTCAATAAGGGAAGGGCCTTCAGAGTCTCTTTGTCCCTGGCCGAAAGGGGCAATGTGTCAATCAACTGATTCATGAGGACAATATCATGACATTCTATCGCGGACTTAAGCTCCTTGCTCTGCTCATCCCCGACTTCATAATATGCCAGCATACCATCAAGGAAATCAACTTGCCCTATGTGTATCTGAAAATCCTTAATTCCACATGTAAGAACAGATTCAATCGCCAGCGAAATGATCTCGGCATCCGAGGCAGGCATTTCGCTCCCCATCAGCTCGACTCCCGCCTGATAGAATTCACACTGACGCCCCATCTGCGTCTGTTCCACACGAAACACATTGCCAAGATAGGACAATTTCAGAGGAACAGGCGCATCCTTCAGGCGGCTGCTGACTAGTCTTGCAATCGGCGTTGTCATTTCATTGCGGAGGGCAAGGAGTTTATTTTTATTCCCAAGCAGCATAAAGAGGGAATTCTCCTCCGGGATGTGTGGTACCAAGGTCTCTAAATGTTCGATGGTCGGAGTAATGACTTCATCATATCCCCATGACCGAAACAAACGTGACAACATATCTTCCATGTGGCGCATTTCCGCAGCATCTCTAGGCAGGAGATCTCGTGTTCCGTATGGTGTTTCCAAAATGAGCTTTTCAGATTTTATCATCGGTTCTCCTTGTCGATTAGAGGTGCAGCAATCCCTTTTTCAAGTACGAGTGTATATCCGTCCGCGCCATAGTTCAGGCATCGTTTGACACGACTGATGGTCGCCGTACTGGCTCCAGTGCGTGCAACAATATCGTCATAGGTATTTCCTGCATACAGCATACGGGCAACATCAAGCCGCTGCGCCATCGCGCGGAGCTCCCCGACCGTGCATATATCTTCAAAGAATTGGTAGCATTCTTCCATGGTATCCAATGAAAGAATTGCACGACACAACTGATCGGTCAGATCATCTCTCAATTTTTGATTTACCATATACAGATCCCTCTCATGAACACCCCATCCTACCTTACCTATTCGTTCACAGTATAGCACAGAATGACATGTACGAAAAGTTGAGACAAACGGACGCACATCAATCAAGACGAGAAATACAACACAATGTTCTTCTCATCCATTGCTGTTATGTCAGGAGGAACAGATATACGAACACATTTTTTATTGCCGTTCTCTGTGTCAGGATCAACAATATCCTCCACTGTTCCCTGTACAGGCAGACCATTCAGCTCATATCGAACAATCTGTCCCAAATAAACCCGATCCACATCCTCGATCGGTATTTCTGCTTCAATCCAGCTATTCTCCACAATATCCAAAGAGAGAATGTTATCCCCATTCCCTATGCGTTCTCCTTCTTGTACAAAAATCTGCGATACATTGCCTTCTCTGGATGCAAAAAGACCGATGGTGCCTGTGTTGTCACGCGCCTTCACCAACGCATCCTCCGCTTTTTTCAATTGCTCTTCTGCCGCCTGAATCATCTTGGGGTCCTGTACCCTGACATTCTGTCCACTCCCCATGGTTAACGCATTTTTCTCTTGTTCATATGCCGCAATTGCCTCATTCCTTTTGACTGCGCTGACTGCTCCCATCTCATACAGCTCATTCATGCGCTCCATACGCGCGCGTGCTGCATCCAGTCCTTCCGTTTGTGCGGGTATATACTGAGGTGCCGCTGCTGCTCCATATCGAATTTGCTCGACATTCTTTTGTGCGAGTTCGGCATTCTTTTGCAAACGAGCCAGTTCCTCATCCGAGAATACATTCTGCACTGTGACGAGGAGCGTTCCCTGCGTCACATGCGCTCCTTCCTCTATATGTATTTCTTGGACAATCAGCGGATTGGCTGCCTGCAGTTGGCTTTGTTCATAGACAAGGCGTGCATTTGATACAGTAAAATCACCCGATCTCTCTGTTCTATGAAGCAAGATAAAAGAAACGCAAAAAACGAGGACCAGAAAAAATACGATGGATAAATATATTCTCTTTCTTAGGAGTTTTGTAATATCGCTTTCCATAGGTTTCCCCCTAAAAAAATATGGCTGTCAACAAAGTGACAGCCATAGGTCAATACAGGATTTAAGCAGAGGCCTGTTGACGTATGACAGCAACTGCCTCGTCAAATGCCTGTGAGAGTTGTTCCGGGTTCTTTCCGCCGGCCTGTGCCATATCAGGACGTCCGCCGCCGCCGCCGCCAACTGCTTTTGCAGCTGCCTTGATGATATTGCCCGCATGAGCCCCCAGCTTCACTGCTGCCTTATCTGCCTTGACCACCAGGCTGACCTTATCATCAATAACAGCCCCGAGAACAACGATTCCGGAATCCAGTTTCTCACATGTCAGATCCGCAATATTACGAAGTTCGTCCATGGAGTCGACATTGGCTTTTCCGACAACCACACGGAATTCCCCAACTTCCTGAACACCCATAAGAAGCTTTTGTGCATCTGCCTTATCACGGAACTCAGCAAAGTTTCGCAGCTGCTCCTGCATGGACTTTCTCTCGATCATGAACTTGTCAATCTGCGCAACAAGATCTTCCGATCTTGTCTTCAGTTTCTGCGAGAGTTCCTGCACAGTCCGTGCCATTTCGGCAGCATATGCACATGCAGCACGTCCGGTAATCGCCTCAATACGGCGCACGCCTGCTGCAACCCCCGATTCACTGACAATCTTGAAGAGACCAATCTGTCCTGTGTTTGTCACATGGGAGCCACCACACAGCTCAATACTGAAGTCCGGAACACGAACAACACGAACAACATCGCCATACTTCTCTCCGAAAAGTGCCATAGCACCAAGTGCCTTCGCTTCATCAACTGGCATCGTGGAGATATGAAGATCGGTTGACCGCAGAATCTCCTCGTTGACCAACTCCTCAACATCGCGCAGCTGCTGCTCGCTCACAGGCTCAAAATTCGTGAAATCAAAGCGCAGTCGTTCCGGTGTGACAAGAGAGCCCGCCTGCTGAACATGATCGCCGACAACGCGCCGAAGTGCTGCCTGCAGGAGGTGTGTCGCCGTATGATTTCGCGCAGATGAGAGTTTTTTCTTCGTATCAAGTCTGATCTCTACGGTGTCACCACACTGTATCTGCCCTTCTTCGACATAGGCAAGATGATAGACCGTTCCATCAGGAAGCCTCTTTGTATTGCTGACGGAGAGATACCCCAGATCGCTGCGAAGAACCCCCTCATCGCCGACCTGTCCGCCGCCTTCTGGATGAAACGGTGTCGTGCTCAAGATAATACCGGCACTCTCACCATCGTGCAGCGAATCAACAAGTTCACCCTCGCGCCAGATCGCAACAACCACAGCTCTTGTGGCCGTGAGATCCTCCGTAAGGCTTCCGGTATCGATGCCCGAGAGATCCGGAACAGCAACCGCCTGATTTTCTCCGCGTGCACTGCGTGCCCGTGTACGCTGCTTCTCCATCTCACAGTGAAAGCCCTCATCAGCCAAGGTGATTCCATGTTCGTGAAGAATCTCCTCGGTGAGCTCCCGTGGGAATCCATAGGTATCGTAGAGCTTGAAACCAATCTCACCGTGCAGAACAGTCTCATGTGCGACCTTCAGGCGGGCGATCTCTTCATTCAGAAGCTCAATCCCCTGCGCCAGCGTAGAGGCAAACCGATCTTCTTCCACGCGGATAACACGCTTGATATAGTCCTGTTTTGCAAGAAGTTCGCTGAAATCCTTCGCATCTCTGAAAATCTCAATGACGGCATCCACAGCGCCGTCAAGAAATGGCTTTGTGATCCCAAGCATACGTCCATGGCGGACTGCACGGCGAAGTGTACGGCGCAGAACGTAGCCGCGTCCCTCGTTCGACGGCAGAATGCCATCCATAATCATGATGGCAACAGAGCGCGTATGATCTGCAATGACTTTGAGCGAAATATCCTTTTTCGAATCCACACCATAGGCTACACCCGAAATCTTAGATGTGTATTCGATGATTGGATAGAGGAGATCTGTCTCAAAGTTTGTTCTCTTGTTCTGAACGACCGAGGCAAGCCGCTCCAATCCGCAACCTGTATCAATATTCTTGTGAGCAAGGAGGTTGTACTCCCCCTCCTCTGTACGATCATACTGCGTAAACACGAGATTCCAGATCTCGAGGAAACGGTCACAGTCGCAGCCAATCCCACAGGTCGGTTCACCACAGCCACGTTCCTCACCGAGATCAATGTAGATCTCGGAATCTGGGCCGCAGGGACCTGGTCCGATCTCCCAGAAGTTATCTTCCAACGCGACGATATGATCCGGCTGCACATCCGTCTCTGACAGCCAGATGGAGCGTGCCTCATCATCCTCTGGATAGATAGAAACCCAGAGTTTATCTTTTGGAAGTTCAATAACCTCTGTCAGGAATTCCCACGCCCACGGAATCGCCTCCTCCTTGAAGTAATCTCCAAAGGAGAAGTTTCCAAGCATCTCAAAAAAGGTCTGATGACGTGCCGTACGTCCGACATTCTCGATATCACCTGTACGAACAGAACGCTGACAGGTGGTAATACGAGGACGTGGAGGTTTCACCTTACCAGTAAAAAAAGGCTTCAAAGGTGCCATGCCGGCGCCAATCAAAAGAAGCGTAGGATCGTTTTCCGGCACAAGGGAGTAACTGGGCAAACGAAGGTGGCCCTTTTTTTCTGCGAAAAACTGCAAATATGCCTCTCGCAGTTCATTTCCGGTCATATTCTTCAACGTAATCGCCCTCCTAAAATCACGTTCGTCAAGAACTTGAGTGTGCGTAAGTATAGCATAAAATCAAGAAAAAATATAGAAATCCCGGCATCGCGGATCGGTATACAGGATACGCCGCCCAACATCACATGAGGTTTTTTACCAATTCTTTCGCCTGTTCCGATGTCATAAGGATTTCCCGCGGCTTATTGCCGCCGACACTGGGACCGATGATCCGCAGTTCCTCCATTGTATCGACCAGACGTGCTGCTCTCGTATAGCCAACACCAAGCCTGCGCTGAATATTGGATGAAGATGCTTGACCCATGGACATGACGAGTTCTACCGCATTGGGAAGAAGTTCATCATACCGTACAGAAACCTCATCTGTGTCCGTGCTTTCGTCTTCCGCCGCCTCATTCTCCATAAAGTCGATGAGTTCCTCATTCTCGCTAATCTCCTGTCCCTGTGCACGGATGAAGTCCAGCAGCATTTCAACTTCTTCATCGCTGATGAATGCCCCCTGCACACGAATCGGCTTCGGAGCCCCCTGCGGGGAAAAAAGCATATCGCCTTTCCCAAGAAGAGTCTCTGCTCCGCCGCGATCCAGGATCGTACGCGAATCCACCTGCGACGAAACTGCAAACGAAATGCGCGACGGAAGATTCGCCTTGATAATTCCTGTGATGACATTGACCGATGGACGCTGCGTTGCGAGGATCATGTGAATGCCCGCTGCACGTGCTTTTTGCAGGATACGACAGATGGCGTCCTCCACATCTTTCGGTGAAACCATCATCAGATCCGCCAACTCGTCAATGACAATGACGATGAGCGGGAGTTTTTCCTCCGCATAACGACGGTTGAAGGACTTGATATCACGAACACCGTGATTTGCAAAGATCGAATAGCGTTTTTCCATCTCCTGTACTGCCCAATTCAAGACAGATGACGCTTTTTTCGGATCGGTCACAACGGGAACCATGAGATGTGGAATCCCGTTGTAATTCGAGAGTTCCACCATCTTCGGATCGATCAGAATGAACTTTACTTCATCGGGGGTTGCCTTAAACAGGATGCTCGAAATCAAGGTGTTGATGCAGACGGATTTCCCCGATCCTGTTGCACCTGCAACCAGAAGATGCGGCATTTTTCCAATATCCGCAAAAATGGCTTGGCCGCTGATGTCCATGCCAAGACCAACGGTAAGTTTAGACGATGCCTCCTGAAACTTCGGATTCTCCAGAACCTCGCGGAGCTGAACGCTTTCCAGTGTGCGATTTGGGATCTCAATGCCGATGGCCGCCTTTCCCGGAACTGGCTCAATACGAACCGAGGAGGTCGCAAGCTGCAGAGCAATGTCCTCGGCAAGATTCGTAATCTTGCTCACCTTCACCCCGGGGGCAGGTTCAAGGTCGTATCGTGTTACTGCAGGACCGTGACAAAAACTGACAACCTTTGCATTCACATGAAAGCTCTCAAGTGTATGCTGTAAAACATGCGCATTTTCGTTGATTTCCTGTGCCAGCGTATCGTTCTCTTTCTTGATATGTTTGGAAAGAATATACGTGACTTTGGGAAGCTCATAGGGACGCTCACCAGTCTCATCAGCGATGACATCGACCGGAGGTGTGGGAGGCGGAGAAATTGATGGAACAACCACTTCTTCCGAAGAGGTGGCAGAAGCATCTGCATACTCCGCAGTCTCGTCGGTATCCTCTTCCTCCAATGACACGCTCTCATCCATGCTGATGGAAGACGATGCCACAGGCATAACAGGATTGTCATCTTGTGTTTCTATTTCGTGTTCATAGTCAAAAGGAAATGGCGTGGGAGCTTCCTGCTCCTCTACAGGAATTGGCTCTGCTGCCGAAACAGGAACATCATGTACCTGTACGGGCTCTGCTTCATGTACCTCATTTTCTTCATGGGGAACGGATTGTGCTTCCGGTTCAATCGGTGGTGTTTCTATGTTCTCTTCCATAGTCGGGTGGTCAGATTCTTTGTGTTCCTCCACAAACATGGGATCGTTTGCCTGATTATACGGAACGGCGGACAGCGTATCATGGACAAGCGCCGATGTTTTCGTTTCGATTTTCTCTGCCGCCACACTTACCTTTTCGCGTGTCGTCTGGAGGACTGTGCCCGCTGCATTTGCCCCTTTTTTTGCCTGTTCTTTTGTTTTCATATAGCCGGAAGCAAGCGACCATGTCGTAGCCAAAAGAACCGATCCGACAATGATGGTGCTCAGCAAAATAATTGCACCATCTACACCAAAGCAGGCACGGAGCAAGAAGAGAATCCCACCGCCGATCAATCCCCCGCCATCTGCGAGATTCTGCGGGAGTATCTCCTCGTCAACAGGAACAACAACGTGATGCCATACGGCAAGAAGTGAAACGAACAAGCCGATGACACCAAAGAATTTTTTTGTATAGAGCAGCCCACGATGATGTATGATGTATTGCAGGCTTATCAGAGCGATGATCAAAAGAGCGAATGGCGCGCCCCAACCAAAGAGATAGCGAAAGAAGTCCGCGAAAAAGAAGCCGACAAAACCAACATTCAGTCCGAGAATCCCAATCCCTGAAATCAGAGCAAACGCAAGAAGGATAAGACCAATGAGTTCATACTTCCGTCCTGATCCGTTCGGCGCCGTACCCCTCCGTTTGGTGGAAACAGACCGCGACGTTCGTCGGCCAGAACTTTTCTTGCCCAATAACAATCCCTCCATATCACATTATGCCCCCGCCCTAAGAGGGCGGAGGCATAGCAAATGAAATCACCTTTGTCTACGGTACATCAGTATACTATTTTGTCAGGCGATCTGCAACTTTTTGTGCTTCAAACAGGATGTGTTCTTCATCCAAAGTCGTGAGTGCACCATTCTCCATGAGGAGTTTTCCATCCACCATCACCGTGTCAACGGATGAGGATTTCGCAGTGTACGCAAGGAGTGACACAGGGTTATAGCACGGCGTCCATGCCGCCCCATGCATGGAGAAAAGTACGATATCCGCCTTATCCCCCGCCTGCAGACGACCAACATCGTGGAGAGAAAGTGCCTGTGCACCGTACTCCGTCCCCATCTTGACCGCAGTGAGCGCAGGAACGGCAAGTGGATCAAGCGTATGCACCTTGTGCATCAGAGCTGATAACTGTACTTCGTCCAGCATATCCAGATTATTGTTGCTGGATGCCCCGTCTGTACCGAGCGCAACACAAATGCCCTCTTCCAACAAACGAGGTACGGGGGCCGTTCCGCTGGCGAGCTTCATATTGCTTCCGGGATTGTGTGCAACACGAATCCGGTACTTCTTGATGATATCGATATCCTCATCATCAAGATGCACACAGTGCGCGGCAAGCGTTCCATTCTCAAACAGACCTGTCGAAGCAACATGGGCAAATGGCCGCTTGCCATACTCCTTCAGACAGTTCTCAATCTCACCCACAGTCTCCGACATATGGATATGAACCTCAGCACCAAGTGCCTGTGCCTTAGCAGCAATCTTTTTCAGGTAGTCCGGCGGACAGGTATAGAGGGCATGGGGGCCAAACATGACGGTAATGCGCCCCTGTGCCGCTCCATGATAGTTCTCATAGAGTGCAGCATTCTCCTCTAGCTTCTTGTCACTGTCAGGCGCAACACCGATAAGCCCACGTGAGAGCACACCGCGCAGACCTGAGACCTCAACAACCTCGGCAACACGCTCCATATCCGGTCCATACATGTCAGCAAAAGCCGTCGTTCCGCTGCGGATCATCTCAACGGCGGCAAGCATTGCCCCCCAGTAAATATCATCAGAGCACAACTTTGCTTCGATCGGCCAAATCATCTGCTCCAGCCAATCCATCAGTTTCATATCATCTGCATAGCTGCGCAGGAGGGTCATAGATGCGTGGGTATGGGCATTGACAAATCCGGGGATCGCAAAATGGGCAGTTCCGTCAATAATCTTTTCCGCTTGGAAATTCTCCGGAATATCGCCCACAGCCGCAATCCGATCATTGATAACGGCAATGTTGGCAACCGGAGTTGTCCCGTCAGGCAAAAGGACTGTGGCATTTTTGATCAGTGTATTCAATACAGCCCTCCTATACCAACCCGAGATATTCTTTTTGTTCCGCACTCAACTCATCGATGGAAACACCAAGAGAGTTCAGCTTAATATTGGCAATCTCAACATTAATCTCATCAGGCATGAGATGAACCCCCTTCTTCATCTCTTTCCCATGCCGTACGAGATGAAGCGCGGAGAAGAACTGCACGCCGAACGAAAGATCCATGATCTCCGCGGGATGCCCGTCTCCCGCTGCAAGGTTTACCAGCCGGCCTTCTGCCAAGAGGTAAAGGCGGCGCCCATCCGGCTGAACGAACTCTCTGATATTATCCCGTACGACTTCGTTGGATACAGAACATTCCGTCAGCTCCGGAATATTGATTTCAACATCAAAGTGGCCGGAATTCGCCATCATAGCGCCGTCCTTCATCACATCAAAGTGGCGCTTGCAAAGGATGTCCTTGTTGCCCGTAAGCGTCAGGAATATATCGCCAACCTTTGCGGCCTCATCCATCGGCATAACATAGAAGCCATCAAAAACAGCCTCGATTGACTTGATCGGATCCACTTCCGTGATAATAACATTGGCGCCAAGTCCGCGTGCACGCATCGCTCCGCCCTTACCGCACCAGCCGTATCCTGCGATAACGACAGTCTTCCCAGCTATGACAAGGTTCGTCGTGCGCATGATGCCGTCCCATGTGGACTGACCTGTTCCATAGCGATTGTCAAAGAGATACTTGCAGTATGCATCATTTGCCGCAATCATCGGGAACTCAAGCTTGCCATGACGCTCCAGCGCCTTGAGACGATGCACTCCTGTCGTTGTCTCCTCCGAGCCGCCCATGAGTCCGGGAAGAAGATCACGCCGCGTTGTATGGAGCATATCGACCAGATCGCCGCCGTCATCAATGACAATATCCGGCTTGATATCGAGTGCCTTATTGAGGAATACGGAATATTCTTCCTCCGTGCAGCCATGCCACGCGAAGACGTGAATTCCCTCCTCGACAAGCGCAGCCGCAACATCATCCTGTGTGGACAGCGGGTTGCTGCCCGTAACGGCAACCTCCGCACCCGCATGCTTGAAAATCGTCGCCATGTAGGCCGTCTTCGCCTCGAGGTGCAGGGTAATGACCATCTTGATGCCGGCAAACGGCTTCGTGATCGAATACTCCTTATCAGCTGCCGCCATTACCGGCATAAACCGCTTCACCCAATCAATCTTTGCGTGACCGGACGGTGCGAGTGCAATATCCCGAATCATCGACTCCATCATAAGTCTCCCTTCAGTTCTCAATTCCTTTTCGTGCAGAAACACCCCGCTCGTAATAGTGGCGCACTTCCCGCATTTCCGTAATCAAATCGGCGCGGTCAAGAAGCCATTCAGGAGCATTTCTGCCGGTACATACAAGTTCTGTTCCAGCAGGCAGGACTTGCAGAAGCTGCTCCATCTGCTCCCGTTGCAAGAGCTCAAAAGACAGAGCAATATTAACCTCATCCAAGATGACAACATCTGCCTCATGTTTGGCAACGACATCCATCACTCGATGGAAACCGGCGGTAAGCAAAGCAACGTAATCGGCGGGCGGATGCCCTTTTGGAAAGATGACGACATCATCGCCAAGCTGTTCCCGCGCTTTTTCATCCATCATTCCCTCTTCTGCAATAAAGAAGGGTTTTCCGCTGGTCTCCAGCATCATATTGGGCAGTTCACGCAAAACCCCCTGCTCGCTATACGCAAGACTCTTCATAAACTGCATAATGAAGACACGTCGTCCTGCCCCGAGAGCACGTATGGCAAGACCAATTGCCGCTGTTGTCTTTCCCTTGCCGTTTCCGGTGTAGACCTGAATCATCAGAGAAGAGCCTTGTGGCTGACGTTGATACGCCCCTTCTCGTCAATCTCAATGACCTTGACCTCAAGCTGGTCGCCGATCTTGACAACATCCTCGACACTTTCCACGCGGTGTTTTGCGAGCTGTGAGATGTGGCAAAGCCCTTCTTTGCCAGGCAGAAGTTCAACGAATGCACCGAACTTCAGGAAACGCGTAACGCGCCCCGTATAAACCTCCCCCACCTTGACCTCGCGCACAATGTCCTCGATCATCTTGCGGGCGCGATCCATCGCATCCATATTCGAAGATGTGATGAAAATATTTCCATCCTCGTGAATATCGACATCCACGCCCGTTTCGTCAATGATCTTACGGACAACCTTGCCGCCCGTTCCAATAACGTCGCGAATCTTATCAATGTCAATGGTAATGACTTCCACACGTGGTGCATAGGGTGAGAGCTCTGCGGCCGGCTTGTCAATGCATGCAAGCATCTTCTCCAGGATGAACGCGCGTCCCTGCTTTGCCTGAGCTAAAGCGGATGCGAGAATATCCCGCGTGATTCCGGCAATCTTGATGTCCATCTGAATTGCCGTAATCCCCTTGGTTGTTCCGGCGACCTTGAAATCCATATCGCCGAGCGCATCCTCCATCCCCTGAATATCCGTCAAGATGGAGTAGTCATCGCCATCGCGCACGAGCCCCATCGCAACACCGGACACAGGCCGTTTGATCGGAACGCCGGCACACATAAGCGACAGCGTGCTCCCGCAGACGCTCCCCATCGAACTTGAGCCGTTCGACTCGAGGATCTCCGAAACAAGACGAATCGTATAGGGAAAGTCCTCAATCGATGGAATCATCGGAAAGAGAGCACGCTCCGCGAGCGCCCCATGCCCTATCTCACGCCGTCCGGGACTGCGCATGGGGCGCGCCTCGCCGACACTGTATCCTGGAAAGTTATAGTGATGCAGATAGTGCTTTGTTGTCTCAGGACCAAGACCGTCAATGATCTGCTCGTCTCCAAGAGAGCCAAGCGTCGTGACGGTAAGCACCTGGGTCTGTCCTCTGGTAAAGAGCCCCGAGCCGTGCGTACGCGGCAAGATGCCAACCTCACAGGTGACAGGACGCACCTCGTCCAGCGCACGGCCGTCCGGACGAATCTTCTCGTGCGTAATCATATGACGAACAATGCCCTTTTCGATCTTGTAGAGGATCTGTGAGATCTCCTTTGCCGCTTCCGGATATTCCTCAATAAAATGCTCGACCGTCTCCGCCTTAATCGCTGCGATATCAGCATCGCGTGAGAGTTTGTCACTGTTCCGCGTTGCGGCATCAAGACGCTCCTCCGCATACACACGTACCTTGGACTCCAGCTCCTCGGAAACAGCGAAAATTGCAGGAACGATCTTTTCTTTTCCACAGGCACTCCGAATATCGTTCTGAAACTCGACAAGGCGACGAATCTCAGCATGACCGAACAGAATCGCGTCGAGAACGACTTCTTCAGAAAGTTCATTTGCGCCTGCTTCCACCATCATTACGGCATCATGAGAGCCGGCTACGGTGAGATTTAGCTCCGAAACAGCACGTTGAGCCTCCGTCGGATTGATGACAAACGCTCCATCAACATAGCCAACACGAACGCCCGCAATCGGTCCCATGAAAGGAATATCAGAGACCGTCAGCGCACAGGAAGCACCGATCATCGCAGCAATTTCCGGAGGATTGTCCTGTTCTACGCACAAGACTGTCGCAACGATTTGGACATCGTTGCGAAAGCCATCTGGGAAAAGAGGGCGAATGGGACGATCAATGAGGCGCGCACAGAGCACGGCATCGCTGCTCGGGCGGCCCTCCCGCTTGATAAAGCCGCCTGGAATCTTTCCTGCTGCATACATCTTCTCTTCATAGTCCACTGTCAAGGGGAAAAAATCAACGCCCTCACGCGGTGCACTCGAAGCAGTTGCCGTCACTAGGACAACAGTGTCGCCATAGCGAACCAGTACAGCACCGTTCGCCTGCTTTGCCATCTTCCCTTGCTCTATTGTCAGCTTACGTCCGCCCAGTTCAATTTCGAAACTCTGCATACATATCCTCCTAGATTGCTCAAACGTGCTATATGACGAAAAATTCGACAAAATATCCTAGAATCCTTTTGTATATAGCAAAAAAGCGGGGATTCTCCCCGCTCTTTCATCTCTATGAACTGAATATCACTTACGCAGATTGAGCTTTGTAATGATGGAACGATAGCGTTCGATATCCGTCTGATACAGATAGCTCAGAAGACGGCGGCGATGACCAACCATCTTCAAAAGGCCACGACGCGAATGGTGATCCTTTTTATGTTCCTTCAGATGCTCCGTCAGATATTGAATACGTGCAGTCAGCACGGCAATCTGAACCTCCGGAGATCCGGTATCTCCCTCATGAACTGCATGTTCCTTGATAATTTCCTGTTTTCTTTCCTGTGTGAGCATGTAGAATCCTCCTCCTGAATTTTACGCCGATTGACCAAGAAAACGTCGGATTATTCGCTATCTGAGTCATGGCTAAGTACGCATCTTTCATAGTACCATAGAAATGTTTTCTTGTAAATAAAATTTTTCTTGCAATATACGTCTCGCCCTTTTTTTATCTGCTTCAATCTGTTTCATCAGATCTTCCATAGAAGAAAATCGTTGCTCATCTCGCAGCTTTTTATAAAAGCATACCAATATTTTTTTTTCATATAAATTGTCAAAAAAATCAAAAATATGAACTTCTAAACGACAGTCACATCCATCAAAAGTTGGATTGTTTCCGATATTGGCAACTGCTTGGCAGCGTTTCCCTCCAAAGACGACCATAACAGCATAGACACCATGCGGTAAGCGTGCATAGGTATCATAAAGTGCTATATTCGCAGTAGGAAACCCTAGTTTTCGTCCACGCGCCTGTCCATGAATCACCGTCCCAATGAGGGAAAAAGGATATCCAAGATATTGATTCACTATGGCAAGATCCCCCAATGCGAGCAAGCTTCGTATCCTTGTACTGCTTACGAGAACGCCGTTAAATAAGATGGACTGACATATAATCGTCCGAAATCCATAGTGTTCTTCCTTTTTTCGGAAAAGTTCAGGTGTTCCCTCTCCTTTATGTCCAAAGGTATAGTTTTCGCCGACCACAATAGAGTGCGGTGCAAAACAGTGATATAACAACGCTATAAAATCCTCTGCATTTATCTTCGCAAATTCTATTGTAAACGGAATCTCTATGAGAGCATCTACCCCAAGATTTGAAAAGATACGATGCCGTATCTCCGCACTACTAATACGGTGTGGTGCACCTACTGACCCAGTCACGGTACGTGGATGATTGGAAAACGAAAAAACAAGCGCAGAACCTTTTATTTCCCGCGCTTTTGAGACTGCCGAACGAATGATATACTGATGTCCGATGTGCAGTCCATCAAACATACCAAGTGCAATAACAATATTTCGATATTTTGATTGGAAATCACTGAGTTGATTATATTTTTCCATCAAAAATAAGCGCTCTCCTAAAAGGACAATACCAAGACAGTCGTATCAAAGAGTTCCAATGATACGAAGTTCCGGCGTTAACTGTACCTCATGTCTTGCATACACACGCTGCTGTATCAAGGCAATTAGCTGCTGTACATCCTGAGACGTCGCATTCCCAATATTGATGATAAAGCCCGCATGTTTTTGCGAAACTTGCGCGCCGCCAACAGTAAGCCCTTTGAGCCCCGTCTGATCAATTAATGTGCCGGCAAAATATCCTGGAGGTCGCTTGAACGTACTGCCGGCACTTGGATACGAAAGAGGCTGTTTACTTCTGCGCCGCTGATTTAACTCTTCCATCGTCTGCATAATACACCCGGCATCCGCTTCATGCAGATGCAGACGAATTTCACAAATAGCCTGTTCACACCGATGAAAAATGCTATGTCGGTAGCTAAAATCCAGTTCATTCGCAGCATACAGACGAATATCCCCTGCCGCAGAAACCGTCTTGACCGAAGCGACAACTGATTTCATCTCATCATCGTAGGCACCAGCATTCATGAAAACTGCGCCCCCGATGCTGCCCGGAATTCCACAGGCAAACTCAAGACCAGACAGCGCATTTTTTTGTGCAAATACAGCTACATCCCGAAGCAAAGCACCAGCACCAACGACGACATCAGTCCCCTCGCGCACAATCTGCGCCATCTTGCGGCTAAAACGAATGACAAGACCACGAACACCGCCATCTCGCACCAATATATTAGATCCATTTCCGAGTAAAGTAACCGGCTCATTAAAGGTTCTTGCCATGTGTATAATCTTTTGTACTTCCTCAGTATTGTTAGGATAAAACAAAAGATCTGCCGGGCCTCCAATGCGAAAAGTGGTATGAAACCGCATTGGAGCATCGACAAAAAGGCAGGCCGCATCAAATTCTCGATAACAGGCACGAACAAAATCCTTGTTCATATAATATCTGAACCTCCGTGAACGGTCTTTGCAGAACTGCATAGGTCGGCAAAGTTATTCTGTCGCAGTGCCTCATATGCCACAACTGCAGCAGCATTAGACAAATTCAAAGATCTTGCACCTGCGTGCATCGGTATTCGAATGGTGCGATCTTGGTTTATATCCAGCAGTTCTGCCGGAAGTCCCGCAGTTTCCTTGCCAAATACGAGAAATGTATCCAACGTATAAGCAACATCGCAATAAGTTCGCTCTGCCTTTGTGGTACAGAAATAAAATGGCTTCCCTCGATACTTTTTTCGAACCTCATCAAAAGTATCATGATAGTGCACCTTGACAAGATGCCAATAGTCCAGTCCAGCTCGTTTCAAATGCTTATCATCCGTCGAAAACCCCAGAGGTCTGACCAGATGCAGTTCAATTCCTGTCCCTGCGCACAGACGTGCAATATTTCCTGTATTTCCTGGAATCTCAGGTTCGACCAGAACAATATGCATATCGCACAAGCCTCCCCTTTTTCCGATGGTACTGCAAGGTCATTATAACGAATCAACAGAATAAAAACAACCCACAGGAGGAAAACTCCTGTGGGTTGAGCAACTAACTATTACTGCAAAACTGCCCCCGTATTGGCGGATGTCGTCAGCTTTGCGTAGCGTGCAAGATAACCAGTCTTGATTTTACGCTCCGGCTGAACCCAATGCGTGCGTCGCCGTGCAAGCTCTTCATCACTCACTTCGAGCTCAAGCTTTCGATTCGGGATATCAATCGTAATCATATCCCCGTCCTCGATAAGGGCAATCGGACCGCCGGACATTGCCTCCGGCGAGATATGACCAACACAAGCCCCCTGACTTGCACCGCTGAATCGGCCATCTGTAATCAATCCGACCTTCAATCCCATGCCAGTGATAACAGCCGTGGGATTGAGCATCTCCTGCATGCCAGGCCCCCCTTTTGGACCCTCGTAGCGAATAACAACAACATCACCATCATGAATTTTTCCTTCCATGATGGCATTCACGCCTTCTTCCTCTGAACTGAAGCAACGCGCTGTACCACGATAGGTCAGCATATCATCAGCAACAGCAGAGGCCTTGACCACAGCATAATCCGGCGCAAGATTACCGCGCAGAATTGCAAGCCCGCCTTCTGGTCGATAGGGATTCTCAATACTATGAATAATCGTCGGATCAAGAATCTCCGCATGCGCGATACGTTCACGAACAGTGCCTGTCACCGTCAAGGCGTCCAAATGTAGGAGATTCTTCTTCGACAGCTCCTTCATGACCGCAGAAATCCCGCCGGCTTCATTCAAGTCCTGCATATGATGTGTGCCCGCAGGACTTAGCTTTGTAATGTATGGAGTGCGCCTGCTGATCTCGTCAAAAAGCGGCGGGGGTAACTCAATGCCAGCCTCATGAGCGATTGCAGTAAGATGCAGAACGGTATTGGAAGATCCGCCAATCCCCATATCAACAGTAATCGCATTCTCGAATGCTTCTCGCGTCATGATATTGCGCGGACAAATATTTTTTTCGACGAGATCGAGAATAACCGCCCCCGCCTGTTTGGCCAACAATCGACGTTCTCCTGTATAAGGGGCAGGAATTGTGCCATTCCCAGGCAACCCCATACCAAGCACTTCCGTAAGTGAATTCATCGTGTTTGCGGTAAACAGCCCAGAACAGGAACCGCAGCTTGGGCATGCGTGCTCTTCAATAGAGGTCATCTCACTGATATCCATCTTCCCTGCAGCATACATTCCAGCCGCTTCAAATGCCTGGCTAACACTAATATCACGACCACGATGACGACCTGCCAACATTGGGCCACCACTGACGAGAATCGTAGGAATGTTAAGTCGTGCCGCTGCCATCAGCATCCCCGGAACGACTTTATCACAGTTTGGAATCAGGACGAGGCCATCGAATCCTGATGCCATCGTAACAGCCTCAATGGAGTCTGCAATCAGTTCGCGACTCGCAAGAGAATACTTCATCCCCGTGTGCCCCATGGCAATACCATCGCAAACACCAATAGACGGAAACTCAATCGGTGTTCCACCCGCTGCCGCAACACCAAGTTTAACCGCTTCGGCAATCGTATTCAGATGAAAATGCCCTGGGATAATTTCATTGAACGAATTGCATACGCCAATCAGAGGCTTTCCAAGATCACCAGCACCGTACCCATTAGCATGAAACAGTGAACGATGTGCACAGCGCGTGGGTCCTTTTTTTACGACATCACTTCTCATAAAAGCTCTCCCAATTCTACATATCATTTATGAAAAATATGTTCTTTCATAAATAAAGCATAAACACATGACAGAGATTTTAGCGCATTATGCAATTTTTTTCAATAGCCATATGCAGAAGGAATTGTTCTCCCGTAGCAGATATCTGCCGAGTATGCTATAATCTGGTTAAAATTCAACCCCTTTCTGAGCTTTGATCCCCTGTTGATAGGGATGTTTTACAAGCCGCATCTCGGTCACAAGATCCGCATGCGAAATTAACTCCTCCGACGCATTTCGCCCTGTAAAAACTAGGTGTGTCCGCTCTGGACGAGCAGCAAGCAGACTTTCAAGATCATCTGACTGGATCAGCCCAAAGGAATACGCATAGTTAAACTCATCAAGAATGACCATATCCCATGCATCCTTCTTAAGTTCGCTGTGTGCCGTTGCGAGCAGTTCCATCGCAGCACGCTGATGCTCTTCCTGCGCTTGATTACCACGGCGAGAAAAGCCGAGACCTCCTTGCCGTATCTCGATACGCCCGCCTGCAGATGCGAGCGCTTTGATTGCCTCAAGTTCACCATACGTCCAGCTGCCTTTGATGAACTGAAGAATGAGTACACGCAGATGATTCCCCCATGCACGCATTGCTAACCCAAGCGCAGCAGTCGTTTTTCCTTTTCCCTCACCAGTATTGACCATGATAAGTCCTTTGTGTTCCATATGATATACCTCTGCTTTCTAAAATAAATATAGTTGGAGTCGGTATGAAACAGTACTTTTTTTTCACAGGTATCATTTTCCTAGCGGTTATCGGATGTATTTTTTTCATCGAAAAAACGGATGCCTTGCATCTGAAACAACTCGATATCACCGCTGAGGTGCAAGAGGAAAACGGTATTTCTACACTGTATTGGGAACGCCTCCCCTATCCCTGCTACTATCGCATTGACACCTATATCAAAACGACTGGATCAATCTCTGGGGAGTCTGCCTACGAACATATAAAGACTGAGTTTACAGCAGCAAACACCTACCGCATATCATCCGCTCCAATTCCTTTCCACTACCGCATCACTGCCTACGGGATGTTCGGCGCAGTGACCACGCCGTCCCCCGGAACTGCCTCCCCATATTTCATGGCATCATCCCCCATCCCGATCTACCATTATACGGACGAGCATCCTGCCAGCTTGATGCCCTTCCTAGTATGGCACAGCATTCCAAACGCAGTACTCTATGAAGTAGAGTTACTCTCTGCTCCACCAGAAGGTGAGGGGGGGACAGCCCTCTCTCTAAAGCATCATCTCATGCACACACGCAATATTTTCACAAATGGATGGCAAGCGGATCTAAGGCCATTCCGATCTATGGAAAAAATATACTGGCGTGTGCGTGCATTGGGACTGAAACACGAGCCTATTGGCGAATTCTCTGTTGCAGAGCCGCTTTATCTCGACAAAGATGCCGAGATTCCTGATCACCCGATTCCCAACACCTATGATCAGGTGATAGACTTCCGCCAGCCGCTCTATCCTGTATATCAATGGATACCGCTCAATGGAGTATCACGCTACGAGGTGGAGCTGCTGACAAAACCGCCTACACAAGGCCACGGAACGGAACCGGATAAAAACCGTGCATGGTCGCAAATTACAACATCTGCCAGTGCCATTTACGATGAGTACGCGCGCCCCTATGCAGGGACATATTACTGGCGTGTGCGCGGACTCGATGCCGATGGTGCAACCATCGGCACATGGTCTGATCTTGCATCATTCTCTGTAAATGTTTCTGAAAACAGACTTTACGCAGCTGCGCTCGGAGACAGTATTACACATGGCGGTGGTGCAATATCTAATTCCCCAGCCTTCCTAGAATACAGCTATACAACCTACCTCCCCTTTGACTGTATCAATCTGGGGCGCAGTGGCGACACCTCTCATGCAACACTTGAGCGCTTCGATCAGGATGTTCTTCCCATACATCCGGAGAACTTGCTGATTCTTACCGGCTCTAACAGCCTTCGCGCTGATTATATAACGGCACAGGAAATCATTCAGGATCTAGATACATTACAGGAAAAATGTATTTCCCATGATATCCGCCCAATTTTTCTCACCCTCCTCCCTCTCAACCCAGAGCGTATCTCCCTGGCATTTCACTCGGAGACCGATCCTGCATGGCTCATCAAAATGAATGCCGTCAACACATGGATACGGATGCAAAAGTTCTTCATTGACCTTGAACCATACTTCTACGATCCACAGCAACGTATCCTTTCCCCGCTGCTTTCTACGGATGGCCTGCACCCCGATACGAAAGGAAAACACATGATGGCGGAACTGATCAATCAGCAAAGAGCACTCTTCTACACGCATCCATAACGACAAAATAACGCGAAAAAAATCGCGTTATTTTTTTCCTCGTGACTGAATCAGCATAGCATCTCCAAAGGAAAAGAAACGATACGCTTCCCGAACTGCTGTACGGTAGGCATCAAGTGTAAATGTACGACCTGCAAAAGCACTGATCAGCATAATAAGGGTCGACTTTGGCAGATGAAAATTAGTTATCACGGCATCCACAACATGAAAATGGTAGCCAGGATAAATAAAAATATCCGTCCACCCTGATCCACTTTCGAGTATTCCTGTTTTTGCAGAGGCAGCCTCTAGCGTTCGTATAGAGGTCGTCCCCACTGCCACAACACGTCGGCCTTCCTGTTTCGCCGCATGAATCAGCTCTGCCGTCTCTCTCGATACAGAATAAAATTCCCGATGCATCACATGATCTTCAATAACCTCTGTATGAACAGGGCGAAATGTTCCCAGTCCAACATGAAGCGTAACAAAGCCAAATATAACTCCTTTGTCACTGAGTCGCTGCATGAGTTTTTCTGTAAAGTGAAGCCCTGCTGTCGGAGCAGCGGCTGACCCCTTCTCACGACTGTAAATCGTCTGATAGCGCTCTTGATCATTCAGCATCTCATGAATATAGGGAGGAAGCGGCATATTCCCAAGTCGGTCAAGAATTTCTTCGAATACGCCTTCATAGGAAAATCTAACGACACGTCCGCCAAAATCAGTATGCCCAACAACCTCACAGGAAAGTTCATCTCCAAAGGAAATAACTGCACCAAGACGCACTCTCTTTCCCGGTTTTACCAGAACTTCCCATTGATTCTTTTCAATTTGACGTAAGAGAAAGATCTCAACCTTTCCGCCGGTATCCTTTCGTGCGCCGATCAAACGAGCGGGAATGACACGCGTATCATTAAAAATAAGAACATCTCCACACTGAAGGAAGTTATCCAACTCATAGAAGTGATGATGCGAGATAATCTGTGCTTGAGGATCTAAAACCATCAGCCTGGACGCATCACGCGGCTCTATCGGTGTTTGAGCAATACGTTCTTCTGGAAGTTCATAGTCAAAATCAGAAATATTCATACATATACTCGCTTTGCTCAATATAGTTTTTCTAGTGTAACAGCCATATAGTAATGCTGAAGTATTTCCTTATAGCTCTTTCCTTTGTCCGCAAACGCCTTCGCCCCCCGCTGAGACATTCCAAGTCCATGGCCGGCTCCGAATCCATCAAATCGAATATTATCTTGATTGTATCGTATATTAAACAACGTACTGGGCAGAGAAAACATACCCCGCAGGCTATTTCCGTCAAGAACAGCACGCTCTTTGTCTCCCACGATCTCGACAGAACGTACCCGTCCAGAGGTGCTCCGATCCCCGCTCGCCTGTCCGATGTGCAAAGGAGAAAGCCGTATTTCCCTAACCTTTCCAATGTGTTTTCCAGCTGCCTCAATTTTTTGTACAAAAAGATTCATCGGTATTGTACGACTCCACGGCATTGTCTGCATCTGAAGCTCCGTCACAGCGCGCAGATAGGAAACGCTACGCCCCCATACATTTTCACAGGACTCGGTCATGCCACCAGAGTCTGTATGAAAGAAGGCGTCTATGATCTCCCCTTTATGGAACAAAACTTCTCCACGTGTACTGTCCACAGCAGATGATGCAGATTGCGTTTCCGCAGCCATCCCCTCATAGACCTGGCAATTCGCCGTATTACACAGATCAAAGCCCTCTGCACTGTACCGTTTGCGATTCTTCAATGCAAATGTCCGAGCAGCAACGCTCTGCGCCCGTAATGCCTCAACAGGCCAACCAGAGGGCATTTCCTTAGGAACAACACCATACAGATAGTCCTCGATCAAAACGTGATTGACAACCGTCAATCCATCCTTTTTCAGTACAGCAATATATCCGCGATATGGCATACCATTGATATTGACATAACCACCATTCTCAGGACGAATAATAAGCCGGTCATCAGATCTACCTACTTCATTGAGCATAATCTGATTATGTAGAATTCGCACATCCAATACCTTGCCCACGGAAACAATCAAGACGGGTTTATCCCCAGAAGAATCATATACACGGAGCCCGCCCCCAGTTCCTGTAAACTGAACAGCAGAGATATTTTGAAAAATACCAACCATAATCTCCGGCTGCCACGAAGCCATGACACGGGAAGGAATGATGACAGATATAGCAAACAAGAAAAAAATAGATAGATAAACACAGCGATGCATGAGGATCTCCTCTTTCATTGACTATGCCATCAGACGCAATCTTTTTTTCTCTTTGTTTTCCTTGCGCTGAAGCTTACGAAGCGTTCGACTGTATCTTTCTTCCTCACTGAATACACAACCGCAGTAGGACTGGCGGTAAAGTCCCATCTCCTTACTAATGTCAATTCCCTCCTGCCATCCAACACGAAAATCCTCGTAGTAGAAGGCAACGCCATAAGTCTCTGCATAGCGTTCGGCAACAGCCCGCATCAATTCATGGTCCTGGTAGATGCTATAAAACAGTGTGGATGTAAAGGTATCAAAACCATGTTGCGCTGCGTATTTCGCTGCATATTCGAGTCGCCATGTATAGCACATGTGACAGCGACCTAGACGCGTTCCCTCAGCAGGCAATGCTTTCTTCAAGAAGCCGCGCAGGTCATATTCACGATCTGCTGCAAATGCCATCTGAGAGAGTTCCGCAAATTTCTGTGCGCTCTTAAGACGCTCATTCCATTCCTGATAGGGGTGAATATTTGGATTGAAAAAATATCCTGTAGGTTCAATCCCATCAGCACGCAGCTTTTTCAACGGGTAGCAGGAACATGGTCCGCAGCACATATGCATGAGCATTCTCATATCAAAGCAAATCTCCTTGTCTGTCATCATGATTGGAGAATGGAATCCCCATATGTTCATATCCACTATGGGTGACAATCCTGCCGCGGGCTGTCCGGGCAATAAAGCCCAACTGAATTAAATACGGTTCATAGACATCTTCAATGGTTTCCACCATTTCACTGAGGGCCGCAGCTAGTGTTTTTAGACCAACGGGCCCACCGGAAAACTTTTGGATCATAATCTCAAGCATACGGCGATCCTTGTTTTCTAGTCCCATTTCATCAACTTCAAGAGCTTCTAAAGCCTCGATAGTAATATCTCTCGATATTATTTCTTCGCCGGCAACCTGTGCGATATCGCGTACCCGCTTCAAGATGCGATTGGCAACGCGCGGTGTTCCACGTGAGCGCTTGGCAATCTCAAGTGCACCTTCTCGATCAATTCGAACAGATAAAATCTCTGCTGTTCGTACAATGATGAGTAAGAGTGCCTCCGGCGTGTAGTATTCTAGATGCAGCTGGATGCCAAAGCGATCACGAAGAGGTGCAGATAATGATCCCGTTTTCGTTGTCGCCCCGACGAGTGTAAAAGGAGCTAGATCCAGGCGGATAGAACGAGCGCTCGGACCTTTTCCAATAATGATATCAATGGCATGATCCTCCATCGCCGAGTACAGAATCTCTTCCACATGGTGAGAGAGGCGATGAATCTCATCAATGAATAAGACATCATGTTCCTGTAAATTCGTAAGCAGAGAGGCAAGATCTCCTTGACGTTCAATGGCGGGGGCAGATGTCTGGCGGAAGTTTGCGCCCATCTCATTTGCAATAATTGCAGCTAGTGTCGTCTTACCCAGTCCCGGCGGCCCATATAGAAGCACATGATCGAGTGCCTCACTCCTTGTACATGCCGCCTGTATAAATTTGGACAAATTAGACTTCACCTTATCCTGTCCGATATATTCTAACAAACGCCGCGGGCGCAGACTATACTGCCAACCATCTGCCGCCTGTTCCTCCATAGCAATCAGTTCTCCGCTGTCGACCATATCAAACATCCACCCACCTCCTTTCAAAATCGCTGTAATTCTGTCAGTGCATAGCGAATCAGTTCCTCCGTACTTTGATCGTTCGGTTTCTTTTTGAACACTGCTTGAATCTCACTCTGTTGGAATCCAAGACCAAGAAGTGCCTCAGCAGCCTCAGATAGAGAATCATCCGTTCCCATCACAGAATCAGCACAATCATCCACAGAGACATTATCATCAAAAAAGTCCATTGATAACTTATCCTTCAGTTCCAAGATGATACGCTCTGCCGTCTTTTTCCCAATCCCCGGCAATTTCGTAATGGCCTTGGTATCCTTCTGATGAATCATCCGATAAAGGTCATGGACAGATGCAGCAGAGAGAATGCCCTGTGCAACCTTTGGCCCGATTCCGGAAATACCAATAAGATGCTGAAACAGGCCATATTCTTCCTGTGAAAAGAATCCATAAAGAAGGATAGCATCCTCACGCACATGCGTATATATATATAGCATGGCCTGCTCCCTCATACTCATATGTCCACTTGTTTGATGAGAGAGAAAGACGCGGTAACCGACATCATGCACATCCAGAAAACAATAGTCTGGAAAAAGTTGAACAACAGTCCCCCGCAAGAACCCAATCATCGTACTAATCCTCCCATCTCTATCATCTATTGCGCCATGCAATACTGTCTATACAGTGGACAGCACTGATTGCAACGGCAAGAGCATCAGCTGTATCATCTGGATATGGGGGGGACGGCAGATGCAGCATTTTCGTCACCATGTAGATGACCTGCTCTTTTGTCGCTTTTCCATAGCCGGTCACAGACTGCTTTACCTGCATCGGTGTCCGCTCTACAATAGGTATATTATACCTTGCTGCTGCAAGCAGGACAATCCCTCGTGCTTGTCCGACAGGAATGGCCGTGGTAACATTCCGATTGAAAAAAAGCTGTTCTACGCCCATTGCATCTGGTTGATACTTTTGAATGAGCTCTTCCAATTCCGTATAAATCTTCAGTAGCCGTTTTTCCACATCCATTTTGGAATGAGTTGTGATAGCACCATAAGAACGCGGGCGGAGATAAGAGCCTATCTGCTCAACAAAACCATATCCGCATATCGCAGTTCCTGGATCAATACCGAGTACCAACATCACATCGTCCTTAAAAAAGTGCAGACATCACGTCTGCACTCCAGTCACAATCCTATAATTATGCATCCATTTCGTAATTGCTATATACGTTCTGGACATCATCATTATCCTCGAGCGCATCAATCAATATCTGCATCTTTTCTGCATCTTTTTCAGCAAGATGCACCATCGTATCGGGAACCATCGTCACTTCTGCAGAAGCCGTCTCAATTCCCTTCTCACCAAGAGCTGCCTCAATGGAATTAAAGGCATCCGGTTCTGCCGTAATCTCAAAGATATCTTCCTCTGCACGCATATCCTCAGCGCCGGCATCCAGTACAAGTTCAAGGAGAGCATCCTCATCATCAAAAGAGTCGCGTTCCACAATAAAGACAGATTTCTTTTTGAACATCCATGAAACACAGCCATCCTGCCCGAGATTTCCACCGTATTTCGAGAAGAGATGCCGGACGTCTGCTGCCGTCCGATTGCGATTATCCGTCAAAATATCAAGCATGACTGCTGTTCCGCCTGGACCATAGCCCTCGTAGAGAACTTCTTCGTAATTGCTCCCCTCAGTCGCACCAAGCCCCTTTTGGATGGCACGATTTATATTATCTTTCGGAATGTTATTCGCTTTTGCCTTGGAAAGCGCGAGTTTTAGTCGCATATTCCCCGTGGGATCTCCCCCCCCCATACGGACGGCAATCGTAATCTCACGCCCGATCTTCGTTGTAATTTTTCCGCGAATGGCGTCGTTTGCACCTTTTTTTCGCTTAATATTGGCCCATTTTGAATGCCCGGACATATAGAATCTCCTTTCTGTCCCCACTCAGAGGAAAACATCAATACACAATCTGATAATGCTTCTTTTTCCCTTTTTTTACAAGTGCTTTTCCCTCTGAAAAGTCAGATACACCTAGAATATAGTGTTCATCCGAAATGCGCACATCATTCAGTGTAATGCCACCCTGCTGAATGAGACGACGCGCTTCTCCCTTGGAGGAAAATACCCCCCCGCGCACAAGCACGTCAACGATCTTTTCTCCGAGCACTACATGAATCTGCGGAATCTCATTGGCCAGCCCCCCACCAAAAAGTGTACGTGCCGTATCTTGCGCCTGATGTGCCGCCGCCTCACCATGAACAATTTTCGTCACCTCATAGGCGAGAATTTCTTTGGACTGATTGATTGCTGATCCCTCAGCAGAAGACAAACGATGCACCTCATCCATCGGAAGATAGGTCAGCAACGACAAGCAATTCTTGATATCAGCATCGTCTATATTCCGCCAATACTGGTAGAAGTCATACGGTGATGTCTTCTCTGCATCAAGCCAGAGCGCACCTCCCGCCGTCTTTCCCATCTTCGTGCCGTCACTCTTGGTCAGCAGCGTATTGGTGAGACCAAATACGGTGGTATTATTCTTACGACGGCAGAGCTCTACACCGGCGATGATATTCGACCACTGGTCATCGCCCCCGACCTGAAGTCTGCATCCATAGCGCTTGTTGAGTTCAAGGAAATCGTAAGCCTGCATAATCATATAATTGAATTCCAGGAAGGTCAGCCCCTTTTCCCAGCGCTGCTTATAGCTCTCAGCAGAAAGCATACGATTGACCGTAAAATGTGCTCCCACATCGCGGAGTAGGCCGATATAGTTGAGCTTGCGCAACCAATCTCCATTATCTACCATAACAGCCTGATCATCACTGAAATCAATGAATCGAGAAATCTGCTTCTTGAAGCATTCGCAATTGTGATGAAGGGTCTCATCTGTCAATACTTTACGCATATCGCTGCGTCCAGAGGGATCTCCTACCGTTCCTGTTCCACCACCGACAAGACAGATGGGTCGATGACCTGCACGTTGGATATGGGACATCGCCATAAGCGCAATTAAATGTCCTGCATGCAAGCTATCTGCCGTAGGATCGAACCCCGCATAGAAGGTGACGCGTTCGTTCCCAAAAAGCGCACGCAGCCCCTCTTCATCTGTACACTGCGCGAGGAAGTTACGTTCCTTTAATATGTCAATGACATTCAATGCAATACCTCATTTCTCAGTTCTGTCCTTTTTCTATGCCTATGCCCGGCTCTGGCGGATCAGCACTGCCAGATGTCTGCGTCCGCACTAGCGCAGAATCGGTCGTATCGGAGCGATTCTTGTTTACAGGAGAACGTCCTGTATTCTTTCCTATATCTTTACTCTTTCCATCAGACGATTTCTTACCGTCATGCTCCTTCTCTATATCTTCGAGCGCATCATCTGCATCGAATGAAGCAGCATAGGACGACGCACCTTCAAAATGACGTACAGGAAGACCCGCATGTGCTTTCAGCATAAACGCCTGCCAAATCACGGCCGGTGTCATCCCGCCTGACATACCGTGCAGATCACTGACGCTGTCATTTCCAATCCAGACACCTGCAACAATATCCGGAGTATATCCAACAAACCAAGCATCATGATAGTCGCTTGTCGTTCCCGTCTTTCCGGCGGCGGGCCTACCAATATTCGCACGTGTCCCCGTACCGCGTCGAATGACATCCTCCATCATGGCCGTCATGACAGCTGCATTGGCAGCAGAAACAACACTCTTTTCCTTGCGCTCTGCCTCTTCAAGAATCTTTCCTGTGCGCGAAACGACGCGAATAATGGCAACGGGATTAACATGGATGCCGCGATTCGCAAACGTGCCATATGCACTAGTTAGTTCAAGCGGCGTAACACCGCGCGTCATTCCGCCGAGTGCTGTTGCCAGATTACGATCATTTGTCGCACCATCCAGTACAAATGTCGTAATTCCCATCTCCTGTGCATAGAAAATTGCCTTATCAATTCCGATATCCTGTGCGATACGAACAGTCGGCACATTGAGGGACCAGCGTACCACATCACGCAGACGAACCTTTCCAGAGAAATTACGACTGTAATTCTGTGGCTCCCACCCACCAACCTTTAACGGTTTATCCTCAATAATGGATTCAGCATTGTATTTATTCTCAAGCGCAGCAACAAATACAAAGGGTTTAAATGCAGAGCCAGGCTGACGCACAGCCTGAGTTGCACGATTGAATTGATCTGTTCCGCGTCCGCCGACCATCGCTTTGATATATCCTGTATGAGGGTCAATAGCAACCAAAGCGCCCTGCGGCTGAACAATCCCATTGGCATCCGTAAAATAGGTAGGAAGATTTTGCATCGCAGCCTCTGCCGCAGTCTGAAGATTCATATCAACGGTTGTGTAAATCTTCAACCCATCTTTGTAGATAGCATCGTCTCCATATTTTTCGGCAAGGAGCTGGAGCACATAGTCAACAAAATAAGAGGCATGTTTTCCACCATCATTCACAGCCTTAGCGATAACAAGTTCTTCCTTCTTAGCGGCATTTGCCTCAGTACTGTTAATGTACCCATACTTGACCATCTGATCAAGAACAACGGACTTACGTTGAATCGCAGCCTCCATGTTGTTAATTGGTGAATAGTAGTTCGGACTCTTTGGAATCCCCGCCAGCATTGCGCACTCATTCAGAGTCAGATCCTTGACATCTTTGCCGAAGTATGTGCGCGCAGCGGCCTGTACCCCATAAGCTCCCTGACCGAAATAAATCTGGTTCATATAGAGCTCGAGGATTTCCTGCTTCGTGTACTGACGCTCCAACTGAAGCGCAAGAAAAACTTCCTGAACCTTTCGTTTCAGCGTGCGATCCTGTGTTAAATACGCATTTTTCGCTAACTGCTGGGTAATGGTAGATCCGCCTTCTGTGACAGTACGGCCACGTACATTCGCCCAGACAGCACGAAAAATCCCGCGTGGATCAATACCAATATGATCGTAAAAACGGTTATCCTCAACAGCAACGAAAGCATTCTGGAGATCTTGCGGAATCTCACTAATCCCGATAGGTCTGCGATTTTCAGCAGCGTGAATATTGGCAATCTCATTACCATTGATATCATAAATCTGAGAAGACGCTGGCGGAACAATATCCTCCGCAAGATTCGGCCTGGTATTCAAACTGGCTGTAAGAAATCCACATCCAACGCCAATAATCATGACGAACAGAATCAGCCCTATGACAAGAATCGTTTTTCCAAGAACAGAGCCTGTATTCGACTGCCTTTTTGCCTTCGTTTCGCTTTTTTGCATAGATACCTTCCTGTCTGGATGCTTCATCCTGCTGCTACCCACGTACTCAATTTCTTTATTCTATCACAAACTTCTCAATTTGTAAGGATATTTTACCAAATAAGCGGTGGAAGGAACACGCTGTTTGTTTTATTTAAGCTCCACAACAGTCGCGCCTGTTCCGCCCTCAGAGATATCGGCAAAGGAGAACGTCAGAACAGACCTGTGCCTCTTTAAATATTTTTGCAGACCTTCCCGCAGCGCCCCCGTTCCCTTCCCATGTATGAGAAGCACCTTGGACAGCCCCGTAAAGACAGCATCATCAATGAATTTCCCGAGAACTGACTCTGCTTCAGATACCGTCATCCCTCTCACATCAATTTGCGGACGAATTTCTTCTGATTTCCTTGCAATCGACGCAGCTACATGGAATTTTTTTGTATCCGCTTTCTTCTTTCGCGAAACAAAACTGCATGCACTCATCTTGATGGTCGTCCGTAGTCCTCCGATCTGTACCGTCAGTTCTTTCTCGTGTACAGAAAGAACTGTTCCCTCTTGCGCCAGCCTGTGAATATAGACAATATCACCGGCGTGTATCTCCTCTGCTCGAACGGGTATCCCAACCTGTTCATATCGTGGATTCATCTCATGTACGTAGACATCATTCAGACGCGTACGCGCTTCTTGTATTGCCTTTCTGCGCGCCTTCACACCGTAATCATCAAACTGCTCCTTGAGCAACTTAATTGTCTCCTCTGCACTGCGTCGTGCCTCTCTTACAATATGGTCGGCTTCTTCCCGCGCCTTATGAAGCACCTCCTGCTGTTTTTTTGCCAGCATTTCGCGTTCCACACAAAGCCGTTCCTCAAGTGCATCCAGTACAGTCTCCCTGCTGCGGAGTGTCTGGCTCTTTACCTCGTATTTTTTTTTCTCTTGCTCCAGCTCATTGACGATATGCTCAAATTGTGCATGTTCCTCGGCAACATAAGATGCCGCTCGTCCAACAATATCCTGCGGTAAACCGAGCTGTCGACTGATTGAGAATGCGTTGCTTGCTCCTGGAATACCAATCAAGAGGCGGTAGGTCGGACGCAGCGTTTGCAAATCAAATTCAACCGAAGCATTCTCTATGCCGGTCTGTGTGTACGCATATGTCTTAAGCGCCGCATAGTGCGTAGTTGCAACAACATGAATCCCCCGCGGCAAGAAATGCTCGATGATACTGCGCGCAAGTGCTGCCCCCTCATCCGGATCCGTCCCCGCACCAACTTCATCCAGCAGTAGTAGATCTCCTGCCGCTGCCTTCTCAACGATACGCACAATATTTTTTATATGTGACGAGAATGTTGAAAGACTTTGTTCTATACTCTGTTCATCTCCAATATCCGCATAAATATTGCGATACACGGGAAGTTCTGCCTCTGCTGCCGCGGGAAGAAAACATCCTGATTGAGAAAGGAGCGCAAGAATACCAAGTGTCTTCATGCTCACAGTCTTCCCGCCTGTATTCGGTCCTGTGATCAAAAGTGTAGAAAAGGATGTCCCAAGTTCAATATCAATCGGGACGACCTTATCTCTTGAAAGAAGCGGATGTCTCGCCCGACGAAGACGCACACGTCCCTCCCGATTCAATAGCGGCGGGTATGCCCCCATCTCTCTTGCCAAATGCGCGCGTGCAAAAATGAGATCGAGTTCCGCCAATATATTACAGTTGTCAGAAAGAATATCAGCAGACCTAGCGATCTCCGCGGTCAGCCGCTGCAGAATACGCTGAATCTCCTGCGCACGAGCAAGTGTCATCTGTCGTACGGTATTATTCAGTTCAACCGTAGCAAGGGGTTCTACGAATATCGTCGCCCCGCTCGCAGACTGATCATGTATCACCCCGGGGAAATAGTTGCGATATTCCTGCTTGACAGGGATGACATAACGCTCATCCCGTATGGTAACAATTGCATCCTGAAAAAATTTCTGATGGGAGGCATCATGCAGGATAGCAGACAGACGATCCTTAACATGTCCCTGTGCCGTATGCAGTTCCCTCGTAATCCGTCGTAGTTCAGGGCTAGCGTCATCCCTAAAATTCCCATGCTCATCAATCGTATCCTTCAGATGCCGCTCCATCGTTCCTAGAATCTCAATGGGATGTACCTTCTCCTTGAGGAGAGGGATATCCAGCACAAGATCACGAAAGAAATATTTTACATTCCGCATCCCCGTTATCGTACTCATGACACAACGCAGTTCTTCTGTCTCTAGTACGGCCCCCATGGACGCCTTCTTGAGAATCTGCCGCAAATCATAGATACCGCCAAACGGAGGCGACTGCGTCTGTACGACCTCTACTGCTTCTGCCGTCTCACGATGGAGACGAACAACGGTATCATAGTCCCCAGAAGGTGCGACAGAGCGGCATTGTTCTTTTCCAAAACGTGACGAGGCAAACGATGCAAGTAGGTTTGTAATTTTTTCATACTCTAAAACGTTAAATGACTCTGTGTCCATATACACCTCTTATAGAACACCGCGGAAATAATGACCGCGTGTAATATCGTCTCCCTCCTGCATACGCAGGTTCTGTTCATCACTTTCGCTGAGCGGCAGACGCAACCGCATCGCAGCCCGATACACGCGTACGGTCTGCTGCAGGGTACACGCATCCATTCCTCGTCCCTCAATCCGTAGAGTTTTTACCCCTGCATTTAGAATATTTGGTACATAGGGGAGCAAAGAGAGCCGTTTGCTGTTCAGTAAATGCATCCGACAGAATTGATCCGTCGCAATAGGAAAATCAATCCCCTTGCGATCTCGGAGGAAGTACTTATTCTTACGGCATGGCATAGAACAAGTGCCGCTGTCAAGATCGCCTAAAAAACTGCCCAACGCACAGTATTCCGATATCATCAAAGGCAGACGCCCGCTGACAATTGCCGACAGCGGAAGAGGACTGCAGCGCACGAGCCGTGCCATCTGCTTTTCATTGAGTTCCGTGGAAAGTGTCGCCTCTATAAAACCATAGTTATACAGAAAATTCAGTGTGTATGAATTATAAGAAATCATCGAGCAATCAGCATGAAGCGGCACATCGGTAATCTCTCGTACGAGTTGTGCCATGCCAATATGATGAATATGAATCGCTGCCGGAGCACACTCCCGCAAATTTTCAAACAAGCGGATCAATGCAGCCTGCTCATTCTCCCTTACAATGCGCGGTGTATTGTAATCGATGCGAACCCCATGCGCGTGCGCATAATGCCAGGCAGTATCGTAATCTTTCTTTTGGGCAGTCCGCCCCGCAAAGGACTCTCCCCCATACAAAACGCCATCTGCGCCGCCTGCAACAGCGGCTTCCAGTCCCGCCATATCATCAACAGAAACCATCAATGAGACAGGCTTTTCTGGAGATAGTCGTGGCTCTGTTAAACGTTTAGGAATCCGTCTTGCAGCAGATTGTACAGTATCATCACGGCGTGCACGAAAGTACTCGATGCGCTGATCCTCAATCGCGGCAACAGCCAAACGGCGCACCTTATTCAACTCACTGACAGGCACCATGACCGATGCATCAATATCGCAGGAAAGTGTATCAAGGACAAATACGGTCGTACCAAGACGCCCCATTTGTTTCTGTACGGTTTCTTCCGTAAGAGGGCGGTTATTCGCCCGCACAACGATATAGTCACTCTTCGCCTCTGCATGGTTTCCCGCATCATCCTTGATAAAAAAATGCAGCGGCTGTCCGAGTTTTGCCGACAGTGTCCCATACAACGGTATCCTCTGAAAGGATGCCGGGGCATAGGATCTGCGCGCCGTCTCCATGAGTTTTGCATCATAGACTTTGAAAACACGATCGTTAATACATACCTTTTTGGCAAGAGGAAAAGAGATCGTCTCACCAGCCCGCGCTGCTTGGATACTTTGCCCACTCTTGTCAGAGATGCTTGCGATATCGACACTGACACGGCCGCCCACCTTAACCCAGAAATCAACCTGGTCTCCTACGGCAAGGTTTGCGGATAATTTGACAAATACTACTTTTGCAGTGTCATTATATGCGGTTACACGACCAATCAACAGCCCGCGATTATTCGGACGACGATCACTCATCATGTACCGCCCTTGACATTTCTCCATATAGGCCGTCGTAAAATCCCGATTGAAGACCTGTGCCAGATGCGTTCGATCATCGTGATCAATCGCCGGTTTTTGTGAGCAGAGGTAGTGATCAATCGCCTTGCGATAAGTATGGACAATTGTTGCAACATATTCTGGCCGCTTCATACGTCCCTCGATCTTCAAGGAGTCTATGCCCGCACCCAACAGCTCCGGAACGAGGTCGATAGCATTCAAATCACGTGGCGATAAGAGAAAGCTGCCGGCAGATGAGCCCAGAACGTCATGTCCATCGGCATCAACAAGTGTATAGGGCAGACGACAGGGCTGCGCACAGCGCCCACGATTACCGCTACGTCCGCCAATCATGCTGCTCATAAGACACTGCCCCGAGTAGCAGACACAAAGCGCACCATGAACAAAACACTCAATTTCTACATTGCTGTTTTGACATATATGGCGAATCTCCAAAATAGACAATTCACGCGCCAGTACAATACGCGTAAATCCAAGTTCCTCAAGTGCGCGTACACCGGCAAGACTATGCACCGTCATCTGCGTACTGGCATGCAGCGGCATATGCGGCACTGTTTCTTTCACCAATTTTGCTGCACCGAGATCCTGCACAAGTACAGCATCGGCTCCCGCATCATAGAGAAACGACAGATACTCCTGCAGTTGAGGTAGCTCGCTGTCGTCAATAATTGTATTGACAGCAACGTGAACTTGTACGTTTTTTAGGTGTGCATAGCGAATAACATCTGCTATTTCTTCATCGGCAAAATTCGATGCATAGGCACGCGCCCCAAACATTTTACCAGCAAGATAAACTGCATTTGCTCCGTTTTCAACGGCCGCAAGAAAAGCCTCTCTGTTTCCTGCCGGAGCCAGCAACTCAACCAACGATTTCACTCCTTTGTGTCGTTCATGGCAGTGGGCTGTTCCGGATTCCCCATATCTTCCATGTCACTGCGTGTGTCACGGCTTCGCATCTCCTCAAAAAGGCGAAGCTGGTCATCATCCAGCGTATCCTTCACATCATCCATGTCGGGCAGTGCAGGAAGATCCTCGATACGCTCCAGTCCAAAGGCGCGCAGAAACAAGTCGGTCGTCCCGTAGAGAATCGGACGTCCGACAACAGCTTTTCGCCCCATTTCACAGATGAGCTCCAACTCCAGCAGCCTGCCGATAGAGCGCTCTGCACGGACACCGCGAATATGCTCAACCTCTTGTTTTGTAATTGGCTGTCTGTATGCAATGATGGAGAGCGTCTCCATCGCCGATGAGGACAATGTCGGCTGAATGGATTCCGCCAGTTTCTGCACCCACGGAAATGCGCTCGGATGTGTTACAAGTTGATATCCTCCCGCTGATCTGCGTAGAAAGACACCACTCCCTTGGGCGCTATGCCGACGCTCCAACTCTGTAAGAGCCTCCTGTATTTCCCATTCAGGCACTTCTATGATCTCTGACAGCCTAGCTGCTGAGAGCGGTAATGCGGCAGCGAATAAAACGGCCTCTAAGATACTCACAGGGCTAAGAGACTGCACAACGTCCCTCCTTTGACGAAATACATATTTCGTGATAGAGCTGTTCCTGCGTAAGTAGGATAGCCTGCATCTTGGCTAGTTCCAAAAGCGCGAGAAATGCAGACATGAGTTCCTCACGCGTCCCAGTTGGAAAAGCATCCCTCAGTTTTATCCGCCCATGATTTCGCTCCAATAGCGCCAGGATATCGGTCATCTTGTCCTGCACGCGGTATTCCTCAGTAGAAACAACAACCATAGGAATACGCGGTTCCTCTCGTACACGCTGTACATCACAGAAAATACGCAGCAAGGTCTTTGCCGAGAGTCCGACAACGGGCATACGTGATGTGCGAAGCCGCATCGGCACACGCTCCACGTAGGGCGTCTGCGCATCCCCCATCGAAGATAGGACGGCAGATATTTCCTTGAAACGGCGATATTCGAGCAGACGCTCCACCAACTCTATACGAGGGTCCTCATCCTGTTCCTTATCCTCCTCTTTGACAGGCAGCATCATCCGCGATTTAATTCGCAGAAGCGTCGCAGCCATCACTAAAAACTCGCTTGCAAACTCGATATCAAACTGATACAGTGCATCGATATGATCCAGATATTGTCGTGTCAAATCCGCAATAGGGATATCATAAAGGTCAATTTTATTTTTTTCTATGAGATGCATAAGCAGATCCATCGGCCCCTCAAATGCATCCAATTTAACAAGATAGTCAACAGCCATACACAGTCCTAAAAAAGGAGCAACGAGCCAAGTACCTTATAGACACCATATACCAGCTGGAAGAGCGGCATCAGAACAACGCTAAGTACAGGGGTTGCAATAAATACAATCATAATTAGGATGCTATATCGCTCAATAGATTGATAACGATAGGCAAGATCCGGAGGCAACAGGTTGCGCAAAATATGTGAGCCGTCAAGCGGCGGAATCGGCAGTATATTGAATATGGCAAAATTGACATTATAGACAAAAACCATCTGGATAATTCCGTAGGTAATAGAGGAAACATCTATCTGATGTGCCCTAATGAACAACATGATATAGAAGGCAATAAAGCCTAGGAGCAGGTTCATTGCCGGCCCCGCAAGTGAGACCACGATATCATCCCGCTTCGGCTGACGAAAATTTCTCGGGTTGACCATCACGGGCTTTGCCCATCCAAAACGCACAAGAAAAAGCATCAAAATACCAAGAGGATCGATGTGTGCACGCGGATCAATCGTCAGACGCCCCATCAGACGTGGTGTAAAGTCCCCCAGAGAAACTGCAGCTCGCGCATGCGCATACTCATGAAACGTCATCGCGATGATCAGCCCAGGTATCCCGAGCAGCATCTCCGTAAAGTCAAATCCAAACATATATCGCTCCTATTTGTTCACGCCGTACATCTCTCTGCTGCCATCAGCAGAGAAATAATAGTCTTTGCATCAAAAATTTCCCCCGTCTTTACCATATCAAAAGCCTTCGTAAACGGCATTTGAACAACGTTGACAAACTCATCCTCGTCCGTATGCTGTGCGCCAGCAGACAAGCCGTGCGCCAGAAACAAATGAATATATTCATCCGAGAACCCGACGGTCGTTGCAATCGTTGTCAATTTCTCATATATCTGCGCTGTATAGCCAGTCTCCTCTGACAACTCACGCTGTGCGCAGTGCAAAGGGTCTTCCTCTGCCTCATCGAGTTTGCCTGCTGGAACCTCAAGTGTCACCTTGCCGATGGGATAGCGGTACTGACGCACCAGAATCACATTCCCATTCGGCAAGACAGGCAGCACGGCTGCAGCCCCCGGATGATGAATCCACTCACGCACCGCCTTCTTTCCATTCGGCAGCATTGCCATATCACGCCGCACATGGAGGAGTGTCCCGTCAAAGACGTGCTCGCTGCTGGATGTTCTTTCTACAAGATCCTCATACATTTCCCTGTGCTCCCTTCATGCAGAATAGGTCAGTTCTGCCCCCCAGCCTCATCCTCTCGCTTAATAAACAATGCATTGACAAACTCCTCTGCATGGAACGGACGCAAGTCATCCATTCCCTCGCCCACACCAATCCATTTGATGGGGATGGAAAGCTGGGACTTGATGCCAATGGTCACACCGCCTTTCGCCGTCCCGTCCAACTTCGTGAGAACGACACCGGAGACGGGCGCAGCCTGTGTAAAGAGTTCTGCCTGACTAATGGCATTCTGCCCCGTCCCCGCGTCCAAAACGAGCAGGGTTTCATGCGGTGCGCCTGCAACCTCACGGCCAATCACACGATAAATCTTCTCCAGTTCCTGCATCAGATTGGACTTGGTCTGCAGTCGCCCTGCCGTATCGACAATAACAATATCAATCCCGCGTGCCTTTGCTGACTGAAGCGCATCGAATACAACCGCTGCGGGGTCAGAGCCTTCACCATGTTTGATCACCTGCGCATCTGCGCGTTTCCCCCAGATCTCAAGCTGGTCGATGGCAGCCGCACGAAAAGTATCTGCAGCGGCAAGGAGTACCGATTTCCCTTGGCGGCGATAATAGGCACTTAGCTTGCCAATGGTTGTCGTCTTACCAACACCGTTTGTACCAACAACGAGTAGAACGGTCGGCCCCTGCTCCGCCATGCGAAAGATATTATCCCCTGCCTCCAAAATATGGACAATTTCCTTCTCCAAAAAGGGAATCAAATCGCTTGGCGTTCTAATTTCTTTCTGTTTGATGCCCTTGCGCACTGCCGTAATCAGTGTCTCAGTGGTTTTGACACCAACATCTGCCATGAGCAGTGTCTCTTCCAAATCGTCAATCAGAGCATCATCTATATCGGCATACCCAATGATCAGCCGTTCAATATTGTTTGTAAAGCTTTCCCGTGTTTTCGTCAGCCCTTTCTTGAGCCGGTCAAAAAATCCCACGATAACTCCTTTCTCTATGGTTCAGGCGCTTTGCTCCGCCTCGTAATCCTTCATACGGATGGAAAGCACCTTGGAGACACCTGCATCCTCGACAGTCACACCATACATCGTATCTGCCGCACGCATCGTCCCCTTGCGATGCGTCACGACAATAAACTGCGTGTGCCTAGAAAACTCCTTCAAAAACTCGCCAAAACGTGATACATTGGCCTCATCCAGCGGTGCATCAATCTCATCTAGGATGGAGAACGGCGAGGGGCGGTACCGTAGGAAGGAAAAGAGCAGCGCTATGACGGTAAGTGCTCGCTCTCCGCCCGAAAGGGCAGATAGATTCTGCCGCTTCTTATCGGGGAGCGTAACGAGAATTTCTACACCACTGCTCAGTATATCCTCTTTGTCTGTCAGACGCAATTCCGCAACGCCGCCGCCGAAGAGCCGCACAAAAATATCGTTGAAATATTCCTGGATCTGATGAAAAGCATCACGAAAAGTCCGCGTCATATCCTGATCAATCTTTTCAAGGATACGTTCGATATCCCTCTTCGCAGCTCTCAGATCCTCAATCTGCTTCGTTTCTTCCTCATATCTGGCTTTCTTCTCCGCATACTCTTCCACAGCATTGGGATTCACAGCACCAAGGACACGAATCTCCTCGTCGATCTCCTCCAGACGCTTTGCGAGATGGATTTCATCCATCAGCAGTACTTTCTCAGAAGCAGCATCCGGAGTCAGACCATAGTCCGACAACAAACTGTCTCGGCAATCCTCCACTCTGAGGCCGATACGCTCAAGTGCCTTTTCACATTCATGACACTTATTACGCACTTCCTCGATCTGCATTCTGCACTTTTTGAGGGCATCATCTAGTGCACGATTTTCCGCTTCGTAGGCAAGACGCTGATCCTTTAGATTGTTGCCGTCCTTCTGAACTTCCTCAATGTGATATTCACGCTCTCCAATATCCCTTGACAAGAGAGAAAGACGTGCTGCATCTTTCTGCAGTTCTTCTGCCATCTGAGCAAGCTGCTGCGCCACATTCTCCCGTGTGCGCACCGCCTCCCGAAGTTCGAGTTCACGCGATTGACGGTGACTTTTCCCGGTATCAATCTCAGCGTGTAGAGCTGCCGCAGCAATCTGTGCCGCATGAAACTTCTCCTCTTGTATTCTAAGTTCTGCATCCAGCTCCGTACAATGCGCACGCAGCTCTGCCAGCTGTGCAGAAAAACGTTGCTCATGCGCCATACACACGGCTATATGACATTCAATAGCATCACGCTTTGCTCCCAGCTGTCTGCCGCGGGCAAGACGAACCTCCTCCGCCTGCTCCATAGTACGAATGGCATCCGTCTGATCCTGAACACGCTGATGGAGCACCTCACAGATGCCACGTATCTTCATAACCAGACGACTTGCCTCTTCTATGCGGTCTGTACATGCTGCATCGCGTTCATCCATATCCTTGATCTTTGTGATATATCCATTAATGGTGGCGGACAGCTGTTCCCGCTGCTCCTGATGACCACGCAGACGGGTCTCTAAATCCTCTATTTCTCTGCGGCGATTCAAGAGCAGAGACTGCTTGCGCCGTCCACCGCCGGACATTGCCCCACCGGGGTTCAAGAGCTCTCCCGTCAGTGTAACGATGCGGAGTCGATATCCCTCCTGCTTCGCCGCGACTAACGCATCATCAAGATGTTCCATCACCAGCGTCTGTCCGAGCAGGTGCTCTGCCACGCGCTGAAAGTGCTCCTCCGTCTGTACAAGCGTATGTGCCCAGCCTACAACACCTTTGTATCGACGCAAGTCAACAATGCGCGGTGTACGCACCGTGATTGTCGTAAGAGGTAGGAAGGTAGCGCGTCCGCCATTGTTTCTCTTTAAGTAGGAGATGGCAGCTTTTGCCGTATCCGTATCCTCCGTCACAATATTGCGCACACTCCCACCGAGCGCAACTTCGATTGCCGTTAGACAACGATCTGGGATGCTGATGAGATCCGCCACCGTTCCGGCAACACCATGACGCCACGGCTCTTTTGCCTGCAGAACGGCCTGTACGTCCTTGCCAAACCCCTCGTAACTCTCCTGCATCCTCATTGCAAAGCCCAAATTCTGCTTCACACGCTGCAGCTCTATATCTATATGCCTCAGCTGCGCCTCGCCCATCTGCAGTTTAGCACGCATATCACGTATGGCTGCCGCCAGGCACTCCTTCTGAGCACGTTCCTCATACATCTGCTGCTCTGCGGTATCGACCTCCTTCCGTTTTTCAGACAATTCTAACTGAAGTTTGGCGAGTCGTTCTTTCTTTTGCGCCATCGCCTCCATCTCCTGGCGGCAATCTTCATCACCCTGCTGGTAGGAGTTTACGGCGACGGCATACAGTTCTCTCAGGCGTGACAAAACACGCTGTACCCCACGCTGCGCATGCTCCTGCCGCTCTATCTCACTCCGCTTCTGCGATAGGCGCACACGCAGTTGTTCCGCGTCTGTACGCAGCGCCTCCTGTTCCGCGATCTTGCCCTGATAGGCAGCACTCTTATCGGATAACAGACGATCGATCTGCACAACCTCCTGCTCTGTCGTTTCTATCTTTACCGCAGCAGAGGTACGCATCTGCTCCTTATCCGCCTTGTACCGCGCTCGCTGCTCCTGCCGCCCCTCAATAAGGGCAGCCTCTTGTCGAAGGCTGTCCAATGCATCCTGCAGTACACGATATTGCTGCGACTGCTCATCCAACCGCAAATCAATCGCCGCAATACGCTCCTCAATTTTAGTTTTTTGCTTCTCAGTATCCACGCGTTCCCGCAGAAAGCAGACCTCATCCGCACGATAGCCGTCAAGCAGGCGTTCCTGCACAGAGTGTTCTGCTGAGAGCCGGCTATATTTCTGCACCAACGATGTCAGATGATAAGTCCTGCGCTCCTCATCCAATATACGAAACCGCATGGTCTTCTGTGACTGCACGGCAAGCGGCTCGAGTTCCGTCGCATGTGCATACATGATGTCGTTTAGACGAACAAGGTCACCCTCATGCTCACGCAGTTTACGGAGTGCATCCTGTTTTCTCGTGCGGTATTTGGTAATCCCTGCTGTCTCCTCGAAGAACACGCGGCGCTCCTCGGGACGACTGTCAAGAATATCATTCAAGCGGTTCTGCCCGATGATGCTCATACCATCATGACCAATACCAGTGTCTGCAAATAGCTGGTAGATATCCTTAATTCGACAGCGCGAATCGTTGAGATAAATTTCGCTGTCCCCGTTCCGATAGAGCCGCCGTTTGACGACGACCTCATCGTAGTCGATTGGCAGCTTCTTATCCGTGTTGTCAAAGACGAGAACAACCTCTGCCACACTCAGCGCACGGCGTGCTGCAGAGCCGGCAAAAATGATGTCCTCTGAACGCAGGCCGCGCAGCATACGAATATTCTGTTCGCCCAAGACCCAGCGAACAGCATCCGTGATATTGCTTTTGCCGCTGCCGTTCGGCCCAACCACAGCTGTAATTCCATGGTCGAATTGAACAGCAATCCGCTCGGCGAATGATTTGAACCCATACGCTTCCAAGCGCTTCAACTGCACGCAATACACCAGCCTTTACAAATTAGTTCATTCATTATAACAGAACAGATGGGAAATTTCAAAAAGCGGTATCTTCCGTAAAACGATTATGTTATAATAAAAATATTCATGGGAGATTTTTATTTGTTATAGGGGGTAATTACATGCCACTTGTCGGAACAAAAGAAATGTTTGAGAAGGCCTATGAAGGCGGATATGCCATCGGTGCCTTCAATGTCAACAACATGGAGATCGTTCAAGGCATCACAGATGCCGCCGGAGAGCTCCAGTCCCCGCTGATTCTTCAGGTCTCCGCAGGTGCGCGCAAGTATGCCCGTCATGAGTATCTTGTCCATCTTGTCAAGGCTGCACTTGAAATCAATGATATCCCCATCGCCCTGCACCTCGATCACGGCGCAGACTTTGATATCTGCAAATCCTGCATCGACGGAGGTTTCACCTCCGTCATGATCGACGGCTCACACCTGCCGTATGAGGAAAACATCGCCCTCGCCAAGCGCGTCGCAGAGTATGCACATGCACACGGTGTCGTTGTCGAAGCAGAGCTCGGCCAGCTCGCCGGCATCGAAGATGACGTCAACGTATCCGCTGAAGATGCCTCCTATACAAAACCCGAGGAAGTACAGGACTTTGTCGAGAAAACAGGGGTTGACTCTTTAGCTATTGCAATCGGTACGTCCCATGGTGCATTCAAGTTTACGCCAGATCAGTGCACGCGCAATGCTGACGGTGTTCTCGTGCCGCCACCGCTCCGCTTCGACATTCTCGAGGAGATTGAAAAACGCATTCCCGGCTTCCCCATTGTTCTGCATGGTGCTTCCTCAGTCATTCCAAAGTATGTAAAGATCATTAATGAGAATGGCGGGCACATGCCAGATGCCGTCGGCATCCCCGAGGATCAGCTGCGTCGCGCGGCAAAGTCCTCTGTCTGCAAGATTAACATCGACTCCGACCTGCGTCTTGCCATGACGGCGGGCATCCGCGAGCATTTCAAAAAAGAACCGTCGCACTTCGACCCGCGCCAGTATCTGACGGATGGGCGCAGCTACATCAAGGAGCTCGTCACCCACAAGATCAAAGAGGTGCTCGGCTCTGACGGCAAGGCAGCAGAAATTCAATCGCTCATCAGTCAGAACAAGTAAACACACTCTTTTCGTCCGCGTAGATAAATAACCTTGTTTCATGTCCTGCATGGAGCAGGGTTATTTTTTTGCCGACCTCTCATTGGGACTCTGTTTACTAGACACTATCCTTTTTTTCCTGTATAATGATTCAGCAATTCACCATTATGGGAATAATTGAATCCATAGGGGGACATGATATGGCATTGATTGTAAAAAAATTTGGCGGAAGTTCTGTTGCATCGCCTGAAAAAATCAAAAATGTAGCAAAACGCATTCTAAATGAGAAAGCCCCCGATGATCGCATCGTGATGGTGGTATCTGCGATGGGTGACACCACAGATGACCTCATCTCACTTGCGGGGGAAGTCGTAAAAAGTCCCTATCAGTATGCCAGAGAGATGGATATGCTGATGACGACCGGCGAGCAGGTCTCTATCGCCCTGCTCGCCATGGCATTCTGCTCAATGGGACAGCCCGCCATCTCACTCACAGGCGCGATGGCAGGGATGAGAACAGACAATGCACACACCAAAGGCCGCATCCTTGGCATCCATCCTGCCCGTATCCACGAGGAGCTCGGCAAAGGAAATATCGTAGTCGTTGCGGGATTCCAAGGGACAGATGATGCAGGCAATCCCGTCACCCTCGGTCGCGGCGGCTCTGACACATCTGCCGTCGCCATCGCCGGAGCAATCGGTGCAGATGCCTGCGAAATCTTCACAGATGTTGACGGCATCTATTCTGCAGATCCACGTATTGCCAAAGGTGCGCGACGTATGCGCGAGATCACATACAACGAGATGCTCGAAATGGCACGTCTCGGTGCAGGCGTCATGCAGCCGCGCTCCGTGGAGATGGGGCAGCTCTACGGCATCCCCATCCATGTCCGCTCAACCTTCACGACAGAACCGGGAACTATCATTAGGGAGGAATATACAGTGGAAGAAAAATCCTTTATCATTCGCGGCGTTACGCATGACGAACACGTCTCTAAGATTACCGTCCTCGGTGTCTCCAACGTCCCCGGAATCGTGTATAGAATTTTCTCTGCACTGGCAGACTCAAATATCGATGTAGATATGATTGTGCAGAGTGTACGCAGTGCGGAGTCGAATGTGACAGATGTCGTATTTACCGTTGCTACGATTGATGCAGAACAGGCGCGTCAGGTTGTTGAGGGTATTGCCGAAGAGATTAAGGCAACTGCTGTCGCAATTGACAATGATGTTGCAAAGATCTCCATTGTCGGCGCAGGGATGCTGGGAAATCCAGGTATTGCCGCACGGATGTTCGGCGCGCTATCCCATGCCGAGATCAACATCGAGATCATCAGTACCTCCGAAATCAGTATCTCCTGCCTCATCAAGGGCGGCAGCGTCAAGGATGCGGTCAATATGATCCATGATGAGTTCTTCCCCACAGGCGCATAAGAATACTTGTATACACCCGTCTATCGTATGGACACAAGCAGAGCAACCCGCTATCATCGTCTATGATGTTAACAAGAGTCTAACCGCTGCGAGGTAAGGACTCCCCAAAAACAAAAAGGAGAGCGTTTTATCATGGCAACTCAGATGGCAGCAAAACACGCCGTTTCAAGAAGACTAAAGGATGCAATTTTCGGTGCCAGTGCAGCCTGCCGCGCAGCGGTTGAGGAACACGGTGAAGAACACGTAACCAACGCGACAATCGGCGCAATCATGGACGATGAAGGAAAACTCGCACACATTCCCACCGTCGAACGCGTCTTCCGCTCCCTCCCCATTGAGGATTATATTGCCTACGCGCCGATTTCAGGTCTGCCTGCATATCTGGATGCAGCCATCGACATTACCTTTGCCGGAAATCATCCCGCAGGATATCTGGGTGCCGTCGCAACAGCAGGCGGAACAGGTGCGTTGCGTACCGCTGTCGATAATTATGTTGAAAAGGGAGACCGTGTCCTGACCTCCGACTGGTTCTGGGGAACATACAATGTCATCTGCGAAGAGCTCGGTTGCGGATTGACCAACTTCAAACTCTTTGACGAGCGCAACAACTTCAACCATGAGTCCTTTGCATCCTCGGTAGACAGTCTGCTCAAAACCCAGGACAGTCTGCTCATCATCCTCAACACACCGGCGCATAACCCGACAGGATACAGCCTGTCCTCGGCGGACTGGGATCATGTACTGGACTGTATCAAGAAGCATGCGGCTAACGAAAAGAAAGTCCATCTTCTCATCGACATCGCCTACATCGACTTTGCCGGCGAGAAATTCGAAACACGTGCATTCATGCAAAAATTCTCCAATCTGCCGAAAAATATTCTGACGCTCTTCGCCTTCTCCATGTCGAAAGCGTATACCTTCTATGGGCAGCGATGCGGTGCGCTCATCGCCCTTTCTTCGTGCAAGGAGATCATCGATGAGTTCGGTGAGATTAGCAAATACGCGGCGCGTGCAACATGGTCAAACATCAACCGCGGCGCAATGACGCTTCTGACTCGTATCCAACAAGACGCCGCATCCTACGCATCCTATGAAAAGGAACGTGACGCACTCTATCATCTCGTACAGGAACGCGGCGATATTTTCATGAAGGAAGCAGCAGCGTGTGATCTCCCCGCCCTTCCCTACAAAGGGGGATTCTTCCTTGCAGTTCCTGCCGCAGATCCGCAGGCAGTCTGTGACCGCCTTCACGATGATCTAATCTTTGCTGTGCCACTCAAAATGGGTGTCCGAATCGCAGCCTGCTCTGTCCCTCGTGCAAAAATGTACGGAGTCGCGGAAAAAGTTAAGCGTGCATTGAAAAATCCTTGACAAGCAGTCCCAAATTACATAGAATAGTAACGTGTGATATTTTTCATGTATCCATTAGCCCCGGAGGCATGAGCGGATATCGCATCAACTCATGATCATTGAAATTTCTTACTCTCTAGGGGGGAATTACGTGAAAACCACGGTTATGGCAAAAGCCGCCGATATTGAACGCAAGTGGTATGTTGTAGACGCGGAGAATCAGACGGTCGGTCGTCTTGCAGCAGAAATTGCAAAGATTCTGCGCGGAAAGAATAAGCCTATCTATACACCGCACGTTGATACTGGCGATTACGTCATCGTTGTCAATGCTGAGAAAGTAAAGTTCACGGGAAAGAAGCTGACGGACAAGACCTATTTCCGTCACTCCGGCTATCAGGGTGGTACGACCTTTACAACCGCCGGTCAAATGCTTGAGCGCTTCCCTACCCGTGTCATCGAACATGCCGTAAAGGGTATGCTACCGAAGAACAGTCTCGGTGCACAGATGTTCCGTAAGCTGACTGTATACGTTGGTCCGGAGCATCCCCATGCAGCACAAAAGCCCGAACCGCTGGCGTTTAATATCCGCTGAGTTTCGTAAAAGGAGGAATCTGTTCGATGGCACAAGTCACCTACTACGGCACTGGTCGCCGTAAGACCTCAGTCGCCCGTGTACGTCTCGTTCCCGGCGACGGCAAAGTCACGATTAACGGCCGTGATATGGCGGAATACTTCGGTCTGAAAACACTCGAGCTGATTGTACGTCAACCACTCAATCTGACCGAGACAGTCGATAAATACGATGTAATCGCTAACGTCTCCGGTGGCGGTGCATCCGGTCAGGCGGGGGCGATTCGTCACGGAATTACCCGTGCCCTCATCGAGATGGATGCAGAGCTTCGTCCTGCACTTAAGAAGGCAGGCTTTGTCACCCGCGACCCGCGTGAGAAGGAGCGCCGCAAATACGGTCTCAAAAAGGCACGCAAGGCATCCCAATTCTCGAAGCGTTAATCCCTTTCCACTTCCACGCAATACAAAATCCCCTTCCCTTTTGGGAGGGGATTTTTATTTGACATTTTATTCTCTTTAACATATTATATTGCTATATAAAATATGTTTTATAGAAGAAGAGGATAACTATATGAAAATCTCCGCAAAAGGACGCTACGGCATCGCCTCAATGGTATTTCTCGCGCGCAACTACGAAGCCTCCTCCCCCGTGACGATCATCAGTATCTCAGAGCACCTCGGTATCTCAAAGATCTATCTCGAACAGGTTTTTTCTCTGCTTAAGCGCAGCAAACTTGTCAACTCTATCAAAGGCTCACAGGGGGGATATCAGCTCTCTCGACGTCCACGAGAGATTACCGCCTATGAGATTCTCTCCTCTATCGAGATATCTCTGATCGAGAAGACAGGCATTGCCTCAGAGAAGATGGAACAGCTGAACCGCATTCTCGCACGCAAGGTCTTTGACGTACTGGATAGGAACATTCTCAACACACTGAATACCATCACCTTGGAGGATCTGCTGACAGCATGGAATCATGAGGAGAGTGACGAAAACCTCATGTATTTCATCTGAGTAATCACGAGTATATAAATTCCGTATTCACAGAAATAGATTACTCCCAAGAAATAGCAACAGCCCGATACAACCGCCAACAAGAGAACCGTTAACACGAATCCAAAGCAGATCTTCCTCGACCTTATCATAAATAAGGCAGTTAAGTTCATCGTCAGTAAGCCTAGATAGAACATTCCCGACAATTATGCCGACCAATATCTGGGCATGGAGCGCAGAGCGTGCAAGTATATCATAGAGTACCTTCGTGATGATTTTCCGAAGTATCGGGCGGCTCTCGATAAGATTGATCATATGCTGATACTCAACATGTAAAATATCTTGCAGATGCGCATAAAAGGTAGGCATATGCTCCACAATGGGATCGACATCACGTTTCAAATCTGACTGAAAATGTGTTCTCATCCCTTGAAGCAGGCCGATAAGCATCTCCTCAATGGGAAGTTCGTCTGCAATGCGCTGCTGCAGTTCGCGCGCCAGACAAAGAAGCTGATCATCCCTGCGTAAATCTGCAAGACATACATGCATCAATGCGAGTGCATTCTCCTGCAGCGGAGTTCCGTCACGGCTAAGTTCATCCAGAATATGGCGGGTATGCCGCTGGATGAGTTCCGCCCCTTCATCCAGATTGACCGTATTGGTTACCTCGAGGAGACGGGACAAGAACCCATCTCCCAACTTCTCGTACTCCAGCCTTCCCAGTGCATCCCGAATAGATATACGCGTCTCCTCTCTAGAAATTTCAGATGCCAAAAAGACAGAAATCCGAGACAGTGCCTGACGATCCCAGCCATGCATTTGAGACATATTATCAAATCGTGCAAGGAGGTCAGCAGGATCTTCACGCAGAAGGATATTCCTGAAACGGTCTGATAAGTATGCGGTAATCATTCGATTTCTCTTTCGCAGGAGAGATGCACGAATAAAGTGAAGGACCGTCCCTGTCAGTCCTCTTTCTGTCTCTTCTTTACGCAGATATGCCTGCATCATCGGTATCAAATGGATTTTTTCGAGATGGTGAAAGAGCTTGCGCCGAGAGAAAAATTCCTTCTGTACCATGACCACAATCGCCTGTATTAGCTGATTCCTACGGCGCGGAAGAATCGCCGTATGATAGGGAAATCCGAGGGGTCTGCGAAAAAGTGCCGTCACAGCAAACCAATCAGCAACACCGCCAATCAGGGCAGCCTCACTGACAGTCATTATGCCATCTACCCAAAAACTTTCATAAACCTGCAGATGTAGATAGAGAGATACGAGAAAAAAAAGAAAAGATACCAAAAGAGCAATATTCGCCTTATTCCAATCCCATATCATCCCCCCCACATCCTTTCTGCAGCACTGACAAGAACAGAAATCATCATGCCGACAGCAGCACCAACCACCGCCCCGTTGATACGAATCATCTGCAGATCCGTGCGAATCTTCCGTTCCACAAATGAAACCAGTTCATCATCCGTTTTCTGGTTCAGATAGTCACGAACAAAAACGGCAATCATATCATGATGCTTGTCCACCTCATCCGCTACAAGTTTCTTCATCCAGCGATCCACCCGGCTCTTCCAACTTTCAGATTGAACGAAGAGATCAATCTTCTCGTTCAGTAATTCCTTTATATAGGGAATCCAGACGGGGTGATTCCCCTTCATCCGCCGCTCTACAAAGTCTGCCAGCATCGATACAATATCAATATTCTCAATGACATGAATTTTATAGCGATACAGCATCTCCCGCAGTGCAGGATTCTCCCGCAGCGAACTTACCGCATGGGAAAGCGCCTGTACGCCCTCCCTATGCCGCCGATCTCCTGGATGCATCGCTGCCTGCAGAATCTCCTCCATTCTCTCGGTCAGCCATGCTCCAATCATTTCGTCATCGAAGAAAGAAAGCACCAAGGCACGCATCATCCCATCGCGTTCGTATTCCGCCCGAATGGATGCGATATTATCACGGAGCATCTCTTGAAATGCCTGTGTCTGAATCAGCTGAAGTCCCACGCGTACAAGCATATTGAAAATGCGGTCAGCATGGGGCTCTTCTTTAAGAACATCCACCAGGTCAGCAAAACTGTTCTCCAACGGCAGTGCGCGAAGCGCCTGTATCATATACGGTGACAGTTCTTCTGCAACACGTCTGGGATCGATATCTGAGGCAACGTGGCGGAGTATATCTACGGCTGCATCAATCAGTCGTTCCCGCCCGCCGCGATATTCCAGATATTCAACCAACAGTATACCTATATTCTCCTGTACAATGACCTGCATGATGTTCTCTTTGCTGAGCAGATCATCAGAGGAAAATTTCACAAGAGACTCTATGATACGCACACGGTTGCGCCGAAGAATATCTGTCCGATGCGTGATGCCAAGCGGTTTGCCAAAGATGGCACGAACGGCAAACCAATCTGCAAGACCGCCAATCGTCGCTGCTACAAAACCGTGATGAATGGTATGCACAAGCAGTGAACTCCCCTGTCCTGCCGTTCCGACAGCGCCGATCACACTAAGTGCAAGAGCAAGGTTGGCTTGATTTTCCTTCTGCAATCAGATCGCCTCACATAGTCGCCGTAAGTCTTTTCAGGTATGCCTGAAAAGGTGCACCAAGATCTGCACGACGCAGGGCAAATTCGACCGTAGCCTCCAAGAATCCCAACTTATCACCGAGATCATAGCGCTTCCCGGCAAAGTCATAAGCGTAGACCTCCTCGCGCTGTGCCAGCACCTTGAGGGCATCTGTAAGCTGTATCTCGCCGCCCTTTCCAGGTTGTGTATCACCGAGGATTGCAAAGATGCCTGGATTAATGATATAGCGGCCAAGCACTGCCATACGGCTGGGGGCTTCATTGAGAGCAGGCTTTTCAACCATATCCGAGACACGCATCAAACGCGGATCATGCAGAGTATCACCTGCGACAATGCCATACGAGGATACCTGTTCATCCGATACGATCTGACAGCCGAGAACAGATCCGCCCGTCTCCTCATAGACATCAATCAGCTGCCGCAGCGCCGCACGCGCCGGATGATAGACGACATCATCACCCAGCAGAACGGCGAACGGCTCATTCCCGACGAAACTTCGCGCGCATAGGATAGCATCACCGAGTCCACGCATATATTTCTGTCGCACATAGTGAACATTCACATCCGTGGTCTCACGCACGACCTCCAAAAGATCTTGCTTTCCCTTACGAGCCAATTCATGTTCAAGCGCCGGCGCAGAGTCAAAATGATCCTCAATAGCGCGTTTTCCATGCCCGCTGATGATCAGAATATCCTCGATACCGCTCTCCAGTGCCTCCTCAACAATGTACTGGATGGTCGGCTTGTCTACGATGGGCAGCATTTCCTTCGGTGTCGCCTTCGTTGCCGGAAGGAATCTCGTTCCGTAGCCTGCGGCCGGAATAACTGCCTTTCGTATGCGCAGTCTTTGGTTCATCTGATACACACTCCATCCACAATGTAAATAGAGCGCGAGGCATCATCGGCCCCGCGCTTTTTCATACAAAACCGTTAGCGTGCCAAAATCTCGAGCACAGCTGCACCAACATCATCCGTTCTGGCATGTCCGCCGAGATCCGGTGTCAGCGTCCTACGCTCCGTCAGCAAAATCTCAATAGCATCAAGCAGGCTCTTAGCCCAACTGTTCTCTCCGAGGAAGTCCAGCATCTGACTCACGGCCCAGATGGATGCCAACGGATTGGCAATCCCCTGCCCTGCAATGTCTGGTGCGCTGCCATGAATCGGCTCGAACATCGATGGATACGTCCGCTCTGGATTGAGATTTGCTCCAGCAGCAAGCCCCATTCCTCCGGCAATCGCTGCACCAAGATCGGTGAGAATGTCGCCGAAGAGATTACTCGTTACAACGATCTCGAACCGCTTTGGATCTTTGACAAAAAACATACTGGCTGCATCAACTAGCAAACTGTGCGTCTCCACATCCGGATATGAACGCCCAATCTCGGCAAAGATCTCATCCCAGAAAACCATGGAATAACACAGCGCGTTTCCCTTTGAGATCGAGGTAAGAGAGCGCTTCTCACGGCGTGCCAGCTCATAGGCATAACGGATGACACGCTCGCATCCATGACGGGAAAACACCCCCGTCTGGATTGCCGTTTCCCGCGGTGTTCCGGCATAAAGACGCGCGCCGACATTAGCATACTCTCCCTCGCTATTCTCACGCACGACAATCATATCAATATCCTGCGGCTGCACACCGGCAAGGGGACACGGCGCGCCACGCAGAAGGCGGATAGGGCGCAGATTGATATATTCATCGAACCCACGGCGAATCTGCAGGAGAAGGCCGCCGAGTGATATATGATCCGGCACGCCCGGATATCCCACAGCACCAAGATAGACAGCATCGAATGGACGCAGAATATCCAGACCGTCCTGCGGCATCATCTCACCCGTCTTGAGATAATATTCACATCCCCATGGGAAATCCTCAAAGGTGACAGAAAATCCCCCATCCAGAGCAGCAATTCCAGAAAATACCTTCTTTCCTTCACTGATGACCTCCGGACCGATACCGTCACCAGCGATGACAGCAATACTGAAATGCTTCTTCATAGCTTCCCTCTTCCCCCTATCAACACAATATCGTATACGTGTCAGAATGCCTCTGCAATCGTCTTGATAAGAAGTGCCTCCTGCTGGCGTGGGAGACCGCTCTGATGTAGTGCTCGTCCAAACCCAATCAGAAAGTCGATTTTCTGAAGGCGTGTGAGCGTCGTATTCTCACGCAACACCTTCGTAATGGAACGCATACCAGAGATACTCGGATCACGGCGTAACTGTACTTCCATGGCAAGCTGTCCCGCGAGAATATGACGGCGCACCTCATCGGAAATACCCGCCAGATTTTCACTCGCCTGCGGCATCGGCTGTACAGGTGACAGGCTTGGAACACCAGCAGGGCGGACAGAGTGTTCGGCCACAGGCGCAACAGCCTGCATCATCTGAGGTGCAGGGCGCTGTGTCGGATTTTCCTCCAGCACGTTGAACTGCTCTGGCTGCCTCTGCGCGGCCCCGTTCTCTGCAGGATGAGAGAGAGAGAAGGACTCGTGCGGCATCTGTTGATAACACGGACGGATCGGTTTTTGCTCCTGTACCATGCTTTGCGCTGCTGGCGGGGCTGTCTCTGCAGCCGCCGGCTGCATGAGCGGCTGTACCGAATTTACCGCCAGAGGAGCAGAAGGCGGTGTCACAGGGGTAGGAGGTACTGTCATCTGCTGGGCCGGAGTTTCTTGTATCATGGGCGGCTGGGGCGGCATCTGCTGCGGAGGCGTCTCACGCTGCATATTCACCGCTCCGACCAGTTCCTGCGGCGGACGGCCTTCCCGTACAGCTTGCTTCTCCTCGTGCTTGACATCAGCCGCTGTGATGATGACAGGTTTTGCTTTTTGTGCGGAAAGCATGAAAACGGGCTGCTGATTCCGTTCGGCGATGCGGGTATCTACACTCTCCCAACGCAGACGCGTCAGCTGCGGAGACACATTGGCAGAAGGAGAGGTCTGATGTGCCGCCCCAAGAGGAGCTGCGCTTCTCTTCGCAGAAATCGACGCTTCATAGTGCTCAGCGTCAGCAGTCTCCTCCACAGCCGGCTGATTTGCCCGATCCGTTACCAGACGATCCGAGCGAAACAACTCCTGCGCATCCACTGTACCAGGCGTAGCAGCCAGCGCTGTTCCAGAGGAAAGCGTGACGAGCACCGCAGCCGTAAGCATTGTTTTCTTGGATGACACCTTCATTGAAATCTACTCCTTCAATTCTTTCCCGTTTGTTGAAAACATCCGCTCACTGCATCTCCTGCAGAGTACGCGCTCCCGCCAGCAGGGCAGAGACGGACGTAGGACGCAGGTCTGGATTGTCTATCAACTCGAGTCCGTAACGCTGACCGTTCTCACTGCGGAAGAAGAGAACTGCCATCTGCTGATCTGCCTTTGCAGTCGCGTCAGGTGTACCATCGCCATCCTCGTCAATCTCAACCTCCTTGGCAGTCGTCGCGAAAATGGCTCTGTGGCCCTCAGACAGATTGGCAAGAACGATCCCCTCATAGCCGTTGCTGCCCATGATGCGCTGCAGAAGGTCGACCGCCTCATCTGGGCGGATGGTGTTTAGATTCGGCAAAGCATCCTCAGGGAATGCATTCACGAGAACGACCCATGCGTACTTAATATAGTAGTCATTGTGGTCGAATATAAGAACTTCGCCCTCGCGGTTCTCAAAGAGTGCGCTCGCCGGAATCACGCCGGCGGGCTTCTGCGGACACATGATGCGGTAGCCATACGCCGCACTATCATAGGCATACGGAAGCACGGACACGGTACTGCTCTCAGGAGATGTCCGGACTTCCTCAGCAGAAGGATTCTCTGCTGCATCTGCAGCCCCTCCTCCGCACAAGAATGCAGCTGCAGCAAATGCAGCAAGAATCTTTCGCCCCATCATTGATCAGCACTCCTTATCATATCCTGTATCAGAGAAAGCGCATAATGAACCGCCGTGCTCTTGTTCTCCATACGGTCACCGCTGAAGAAATACTTCTGTACCTTCGTTTTATCTGCATTGGCTGCAGCAATATAGACGAGCCCCACCGGCTTTTCGTGCGAGCCTCCACCAGGGCCGGCAATCCCCGTAATGCCGACACCAATATCCGTCAGCATCAGTCTTCGCACGCCTTCTGCCATCTCCCGCGCTGTCTGCTCCGAAACTGCGCCGAAAGAGGTGAGTGTCTCCGAAGAAACACCAAGCACCCGTACCTTTACATCATTTGAGTAAGATACAACACTCCCCATCACATAGGCAGAACTTCCTGGAACATCTGTCAGTGTGCTGGTAAGCAGTCCACCGGTACAGGACTCTGCACAGGCAATCGTCAGCCCGGTACGGGTAAGTCCTCTGCCGACAGCTTCTGCCATCCTTTCATACGAAGATGCCATCAGTGTACCAACTCCCCTACGATATCATAGGTGAATCCCTGCAGAAGTCGAACACGCACCACATCTCCAATGCGGCTCTCCGTATCCCCCTCAATGTAGATTTGTCCATCCACCTCCGGTGCTTCGCGATAGGAGCGGCCGACAGCAATCCCCTGCTGTTCCGCATCGCGTCCTTCGATCAGAACATCGAGTTCCCTCCCCTCCATAGAGATATTAATTTCCTCGGAGATCTTGCTCTGCAGACTCATCAGATCGTGATAGCGCTCCTGCATGATATCTTCCGAAACTTTCTGCGCCATCTTTGCCGCGGGGGTATCCTCCTCTTCGGAATAGGTGAAGATTCCAACCTTATCGAACCGCTGATTCTCGACAAATGTGCGGAGTGCCTGATAGTGCGTATCCGTCTCGCCAGGAAAGCCAACGATGAATGTCGAACGAATTGCCACCCCGGGAATGCGTTGACGCAGCTTCTGAATCAGCTTCTCCACCCCTGCCCGCGTATCCGGGCGATGCATGGCGCGCAGAAGGGCATCATGTGCATGCTGGAGCGGAAGGTCGACATATTTCACAACCTTCGGCTCTGTCGCAAACACTTCAATGAGCTCATCTGTGAAATATTTCGGATAGCTGTATAGGACACGAATCCATGCAACTTTCTCGATCTTTGCCAATGCGCGGAGCAGCGACGGCAACATCGGCTTTCCGTACCTATCCACGCCGTAGTTTGCGCTGTCTTGTGCGATCAGCACCAATTCTCGTACGCCCTGTTCTGTCAGTTCCTGCGCCTCGGCGAGAATATCCTCCATCGGGCGGCTTCGGAAACTGCCGCGTATCAACGGAATCGCACAGAACGCACAGCAGTGATCACAGCCCTCGGCAATCTTCACATAGGCCGTATAGTTCGGCGTCGTACGCAGGCGCGGTGTCTTAGCATCATAGATGGTATCATCCTTGCCGGAAATCAGCAGCCGTCGCCCCTTGAGAGTCTCCTCAATGACCTCCATGATACGGCTCCACGCCCCCGTTCCGATGATAGCGTTCGCCTCAGGAATCTCATCTAGCAGCTGTTGCCCGTACCTCTGTCCCAGGCACCCCGCAACAATGAGGCTGCGGCAGCGACCAGACTCCTTGTAGTCAGCCATCCCAAGCACCGTCGTGATGGACTCTTCCTTGGCTGACTGAATGAAGGCGCATGTGTTGACAATCAGGATATCTGCCTCTGACGGCTCATTCGTGATTTCAATGCCATGCTCCCGCATGATGCCGAGCATAACCTCTGTATCCACCAAATTTTTTGCGCAGCCGAGACTGATAAAACCCGCTTTCACCGACAAATCCCCTCTAGCTTTCGTTACTCCTCATAGAACCGTACTTCCTTAATCCAGCGATCTAGCAGGATGTCCTTTTCCTCTTTGCTAAAATACGGTCTATGTCTAAAAATACTGATATTCTTCCCCGCAAACATCTGGTAGGATAGCGTCATAGGATTTGTGGTCAGCAGATAGAATCGGCGCTGCGCGAGTGCAATCTGAGCCTCATCCGTCAGCAGCCAGTCCGCAAATACCTCTGCCGCGTGTGCATCCCGTTCGGATGCGCGGAATGCAATCCCTGTCCCGTAAATCACAGCAGATGTCCCATCCACGGGATAAAGAACGCGGATGGGATAGTCGTCATGCACATAGCGCAGTGTCTCACTGAGCACAGCAACAGAGAGATCTACCTCACCCATCCCAGCCTGGCGTACAGGTGTATGCAGATACTTCGAGTACTGCATGATATTCGGCTGAATTCTGCGCCAGATCTCAAACGCCCGCTGCTCACCATACTCGGCAATCATACTATACAGCAGATTTGACGAGGCATCTGCTGCCATAAAATCTGTTGTGCCGATACGGATGTCGTGCTGCTGCGCCAGCATCTGCCATGAGTTGGGAAGATCGAGATGCGTGCGCAGATAATCCTGATTCACGGCAAACACGATAGGATCATACCAGACCCCGGTCCAGTACCGGTTCGGATGGCGGAATGATTCTGCTACCTGATCCCCCTTCTCAGAGATATAGGGGACGAGATACCCAGCGACTGCGGCACGATCCAGCAGTTCACGATCTGCCAAGACAAGAGCCGCATTCGTATTCTGCTCCGCATCAGACTGTTCGCGCAGACGCTTTAGGATCTGCTCCGACGAGAGCTGGATGAAATGGACACGGATGTTGTACTCGCTCTCATACGCCTCGGCAAGAGACGCAGAGATCTCGGCAGGAAGCGATGTATACGCCGTAAATTCCTGCATGGGATGGCGTTCTTCGCCGCGTGAAGCAGACGAGAGGTAGGCTGATCCGACTGCAATCATCATCACAAGAAGGGCGGCCATCACAATAAACAGAGCGTACCGCTTCATGAAAAATCCTCTTTCATTTAGGATAGTCAAACCCTTTATATTATAAACAATTCATCCCAAATCCACAAGGTGTTTTATCTGATCGGAAAACAAGCAACAAAAAGATAGCCCCCACTGAAGTGAGGGCCTCTTTATATGTCTAGCTGTCAGCCGATAATTTCTTTCGTCTGTATCACAATATGATCTGCCGTGAGGCCGAACTGTTTTAGCAACTCTGCTGCTGGACCGGAGTGTCCAAATTCATCACGGACGCCGATGCGGCGCATGGGAACAGGACAATGCTCTGCAAGAACGGCAGCGACCGCCTCACCAAGACCGCCGAGGATGTTGTGCTCCTCCACCGTCACGATCTTCTTGCAAGTGCGCGCTGTCTCTATCACAAGTGCCTCATCGAGCGGTTTGATGGTCGCCATATTAATAACGCGCACCTGTATCCCCTCAGCAGCGAGTCGTTTCCCCGCCTCGATTGCCTCTGGAACGAGAATCCCCGTCGCGATGACGGCAGCATCCGTACCTTCCTGGATGATCTCCCCCTTGCCAATAACAAAAGGAAAATCCTCGTCATGGTAGACAGGCGTTGCCGCACGTCCAAAACGAATGTAGACGGGGCCCTCCATCTCGTATGCAGCATGCACCATCTTGCGTGCCTCCACATCATCCGAGGGACACATAACCGTCATGCCCGGAATGGTTCGCATAAGCGCGAAATCCTCGCAACACTGGTGTGATGCACCATCCTCACCAACAGAGATACCGCCGTGCGTCGCGCAGATTTTGACATTCAGATGCGGGTAGCCAATCGTATTGCGTACCTGCTCGTATGCACGCCCTGCAGCGAACATGGCAAATGTAGAGACAAAGGGAATAAGCCCCATCGTGGAGAGTCCCGCACCTACACCAACCATATTGGACTCGGCGATGCCACAGTTGAAATGCCGCGCAGGAAATTCCTTTTTGAACGTTGCCGTCTTTGTCGCACCCGCGAGATCCGCATCCAGAACGACGACATCCTCACGCACCTGCCCCAGTTCCACGAGCGCGTTGCCGTAACTGTCGCGCGTTGCGATTTTCTTGACATCTGCCATGCTCATGCCTCCTCGATCTGCTTGCGGATTGCAGCGAGCTCCCGAAGCCCCTGCGCGAGTTCATCATCATTGGGTGCTTTCCCATGCCAGCCGGCATTGTTTTCCATGAAGGAGATATCCTTGCCCTTGATCGTTTTCATCAGGATCACGGTTGGTTTTCCGCTGCCCTTATTTGTATGGAATGTCTGGAACGCCTCTTCCAGCGCATCATAGTCATGTCCGTCAATCCAGCACACGATGCAGCCAAATGCCTCAAACTTTTGATCGATGGGAGCGGTGTTCATCACGTCCGCCGTTGCGCCATCAATCTGAAGGCCATTCACATCGACAGCGATACAGAGGTTATCGAGCGCATAGTGCGCGGCAAACATAGTTGCCTCCCAGACCTGCCCCTCGGCAAGCTCGCCGTCTCCAAGCAGCGTATAAACATTGATATCCTGTCCGAGATACTTGGCGCCCTTCGCCATCCCCACAGCTGTAGAGATGCCCTGTCCAAGAGAGCCTGTCGACATGTCGATGCCCGGGGTAAGATTCATATTCGGGTGTCCCTGCAGACGTGAATCGATATGACGCAGGGTCAGAAGCTCGTCAACGGGGAAAAAACCGCAGTTCGCCAGCGTAGCGTAGAGTCCCGGCGCAACGTGTCCCTTTGAGAGAACGAAACGGTCACGTTTCGGATCGTTTGAGTTTTTCGGATCAACACGGATTTCTCTATTGTAAAGATAGGTAAAGTACTCCGTCGATGACAACGATCCCCCCGGATGTCCACTCTTAGCCGCATGTGTGCCGCGCAGAATCCCCTCACGCACCTTTACCGCGAAAAGCCGCAGCTCTTTCTGTTCCGCTGGCGTCATAAAACTCCTCCTCATCCGAAAAAACGCAAAGACAGTCTACACTTATTTTATCCTTTTTTTCTCATAGGCGCAATATGGTGATCAGATACATTTTTCGCCTCATTGACAAAGGAAAAAGTCGCCCGTAATGGGCGACCATCATATCAGATTTCCATGATGATAGGAAGAATCATCGGGCGGCGGCGCGTCTTGTCGAAAAGATAACGGCTGAGTGCATCGCGCACGTTCGACTTGATCGCTGACCACTCGCGTACGTTCTCATCCTCGCAACGGTCAAGTGCCTGCTGCACGCGCGCGCGAGCCTCATCCATCAACGCTTCGGATTCGCGCACATAGACAAATCCGCGCGAGACAATATCAGGACCTGAGACCACGCGGTTCGTCTGACGATCCATCGTAACGACAATGATGAGGATACCGTCCTGCGAGAGCTGGCGCCGATCGCGCAGAACAATGTTGCCAACATCACCAACACCGAGACCGTCGACCATGACCATACCCGACTGAACACGCCCGACGACCTGCCCCTTCTCCTTCGTAAACTCGAGGATCTGCCCATTCTCGCTGATGAAAATATTCTCCTTCGGCATCCCGAGCTCACGCGCCAGACTTGCATGCTGCACGAGATGATGATACTCACCGTGGACAGGCATAAAGAATTTCGGACGCACGAGATTGTGCATCAGCTTGAGTTCCTCACGGCTGCCGTGTCCCGAGACATGGATTCCCTTGTCGCGCCCATAAATGACATTTGCACCGAGTTTCATGAGATTGTCAACCGTCTTGGAGACCAGCTTCTCATTCCCCGGAATCGGCGTTGCCGAGATGATGACCGTATCCCCCGGCACAATGGTAATCTTACGATGATCGGATGCCGCCATGCGGGAGAGAGCAGACATCGGCTCACCCTGGCTGCCCGTAGTCACGATGACCAACTGCTCTGGACGGAAGTTATTGACCTCATCGATGCCAATAACCGTTCCCTCGGGCGCATTCAGATAGCCAAGTTCGAGTGAGATGCCTACCACATTCTCCATACTGCGTCCAAGCACAGCAACACGACGCTTATACTTCACTGCCGTGTCAATGACCTGCTGGATACGGTGGACATTTGAGGAGAACGTCGCAACGATGATGCGCCCCTGCACATTGTGGAACGCCTTGTCAAACGCTGCACCGACCGTGCGCTCACTCGCCGTATGCCCCTCACGCTCCGCATTCGTACTGTCCGCGAGGAGGAGGAGAACCCCCTTGTTTCCCAGATCGGAAAAGCGGCGAAAATCTGTCATCTGTCCATCGACAGGCGTATAGTCAAGTTTAAAATCGCCCGTATGAACGATCATTCCCACAGGTGTCTTGATCGAGAGGCCGACCGCATCGGGAATCGAGTGGTTCACACGAATGAAGCCGACGCTGAAACAACCGATATTGATGATATCTCCCGCCATCACAGAGTGCAGATTGCTCGAATCCACACCGTTCTCCTTCAGTCTGCCCTCGAGGATACCGAGGGTCAGACGCGTCCCGTAGACGGGCGCAGGAATTTGCTTCATCACATACGGCAGCGCGCCGATGTGATCCTCATGTCCGTGAGTCAGTACGATTGCCTTGACCTTGTCACGATTCTCAATCAGATAGGTGATATCCGGGATGACGAGATCAACACCGAGCATATCCTCCTCAGGGAACATCAGCCCAGAGTCCACAACAAGAATCTCGTCATCCACGCGGATGGCAGTCATATTCTTTCCAATTTCGCCAAGACCACCCAACGGGATGATCTGCACCTTCTGTACATTCTTGCCATGATTGCCATTACGATTTAACGACAAAAAACACACCTCCATAAGATACGGGGCATACGTTTGCCCCTCTTTGTTACGATATCTTCACAGTTCGATCCTGAAATCAGAATGCACCCACACGAAAATACAGCGACCCGAGGATACTCCCTCCATCTGTCGCCACGCATGGGAATAAGCTATCTCCGTAATGATTGCTGAAAAAAACGACCGCACAGCAATACCGGAAACCGCAAGAAAAATAATCCGATCCATTCACTTAGGTATTATTTTACCATTCCAGCACTGACAATGCAAATAAAATTTAAATAGGCACTTTCCACGTTGTAGAAAGTGCCTATTATTGTACAAGAAAATCAGAAATGCAGCGTGACGCCGACACCGACACCGTTCTCTCGGCTGCCGTGATCCGGCTTGAAGTTGTGATAGTTCAGATTGAGGTCAACATTCGCAATCAGCGACTTGTTGAGGCCGAGCTGAATCTCGTTAAAGTCCTTTCCGGCAACATAGGATGTATATGCGTCGAATCCAAGGACGCTCGGCGTACTGAGTCCAAGTCCCGCATAGGCATTGTTCTCACTTGCCTGCCGCATGCCCCAGCGATAGCCGCCCAACAGGCGGATATTCTGCCCAAGAACATGGTACTGCATATAGACATCCTTCGGATTGCCGTACTCATCGCGGTTGCTGCGAGAAACACCGACAGTAATCTCATCCGTCGCCTTGTGCTCGATGAACGATTCTCTCGTACCAATGCCGACAGCCGTATCCTGCGTATCAAGATGATTGATCGGCGCAGCCATCACAACCGAGGAGACTGCAAGTCCTATGGCCGCTACCAAAAATGCATACTTCTTCATCGTGAATCCTCCTTCCTGAATAAAATTATTATCCATACATTCTTTTAGAACAAAATGAACAAACTATTATCGTTCGATAAATTTTACAGGCGACTCAAAGAATTATCTGCTTCTCCGCCAGTGCAGAAACAATGCGCTTCTCCTCCGCCATCAGTGCCTGCGCAGCATGCAACTGATGCGCAGCCTGCTCATAGGATGTTCCGCCATAGGAGTTGCGGCAGGCGACACAGGTCTCTGGGCGGATGGCTTCGTACACATCCTCAGCAAAGAGCGGAGAAAGCTGCCGGTAGTCTGCAAGCGGCAGATCAGCGAGATAAATGTCACGCTCAATACACTGTGCGACAGCCTTCCCAGAGACTGCGTGTGCCTGACGGAACGGCATCCCCTTTCGTACAAGGTAATCCGCGAGATCAGTCGCATTCGAGAAGTCCGCCTCGACTGCATGACGCATAACCTCTGCGCGCACCTTCATCCCGCGTATCAGCTGGGCATAGACGGCAAGACTGAACTTCACCGTATCGATGGCATCGAACAGCCCCTCTTTGTCCTCCTGCAGGTCCTTGTTGTAAGCAAGCGGAAGTCCCTTGACTGCCGTGAGCATCGCCATCAGATGCCCGACCACACGCCCCGACTTGCCGCGCACGAGCTCGGAGACATCAGGGTTTTTCTTCTGCGGCATCATTGATGAACCTGTGCAGTGTGCATCATCCAGCTCCACGAAGGAGAACTCACGCGAACACCAAAGAATAATTTCCTCTGAGAGGCGAGAGAGATGCACCATCAAAATGGATGCCGTCGAAAGAAACTCGAGAATGTAGTCGCGGTCGCTGACCGCATCCATACTGTTCGTATAGATCCGTTCAAAATTCAGTCTCTTCGCGACAAATGAACGATCAATCGGCAGGGTTGTTCCCGCAAGCGCTCCCGCACCGAGCGGCATGATATCCGCCCGCGCATACACGCCCTGAAAGCGCTCAAAATCCCGCGCCAGCATCGCGAAATATGCCATGAGATGATGTGCGAAGAGAATGGGCTGCGCACGCTGGAGGTGTGTATACCCCGGCATAATGACATCCTTGTTCGCATCGGCAGATGTGACAATCGCATGCTGAAGTTCTCTGATATGATCGAGGATCTCTACAACGGCATGGCGGACGTACATATGCGTATCGAGCGCCACTTGATCGTTGCGGCTGCGTGCCGTATGAAGGCGGCTGCCAGGATCTCCGACGGCATCCGTCAGGCGCTTTTCGATATTCATGTGAATGTCTTCCAGCGCGAGACTGAATGTAAATGTTCCACGTTCGATCTGCGCAAGGATATCGCGCAGACCTTTCTCAATCGCCGCACAATCTTCCTGCGAGAGAATCCCCGCCTGTGTCAGCATCTCGGCATGTGCAAGCGAACCGGCAATATCCTCGCGGTACATCCGTCGATCAAAGGAGATGGATGCCTGGAACTCGTTGATCATCTCATCGGTGGTCTTAGAAAATCGCCCACCCCAGAGCTTCTCGCTCATTATTTCTGCTCCTCCTGCATGAGTGCGCGTACCTTGAGCGGCAGGCCGAAGAGGTTGATGAATCCTGTTGCATCTGCCTGATTGTAGACATCGTCATGCTCGAACGTAACGAACTCCTTGCTGTAAAGAGAATACGGCGATGTTGCACCCGCCGAGATGATATTGCCCTTGTAGAGTTTTAGCCGCACCTCGCCCGTCACAGATTCCTGCGTACTGTCAACGAATGCAGCAAGTGCTTCACGCAGCTGGCAGAACCACATGCCGTCATAGACAAGCTCGCCGTAGCGGACAGCAAGGCCCTCCTTATAATGGAAGGTCGCACGGTCAAGACAGAGATACTCAAGTTCACGATGCGCATAGTAGAGGATAGATCCGCCCGGATTCTCGTAGACGCCGCGTGACTTCATGCCAACGAGACGATTCTCACAGATGTCGACGATACCGATACCATTGCGTGCACCGATCTCGTTCAACTTTGTCAGCAGCTCGACTGCACCCAGCTTCTCCCCATCAACTGCTACGGGGATCCCTTTATCGAAGGAAACAGAGACATATTCCGGCACATCCGGTGCATCCTCCGGCGCACAGGAGATGAGGAACATAGAGTTTTGGGGCTCATTCGCCGGATCTTCAAGATCAGATCCCTCATGGGAGAGATGCCAGATGTTGCGGTCCATACTATACGTTTTATTGTCCTCCGCAACTGGAATACCGTGCTTCTTCGCGTATGCGATCTCCGCCGTACGTGAGTCAAGATCCCATTCGCGCCATGGTGCGATGATCTGGAGATTCGGCGCAAGTGCCTTGACCGTCAGTTCAAAGCGCACCTGATCGTTCCCCTTTCCTGTTGCACCATGAGCGATGGCATCTGCCTCCTCACGCTTTGCGATATCAACGAGCGCCTTGGCAATCACAGGGCGTGCAAACGACGTACCAAGCAGATATTTTCCCTCATAGACAGCACCCGCCTTCAGCGTCGGCCAGACATATTCCTCGAGGAACTCCTTCGTCAAATCGACGATATAGACCTTCGATGCACCCGAGGCGAGGGCCTTGTCATGCACCGGTGCAAGTTCCTCACCCTGTCCGATATCAGCGCAGGCAGCGATGACCTCGCAGCCGTCATAATGCTCCTTTAGCCACGGAATGATGACAGAGGTGTCAAGACCGCCGGAATACGCAAGGACTACTTTTTTGATCTGCTTTGCCATATGAAAACAACTCCTTAAACTACTTCAGCCGCCCATAACAAGCGCCATGATTGCCTTTTGAACATGGAGACGGTTCTCCGCCTCATCAAAAATCACAGGAGCAAACTCCTCAAAGACCTCCTCTGTAATCTCCTCGCCCCGATAGGCAGGGAGACAATGCATAACAATGCAGCGCGGATTCCCTGATGCCGCAACGAGAGATCGGCTGACCTGATAGGGGCGGAACACCGCCGTTCGGGCATCGTGCTCTGCTTCCTGCCCCATACTCGCCCATGTATCTGTAACAATGATATCTGCCCCCTGCACCGCTTCCAGCGGATCATGCATCACCGTTACTGTCGACCCCGTAGCTGCCGCATCTGCTCTCGCATTGGCAACAATATCAGCATGCGGAGCATACCCCTCCGGCGTCGCTGCAGCAAAATGCATGCCGACCTTCGCCGCCGCATACATTAGTGAGTGCGTCATATTATTTCCATCGCCGACGTACGCCATTTTGAGCCCTGCCAGATGTCGCCCCTTGTACTCACGAATCGTAAGCAGATCGGTAAGTGCTTGGCAGGGGTGCAGGAGATCACTGAGTGCATTGATGACGGGAATATCCGCATAGCGCGCCAATTCCTCGATGCGCTCATGACCATAGGTGCGGATCATGATGCCGTCAAGGTAGCGGGAGAGCACGCGCGCCGTATCCTTGATCGGTTCGCCGCGGCCCAACTGCAGGTCACGGCTGCTGAGGAAGAGTGCCTGACCGCCAAGCTGGTACATACCGACCTCAAACGAAACACGTGTCCGTGTCGAGGATTTCTCAAAGATCATGCCGAGTGTCTTGCCCTGAAGGAGTAAATGCGGGATGCCCGCCCTCTGCTTCGCCTTGAGTTCCTCTGCCAGCGTCAGGATCTCCTCCACATCCTCTGCACTGAGATCATGGATAGAGAGTACGTCCATGCCTTTTCTCATCATAGCCCTCCTCGGTCATATATGTCAAGGATACAACAATCCAATACACGGATAAGTTCGTCTACTTCGTTCTTTGTGAAAATCAGCGGTGGGATAAAACGCAGGACATTGCCTGCTGTACAGTTTATGATAACGCCGCGTGTAAGTGCAAGATGCGCAATGGCAGCCGCGTCGTCATGTGACCGTATTTCCATGCCGAGTATCAGTCCCATGCCGCGCACTTCTGCAATATGTTCAGGATATTTCTCCTGGAGTCTACACAACTCCTGTTTGAACTGCGCACCGACCGACACAACAGATGCAAGAAAATCATCATTGACAATCGTATCAAGAACGACGTTTGCCGCCGCGCACGCGAGCGGATTTCCGCCGAAGGTAGATCCGTGATCGCCCGCATGAAATACGGCTGCTACCTTCTCCGCAGCGATGAAGGCACCAATGGGAACACCGCCGGCAAGCCCCTTCGCAAGGGTGACGATATCCGGCATTACACCATACTGCTCGTATGCATAAAACGCCCCCGTCCGCCCCATTCCTGTCTGAATCTCATCAAAGACCAGAAGCGCATCATACTGATCGCACAGTGCCCGCACCTGGTGCAGGTAGTCATCCGACGGCATGCGCACACCGCCCTCACCCTGAATCGGCTCAAGCATGACTGCCGCAGTGTTCTTGCTCATCATTTGTTCAAGTGCAGTAATATCATTAAATGGAACATAGTCAAATCCCTTCGGCAGCGGAGCAAATCCCTTGTGGAATTTCTCCTGTCCCGTCGCCGTCAGTGTTGCAAGTGTACGCCCGTGAAAGCTCCCCTGTGCTGTGATGATCTGCGACTTCTCGGAATGAATCTGATGCGCATATTTTCGTACAGCCTTGATTGCCCCCTCGTTCGCCTCTGCACCTGAGTTGGCAAAGAACACCTTGCCGCCTGCTGTCAGCTCCGACAACTTTGCTGCGGCCCTTGCCTGCGGTGCAGTGTAGTAGAGATTCGACACATGGATAAGCCGTGCTGCCTGTGCAGCGATTGCATCTACGAGCGGCGTATAATGGTGTCCGAGGACATTGACGGCGATCCCGCCAAGTGCATCAAGATATTTACGTCCATTCACATCCCATACATATACGCCCTCCCCATGATCGAGCACAATGGGATAACGGGTAAATACCGGTAGATAGCTCTCCTGATCCTTCGCAATAATATCCCTGTCGTAATGCATCATCTCTCCTAACTACGGAAGCACCATCGTTCCGATTCCCTGCGAAGTAAAGATCTCGAGGATGATCGCGTGAGCGATACGTCCGTCGACGATGTGGGTCTTGTGTGCCCCCGACTCGAGCGCTCTGATGCACGCCTCCACCTTCGGAATCATACCATCCGCAATAACACCGCTGCGAATGTATGCCCGGGCCTCATCCAAATGGAGTTTGGAGATGAGGCTGCTCTTGTCCGCATAGTCGCGGTAGACCCCCTCGACATCCGTGAGCAGGAGGAGCTTCTCCGCACCCAGCGCACCGGCAATCTCTGCAGCAACATAGTCTGCATTGATATTGTAGCTCTCCCCCTGCGCGCCCATCCCAATGGGTGCGATGACGGGAACATAACCGCGGTCTAAAAGATCCGTAATAATCTCCGCATCAATTTCCGTTACCTCGCCGACATAGCCGATGTCCACTTCACACGCCGCATTATTTTCATAGACCGTGGCGTATTTTTTCTGCGCCTTGATGAGCCCTGCATCCCGTCCGCTAAGGCCGACAGCACGCACACCGCGCAGATTGAGGAGACGCACAATCTCGGCATTCAGCTTGCCGTCCAGTACCATCTCAGCAATCTCCACGGTCTCTGCATCCGTTACTCTGAGCCCAGAGACGAAGGAGGACTCTTTACCCACCTTCTCAAGAAAGCTTGTAATCTCCGGCCCTCCTCCATGCACAAGAATCGGACGGATGCCGACGAACTTCATCAAGGCAACATCGCGCATGACATTTTCTTTCAATGCATTACTCTGCATGGCATTCCCGCCATACTTGACGACGACAGTCGTCCCGTAGAACTCTTGTATGTACGGGAGCGCATCTACGAGGATCTCCGCTTTTTCCTTATCTGTGTGCATAGTGTACCTCCTAGGTATGGTACTCCCCATTGATCTTGACATACTCATAGGAGAAATCACACGTCCATACTTTTGCCTCCTCCGTGCCGTCTCCCAGATCAATCTCGATCACAATATCATGTGCCGTCATGACGGCACGCAGCGCATCCGCATCATAGGAAACGCCAACACCGTCCGCATAGACGGGAATCCCACCGAATTTCACCGTCGTATGTGCAGGATGCATCGGAACACCCGCATAGCCAACTGCACAGATAACACGTCCCCAGTTCGGATCCTCGCCGAAGAATGCCGTCTTGACGAGCGGGCTGTTCGCTACGCTCATACCGACAGTCTTGGCATCGGCAAAGGACATCGCCCCTTTGACATGGACAGTGATAAACTTTGTTGCTCCCTCGCCGTCTGCAGCGATCTTCTCTGAGATACCTTGGCAGAGCACAAGCAGCGTATCCTTAAACAGGGCATAGTCATCTCCCTTTTCCATTATTTTAGGATTCCCCGCAGCGCCGTTAGCAAGTATGATAGCCATATCGTTCGTACTCATATCCCCGTCTATGGAAATCATATTGAGGCTGTGCTCAATGACCTCAGAGAATGCCTCCTGCAGCAGCACCCCGTCGATATCCGCATCCGTCGTGATGAAGCAGAGCACCGTCGCCATGTCCGGACGTATCATGCCGGACCCCTTGGCAATGACCCCGAAACGTACCTCTGTACCGCCGAGCGTGACAGATATAGCCCCCGCCTTTGGATAGGTGTCTGTCGTAATGATAGCCCTGCCCGCATCTGCACTTCCGGTCGGTGAGAGCACATCGGCTGCAGCATGAATTCCCTGCTCCACCTTGTCCATCGGCAGAAGCTGCCCGATGATGCCCGTCGATGCGACGATGACATCCTGCGACGCACAGCCGAGCACATCGGCTGCAATCCGCTGCATGGCAGCGGCATCCGCATCTCCCTGCACACCCGTACAGGCATTTGCACTGCCCGAGTTCGCAACAACGGCACGCGCCGTATGCGTTGCGACAACTGCCTGCGAGGTGCGGACAGGCGCAGCTGCAACAGCATTTTTGGTGAATGTGCCCGCAACAGCAGCTTCCCTCTCACTGTAAATCATGGCGACATCTGGATTGCCGCTTTTTTTGATGCCGGCTCTGACGCCTGCCGCCAGAAAACCTCTCGGATAGGTAACACCTGCTTCGGCACTTTTCTCACTAAACATATCTATGTCCTCCATTCATTTACGGATACATCGGCACGAGGTCAAGCCCCATGCGCTCATCAAGCCCGAAGGCGATATTCATATTCTGAATCGCCTGCCCCGCGGCCCCCTTGACGAGATTGTCAATAGCGGCAAATACAATCACCCGATGTGTGCGCGGATCGATATGCCATGCGATATCACAGTAATTCGTGCCGCGCACATACTTCGTCGCCGGATATGCTCCACGCCCACGCAGTCGGATAAAGTATTCATCTCCATAGGCGTGTGGAAAAACGGAATCAACTGCATCACCGTCCACGCCGTCCAGAAGCGCAGCATAGCAGGTGACAAGAATGCCGCGTGACATCGGTGCAAGATGCGGAGTAAAGCTGACGGTAATGGTCGCACCGTACTGCTCACTGAGAGCCTGCTCAATCTCCGGCGTATGGCGGTGTGACACAGCACCATATGCCGTGAAGCTGTCATAAAGCTCTGGAAAGTGTGTGCTTTCCTTCGCTGTACGCCCCGCTCCCGATACGCCGGAAACCGCATTGATCCAGATGCTGTCTGGTTGAATGAGATGCGCTCGCACCAGCGGTGCAAGGGCAAGGATGCTGGCCGTCGTATAGCAGCCCGCATTCCCAATAATATGCGCCGTTCGAATGCGTTCACGATAGAGCTCAGGCAGACCGTAGACACGGTCTGCCTGCGGATCGGTATGCACCGCATGATACCACGTCTCATAGACAGAGACATCAGCAAACCGATAGTCTGCGCCGAGATCGAAAATACGCAGCGGGTATCCCTCCAACTGTGCTGCGATCTGCATCGCGTGCCCATGCGGAAGGGCAATAAAGAGAACATCGCTGCCGGCCGCAATCAGATGAATCTTCTCCATAGATTCCAACGGGTTCTCATAGATATGAGTCAGATGCGGATATCGTGCAGAGATGGATGTCCCCGCATAATGCTCAGAGGTGATATGGACAATCTCCGCCTTCGGATGTCGGTGCAGGAGACGCAGCAGTTCTTCCCCCGCATAGCCCGATGCACCAATGATACTCACCTTCATGCTATCTCCTCCATTCCATCCCTCAAAAACATTTTCATGATTATACATTAATAATGCATATTTTTGCAAGTATTTTTTCAAAAAAGCGGATACGGAGATTTCTCTCTGTATCCGCTGTACCACATGAGGGGATAACGTCTTTATTTGTTTGCCGGCATAGACCTGCGGCGCAGAATATGCGCCCCTTTCGTATCCATGCGCAGGTGCAGAGGGCGTGCCTCGACATCATGCGCGCGGAAGGCATCGCGCATCGCTGCAGCGACGGCTTCTGTACACCTCCGATGTTCCGGCACAAATGCAATCAGACACGGTCCTGCACCACTGAGTGCCGCACCGTATGCCCCTGCCTTCTTTGCAGCCGCAAAGACATCAAACATCCCCGGAATCAGTGCGGCACGATAGTGCTGGTGGAGCGCATCCGAAAAGGCATTCTCGAGATGCTGTTCCGAGCCGCGTGCAAGGGCAGCAACCATCATTGCCGCATGACTGATGTTGAACACGGCATCCCGCATCGGAACTTCAGCAGGGAGCACCTGCCGTGCAGATTTCGTCGAAAGGTAAAAATCCGGCACCATAACTACAAAGCGCATAAAGATACGCGGCAGGAAGGAAAAGCATTCAACGATTCCGTCAGTGACAGTATTGACCGTGAACCCGCCGTAGATTGCCGGTGCAACATTATCCGGGTGCCCTTCGATATCGGTTGCCATCTGCAGGAGATCCTGCTTGCTGAAGGGTTTGTCCAGCAAGGCATTCGCTGCCGTCAAGCCTGCAACGATCGCTGTTGCACTGCTGCCAAGACCACGAGAGAGTGGGATGCGGTTACTCATATAGATCTTTGCTCCACGGAACTCATCCACACGGCCGGCACGCTGCAGGAGATAGCAAATGGATTTCCACACGATATTACGCTCATCACTTGGGATGTAGGGTGCCCCCTCACCGCGTGCTCTAATCTCTAGTCCCGACGATTCCGTGAGCGTGAGCGTCATCTCATTATAAAGACTGCAGGCAATACCGAGCGCATCAAAACCGGGACCGAGGTTCGCGCTGGTCGCAGGAACTCGAACCCGTATGGAACGCTCTTTCATAGCAGATCCTCCTGCCCGTCCGCGACACGAATCAGGCTGCGTACCTCACGCACGACGGGGAGGGCACGCAGTGCATCCGCCGCAGCGGATGCAGCTGCATGCGTTACGATATGGGTGACAGCAACGATCTCCGCATCCCCGTTATCCGTCCAGCGCGCCTGGATGACAGATTTGAGACTGACGCCGGCACGTCCAAAGGTCATAGCGATCTCTCCAAGCACCCCGGGCTCATCAGCGACAACCAGGCGCAGATAGTAGGAGGATCGTGTCTGCTCCACGGGACAGAGTTTCTTTTTCTCTCCGATTCTGTACTTCATACGCCCAGCTGTGCCGGAAACGATGTCCCGCGCAATCTCGATGATGTCAGCGACCACAGCGGATGCAGTCGGCAGAGAACCAGCCCCGCGTCCATAGAACATCGCGTCGCCGATGACATTCCCGCGCACAAAGATGGCGTTGAAAACACCGTTCACAGAGGCAAGAGGGTGTGTCTTCGGGAGAAATACGGGATGCACGCGCACATCAATGCCCTCGTCTGTATTGCGACCGACTGCAAGAAGCTTAATCACATAGCCCAGATTCAGACCGTACTCGATGTCATCTTCTGTGATGTGCGAGATCCCCTCGACAGAAACATCCTCGAATCCAATAACCGTGTCAAAGGCGAGCGAGGCGAGAATCGCCGCTTTGCGCGCCGCATCCAACCCATCTACATCTGCCGACGGATTTGCCTCAGCATAGCCTTTTTCCTGTGCACGGCGCAGAACGGCATCGTAGCTGACGTGCTTTTCCGTCATCTTCGTCAGCATATAGTTTGTCGTCCCGTTGACGACGCCCATAATCTCCGTAATGCTGTTCGCTGTCAGACATTCCTTCAGCGGCTTAATGATAGGAATGCCGCCTCCAACACTGGCCTCATAGAGGAAATCAACACTGTTTTGATCCGCTGCGGCATACAACTCCGTAAGGTGCTGCGCAATCACGTCCTTGTTAGCGGTCACAACATGCTTTCCCGCGTTCATCGCCTGGAGCATATAGTCCCGCGCGGGCGCAAGTCCGCCCATCACCTCAACAACAATAGAGATCTCCTCATCATTGAGAATCTCATCAAAATTATCTGTCAGTGGGATACCACGCAACTCAGGGCGATGCTTCTTGGCATCGCGGACAAGAATTTTACTAACCACGATCTGCGCACCGGAGCGTCCCGCTATCGTATCCGCATTCATCGCCAACGTACGTACAACCCCCGAGCCGACAGTCCCAGCCCCGAGCAGTGCAATCTTGATTGTATCCACGGATGTTCATCCCCCATTTCTGTTCTGTCTGCTCATATTCAAACAGTCAAAGTATATCATACGGCAAAAGATTTCATCAAACAAAAAGAACAGTCTTCAGATCTTGTTCTCCGTTCCGCGTACAAGACGACCAATATTCTCCCGATGCCGCAGAATGACCAATGTTGCAGCAGCCATAGAAAAAAAGATATACTCCATCGGATAGGCAAAGAATGCCGCAAGAATCGGCGTAAGAAAGCCGCCCACAATCGAGCCGAGAGAAACATAACGTGTCGTGTAGACAATGCCCAGCCAAACAACAAATACGATGAGCGTCACATTCCCCATCAACATTGTCAGAACACCGAGTGAGGTAGCAACCCCCTTGCCGCCGCGAAAGCGAAGAAAGACGGAAAACGAATGCCCTATGATCGCACATAAACCACCGATTATGGCCGCCAGCGGTGTCCTAACAAGTGAGAGACCGAGGAACACACCTGCTTGTCCCTTCAAACTGTCTGCAAAAAAGACGGCGATGCCCGCCCCCTTTCCCAGAGTCCGCCATGCATTTGTTGCACCGATGTTACGGCTGCCATGCATACGCAGATCCGTATGCCAGAATATTTTTCCAAGAATCAGTCCGCTCGGAATCGAGCCAACGAGATAGGCGAGCACAGCTGCGAGAAGATAGTCTGCCATCATTCCTCCTCCTTGCGTGCGCGTACAATGAGACGAATCGGCGTTCCCTCAAAGCCGAAACTCTCACGCAGTCGATTCTCGATGAAACGCAGGTAGGAGAAATGCATGAGTTCCGGATCATTCACGAAAATGATGAAGGTCGGCGGTATTATGCTAACCTGTGTGACAAATAGAATCTTGAGCTGTTTCCCCTTTTTCGTGGGCGGCGGATTGACAGAGACCGCATCGCGGATCAGCTCATTGAGCACACTCGTCTTGATACGCATGGACTGCTGTTCCGCAACATATTTGACCAGCTCCGTCACGCGCTCCACACGCTGACCCGTGAGCGCAGATGTGTAGAGGACAGGTGCATACTGGAGAAACCCAAGTTTTTCACGCAGATCGTCTGTAAAGCGAAGCGTAGACTTATCGTTCTTTTCTGGAAAAATATCCCATTTGTTCACGACAATGATAACGCCCTTGCCGGACTCATGCACATAGCCTGCAATCTTGGTATCCTGCTCAAGAATCCCCTCAGCAGCATTGATCACCATAAGCACTACGCCCGCGCGATCTATCGCGCGCAGTGAGCGCATAACGCTGTACCTCTCTACGGGCAGCGTGATCTTCCCCTTGCGGCGCATCCCCGCCGTATCAATGAGAAGATACTTTGCCCCATCGCGCGTAAAATGCGTATCGATGGCATCCCGTGTCGTACCTGGTATGTCACTGACAATAACACGCTCTTCGCCGAGCAAACGATTCACCAGCGAGGATTTTCCGACATTCGGACGGCCAACCACAGCAATCGATATCTCATCCGTCTCCTGTGCCTCCTCCGCGTCCTTGGGAAATGCGCCAACGATGGCATCCAGAAGATCGCCGAGATTCATCGCATTGGATGCAGAAATTGGAATCGGATCGCCCAGTCCAAGTGAATAGAAATCGTAGATCAAGGATTCTTTTTCAAAACTGTCTACCTTATTGACTGCGAGGATGACAGGCTTCTTCGTCCGACGCAGGATTCGCCCGACCTCCTCATCGGAGGAAGTCAGACCAGCTCGCCCATCCACAAGAAAGAGGATGACATCCGCCTCTTCCATTGCCAACTCCGCCTGGCTGCGCATAGATCGCAGAATGTGGTCGCTCTCATCGAACTCGATTCCTCCCGTATCAATGATGGTAAACTCGTGGGTCAGCCACTCCGCATCCATATAGATGCGATCACGCGTCACACCCGGCATATCATCGACAATGGAGACACGCTTCTTTCCAATCTGATTGAACAGCGTCGATTTCCCGACATTCGGCCGTCCGACCACGGCAACAATCGGTTTGCTCATCTCTTCACTCCTTTCGTCAATCCTGTGTACGGCTGCTCGCCGCTGGTTTCGTATAGCCGGCATTACTCTGCCATGTATAGCCGCCGCTGGCACGCACGCGATGGTAATTCGTCCAGTCCGTGAGTGCGGCATGGTAGTCCGCCCCCGTCGCTACCGGCTCAATACGGATGTTTGGGAAACTGCGCCGCATATCTGCAAGGGTAATATCATCCAGAAAAACATCCTCCCCCTCACGCAGTGATGATGCCGGTATCAGAATGCCGTCGAAAGGCGCTTCCAGTGCCTGCAGTGCGCACATCATATCATACCCCGTAAGCAGTCCCGACACGTTGACTGTTGCTCCAAAATGACGGTTTTCAACAGGCAGAACATAGATGCTGCCTCCCACTGGATCAATCTCTCGCGCTAGTCGCTCTATTACGGGAGCAACGGCTGTCCCGCTGACAACAGCGAGTACCGCAGATGCATGTGCGTCCGTACATGATGTCGCTGCCCGCTCCCAATCTTCAATGAAGTTTCGTGTCAGTCCGATGCCGTTATCCAGCTGAGGAAAGCCGTCATACATCTCGGCAGGAGGAACCTCCCGGCCCGCCAGAAAGTAGAACTCATCCCCGAGGTAGATGAATGTACGTCCCTCCTCTGCACGGATCTGGCGCTGCCATCGCTCGACCTCGTCGATCACACGGGCTGCACCCGCACGATCAAACTGCACCAACGGGAATGGGTCGCTGCGATGCTTCGTCAGTCCCACGGGAACGATTGCCAGTGACAGTGCATGCGGTCGACGCGCCGTGATATCGCGTATCGTGCGCTCTAGCTCCTCCCCGTCATTGAGCCCATAGCAGAGAACCACCTGCGTATGGTAGTCTGCACCTGCCGCCTCCAGTTTTGCCAGCTGCCCAAGAATATTTGCTGCACCTTTATACCGAAGCATCTCTGCCCGCAGCAAAGGATTCGTACACTGTACGGAGACATAAAGCGGCGAGAGATGGAACTGCTGAATACGGGCAAAATCTGCCGCTCCCATATTCGTCAGCGTCACAAAATTTCCATAAAGAAAAGAAAGCCGATAATCGTCGTCCTTAACGGAGAGACTATGGCGCATATCCGGCGCAATCATATCGACGAAACAAAAATAGCAATGATTTGCACATTCGCGAATTCCATCAAAAACAGCGCGCTCAAACTCCACGCCAAAATCCTCATCATAGTCCTTATCGAAGCCGATGAGTTCCTGCGTGCCATCTGCATGCTCGATGAGGATCTCAATCTCCTCGTCTGCCATCGCAAAGCTAAAATCAATGATATCACGCAGCGGCATATCGTTTACCTTGAGGATCTTGTCCCCCGGTACCAGCTCCAATTCCTCCGCAATACTGCCCTCCAGCACACGCAGAATGACCCCCGGATATATCCTCGCCATAGTTCCCTCCTTTCCATGAAATAAAGGAGTGATATAGCATCACTCCTTCGTGTATTATGAAGTTATCTGACCAAGAGACTTACTTGAGCCAGTCGAGATGTGCCTCGACCTGTCCTTCTGTATTCTCGCTCGCCTCAGCCTTTTCCGACTGCTGCTCGTCCACATACTTCTTGATATCAGCCGTATCCGCATCGCGCTTTGCCTTCGTGATCGAAAGAGAGATGCGCTTACGCTTCGTATCAATGCGGAGGACCTTAACCAACACGATATCGCCCGTATGAACAGCCTCATCTGCACGCTCGATACGTTTTTCGGCAAGTTCTCCCATCGGAATGAGACCGTCAAAGCCCGGCTCAATCTCCATAAATGCACCGAAGTCCGTCAGCTTGATGATCTTTCCTTCGATGAAGTCACCCTCAGCATATTTTTCCGCCTTCTCAACCCACGGGTCGGGAAGCGTATCCTTCACCGAGAGAGAGATACGCTTCGTGTCACGGTCAACACTCTTGACGTAGACATCGAGTTCCTGTCCGACCTCGAGCACCTCGGAGGGATGCTTCACACGATGCCATGCGAGATCCGAGATATGCGCAAGACCATCCACGCCGCCAATGTCAATGAATGCACCATAATCGACAAGGCGCTTAACCGTGCCGCGCACCACCTGCTCAGGCTCGATTGCCGAGAACACAGCCTCCTCCTTCTCCGCGCGATCGCGCTCGAGGAGTTTGCGGCGCGAAAGGACGAGACGGCGCTTCTGCACATCAACCTCGATGATCTCTGCCTCAACCGTCTGGTCAACATAGACAGCGAGATCCTTGACGAAGTGAAGTTCCATCTGAGACGCAGGAATGAAGCCGCGCAGACCCATGACATAGGCAACAAGGCCGCCCTTGACTTCCTTCGCAATCTTGGCCTCAACGGTCTCGCCGTTGGCCTGAATAACCTCGATATCCTTCCATGCCGCCATCTTGTCGGCCTCGACCTTCGACAGGCTGCCGCCATTGTCGCCGCCAAGCGACTTGATGTAGACATCAATCTCATCGCCGACCTTCACGACATCACGTGCATCGTCCGGCGCAGGAACGGCAAGATCCCTCTTAGAAACAGGAATTTCCTGCTTGTAGCCGATATCGACATACGCCTCGTCGCGGGATACCTGAACGACAACTCCCTTGACAACCGTACGCTCTTGGATATCGGGCATATCTTCCTGTTCCAAAAGTTCTTTCATGCTCTGCTCTGACACTGTTTATAAACCTCCTTGATAATCCAGTCCGGTGTAGATGCACCAGCTGTAATACCAATTTTATTAACTTCTTTCAGCCACTCGTCCTGCAGTTCCTCTGCCGTCTCGATGTGGTATGTTCTGCACTTTGTAGCACACAGCTGAGCAAGACGCGAGGTATTCGCGCTGTTCTTGCCGCCGATGACGAGCATCATATCCACCTTTTCGGCGAGCTCGAGCGCTGCCTCCTGGCGCATGTCCGTCGCGGTGCATATCGTACGCAGAATCTTGATATCACGCGACTTTTCCAAGAGACATGCAACAATGCTCCGAAAGCGCGCGCTCGAGAACGTCGTCTGACAGACAACACCGAGTCTCCCGCACTTCGGCAGAGCCGCGGCCTCCTCCTCGGTCTCGATAATACGAGCACCATGCGCTGTCCATTCGAAGATACTCTTGACCTCCGGATGGTCCTTCTCTCCGACGATCACGACTGTATATCCTTCCTCGGATAACAGCTTTGCCGAGAGCTGTGCTTTCTTGACATGTGGACAGGTCGCATCCACCAGTTCTAAGCCGCGTGACTCCGCCTCCTCATATACCTTTGGTCCCACTCCGTGAGAGCGGATAATGACAAGCCCATCCTGCATCTCCTCGAGTGAGCCGACGGTGCCGACGCCTTCCTTCTTCAAGCGCTCCACCATCTGAGGATTATGAATGATCGGACCAAGCGTACTGGACGTACCATCCATGGAGGCGTTTTCTCTGGCAATCTCGATAGCGCGTTTCACACCATAGCAAAACCCCAGATGCTCGGCTAAAATAACCTCCATAGACCTCACCGCAGTGTGTAATGATTCTCAATGAATCTACACAGACATAATCCTATCCACACAATCTGTTTAACAGTATAACACGGCAGACACGCGTACGCAAATAAAATTTATATTTTTCGTACACATACTGCTATCTCTCCTGCAAATACGTTTTGCTTTCTTATGAAGAAAACTCATTCGAGTTCGATCGTGGCAGGAGGTTTTCCCGTGCAGTCGTAGAGGACACGATTCACGCCCTGCACCTCATTGACGATACGTGTTGTGACACGCGAAAGGACTTCCCACGGAAGTTCAGCAGCCTCTGCGGTCATAAAGTCACTGGTCTCAACGGCACGCAGGACAACGGCATAGTCATAGGTACGTCCGTCCCCCATAACACCAACAGAGCGCATGTTCGTGAGCGCTGCAAAATACTGCCCGATACGGTACTGAAGCCCCGCTCTTGCAATCTCTTCGCGATAAATGGCATCAGCCTCCTGTACGATACGTACCTTCTTCGCTGTCACCTCGCCGATGATACGGATGCCGAGACCGGGACCTGGGAACGGCTGACGATCAACGAGATGGTCTGGAATGCCGAGTTCACGTCCGGCAGAGCGTACCTCATCCTTGAAAAGAAGGCGCAGAGGCTCGACAATTTCCTTGAAATCCACATGGTCGGGCAGGCCGCCGACATTGTGGTGCGACTTGATAACCGCAGACTTTCCCAGGCCGCTCTCAATGACATCGGGGTAAATCGTTCCCTGTACAAGGAAATCCACTGCCCCGATCTTACGCGCAGCCTCCTCAAAAACACGGATGAACTCTGCACCGATGATTTTACGCTTTTGCTCGGGCTCTGTTACCCCCTTCAGCTTCTCATAGAAGCGCTCACGCGCATTGACGCGGATAAAGTTGACATCATAGATGCCAGACGTGCCAAAGACGGCCTCGACCTCATCTCCTTCATCCTTACGCAGGAGTCCGTGATCCACAAAAACACAGGTAAGCTGACTGCCGATCGCTTTGGAGAGCAGCACCGCAGCAACAGAGGAGTCTACACCTCCCGACAGGGCACAGAGGGCACGCCCCCTCCCGATCCTTGCGCGCAGCTCCTCTATGGTCTTCTGTACAAAAGAGTCCATACGCCATGTGCCCGTACAGCCGCAAACGCGATAGACAAAGTTCCGCAGGATCTCTGCGCCATGCTCGGTATGCATAACCTCGGGGTGGAACTGGACAGCATAGAGACGAACAGCGGCATTCTCCATGGCAGCAATCGGGCAGGCCGGGGTCTGTGCCGTGACAGCAAATCCTGCGGGCAGTCCGCTGATATAATCCGTGTGGCTCATCCAGCAGATATTCTGTGCAGGAAGCCCCGCAAAGAGGAGAGAGTCTCCCGCCGTCATATCCACCTCTGTCCGCCCATATTCACTCGTCGGCGCAGTCTCGACACGTCCGCCCATAATGTGCGCCATCAGCTGCGCACCATAGCAGATACCGAGCACAGGAATCCCGAGGGCGAAAAGTTCCTTCGGTGCAGTCACTGCCGCACTGCCGTAGACACTATTCGGTCCGCCCGTCAAAATGATGCCGCGCGGTGCCATCTCGCGGATACGCTCCATCGAGAGTGTATGCGGATGCACCTCGCAGTAGACGTTCTGCTCGCGCACGCGGCGCGCAATCAGCTGGTTGTACTGTCCGCCGAAGTCAAGCACCAAGATCATTTCTGCGGCATCGCTGCGATTCGTCATGAAAGTCCCTCTCTCATCTTATTCTTCTGCATCTATGGTAAAGTTCCGAACGGCTGCGTGTGCAGTATCCACAGAAAATCCCTTCCGATAGAGATATGCCATCATTTTCTGCTGCGGATCTGTCGTCACATACTTCAATGCCAGTACCGCCTCCGCCACGGCGCGCTCTCGTTCATATATGTTGTCTGGGATGACACTGCGCACTAGATCATGATCAAACCCGTGCTGCATGAGTTTCGCGCAGATCTGGCGGACAGAGCTGAGGCTCTCCTGATACAGTCGCATGAACTGCTGCATACAAAGTTCCCTGTCATCCAGATATCCCCGCTCGACGAGACGTGCGACCGCCTCATCGATCTCCTCCGCAGGAAAGCCCTTACGCATCAACTTTTCACGCAACTTCTTCTCTGTGTGTGCCTGTCGCGCGAGATAGTCAACCGCCGTGATGAGCGCCGTCTTTGCTGCGGCTCTGCCCTGCCGGCTGCACAGTGCATCCTGCTCCATATTCATTCAGCAGCCTCATCTGCATCCCTACCGACGGTCTGAGAGGCACTGTCCGTCTCTGTCTTGACGAGAAGCTTTGCGCGGATCTTCTCCTCGATCTCGACGATAAGTTCCGGCTTTTCTTCCAGTGTATTCTTGGCGTTTTCCTTGCCCTGTCCGAGACGTGTTCCCTCATAGGAGAACCACGCTCCACTCTTATCGACGATATCGAGTTCAACGCCCATGTCAATGATGCTTCCGAGACGCGAAACCCCTTCGCCGTACATGATATCAAATTCTGCGGTCTTAAAGGGCGGGGCGACCTTGTTCTTCACAATCTTTGCACGCGTACGGTTACCGAGCGACTCAGTTCCCTGCTTGATAGAATCCGCCCGACGAACGTCGATGCGCACAGAGGCATAGAACTTCAGCGCACGTCCCCCGGTCGTCGTTTCTGGATTGCCATAGGTCACGCCGATCTTTTCGCGCAGCTGATTGATGAATACTGCAACCGTGCGTGTTTTGCTGATGATCCCCGTCAGCTTGCGCATCGCCTGACTCATCAAACGCGCCTGCAGGCCGACGACAGATGTGCCCATATCTCCCTCAATCTCGGATTTCGGCACAAGTGCAGCAACAGAGTCCACAACGATAATATCAATGGCCGCACTACGGACAAGTGCATCCACAATCTCGAGTGCCTGCTCCCCTGTATCCGGCTGAGAGATGAGAAGCTCCTCGATGTTGACCCCCAGCTTACGCGCATACTCCGGGTCAAGCGCATGCTCTGCATCGATGAATGCTGCGATCCCCCCCGCCTTCTGTGCCTCAGCAATCATGTGTAGAGTAACTGTCGTCTTTCCTGAGGACTCCGGTCCATATACCTCGATGATACGTCCGCGCGGAATGCCGCCAACACCAAGTGCAATGTCGAGAGGCAGGATACCCGTCGGTATAACCTCAATATTCATATTCTCCTTAGCGTCGCCAAGGCGCATGATAGAGCCTTTTCCGTGCACCTTTTCAATCTGTTTCAGCGCGTTCTCAAGGGCCTCCTCGCGTGTCATCGATTTATCCTTTTTAGTTTCCTTTTTATCCTTTTCAGCCATTTCATCCGCTCCTTTGTCATTTGACTTTCTTCTCAATTATACGAAAATCCCCGCTCTTTTGTCAAAGGAATGTGCGGGGATTTCTGCATCAGATAGATATATTATTTAAGAAGAGAGCGAACGATCTCGTTGACGATTTTTCCGTCGGCACGTCCCTTTACGCGCGGCATGAGAGCGCCCATGACCTTACCCATATCCTTTGCTGTCACTGCGCCCGCCTCGGCAACAGCCGCTTCGACGAGTGCCCGTATCTCATCTTCGCTGAGTTGGGCAGGCAGATACGGCATAAGGATAGCGATCTCCGCCTGTGTCTTCTCGACGAGATCAGTGCGTCCGCCGCGCTCGAACTCCTCGATGGAGTCACGGCGCATCTTCACTTCTTTTGTGATGACATCGATGATCTCGTCATCCGTCAGCGTCTTCTTGCCATCAATCTCAGCCTGCCGAACAGCACCGCGTACAAGGCGGATTACAGAAAGACGCTCCTTCTCCCCCTGTTTCATAGCGACCTTCATGTCTGCTGTGAGCTGCTCCATCAACGACATCGCATTTCATCCTTTCCCTATTATAATGAAGATAAAAGAAAGACATCCGCGGCACAGCGTCCACGGATGTCTTTTGCAATCAGCCCCTGTATTTGCGTTTACGCGCTGCCTCAGACTTCTTTTTGCGGCGAACGCTCGGTTTCTCGTAATGTTCACGCTTGCGAACTTCGGCAAGAGTGCCGGCCTTCTGTGACATACGCTTAAAGCGGCGGAGAGCACTGTCGATCGACTCATTCTTGCCGACCTTAATTTCATTTGCCATGCATTTCCCTCCCTCCACGCGCGGAGTATATTTGTGCCGATAAATGACACGTTGATATTATAACGCATGTGGATAATCCATGTCAATCGCGTAATGAAATTTTCACGAAATAGAGGAGAATATCTTTATATGTTCTCGTGTTTGATTGAACATTTATTTATACATAGTATTCATGGATAATTTTTTTCTATATTTTATCCTTTTCTATTGACAATACATCTCAGCTTGCGCTATCATTTCTCTTGCGAGATTTAACCCAAATCCATCAAACATTCAGTTATTTTAAGGAGATCTGTTATCTATGCATAGTGCTACAAAAATTCTCTCTCTCCTGCTCCTTGTCCTCTCCGTTGCTCTTGTCGGCTGCGGTGCGAACAAGACAGTGGAGAAACCGGCCGAGAAGAAGGCTGCCGAGCCGTTCCATATCGTCACGTCATTCTATCCCATGTATGTTGCAGCCATCAATATCACAGACGGTATCGACGGGGTCGATGTCTACAACATGACAAAGCCGCAGACGGGTTGTCTGCATGACTACCAGCTTATGACCGAGGATATGAAAACCCTTGAGAAAGCAGACGCCTTCATCATCAACGGTGCAGGCATGGAAGATTTTATGGACAAGGTGACCGAACAGCAGAAGAAGCTGGCCGTCATCGATGCCTCACGCGGCATCACACTCCTGCACGATGAGGAGGGCGACAACCCGCATGTTTGGCTGAGCGTCACGGACGCCATCCAGCAGGTACGCAATATTGCAGATCAGCTGAAGGAGGCTGACCCCACACATGCGGATGCCTATGAGAAGAATGCTGCAGACTACATTAAAAAACTGACGGCGCTCAAGACAGAGATGCATGCAGCACTCGATAATGTACCGCATAAGGATATCGTAACATTCCACGAAGCCTTCCCCTACTTCGCTGAGGAGTTCCATCTGAACATCATCGGAGTCGTGGAGCGCGAGCCGGGCACAGAACCGACACCGAGCGAGCTGCAGGAGACCATTGAGCAAGTAAACGCACTGCCGACGAAGGTGCTCTTCACCGAGCCTCAGTACTCCCCTGCTGCTGCTGAGACGATTGCACGCGAGACGGGTGCAAAGATCTACACACTCGACCCCGTCGTCACCGGCGAGGCAACCCCCGCAGCAAAGGATGCCTACATCGACACCATGCGCAAGAATATGGAGACACTGAAGAAAGCGCTTCAGTAAGCAAACGCAATCACTGCATCAAAAAAACCCGGCGAAAACTCGCCGGGTTTTTCATTTGGAATTATCCTGCGTTTGTGACCTGATCCGGCATCTCCATCTCCGGGACTTCGATGCGCGGCGCCTTGCCCTTCGGCAGAAGTGTGAACACGGACTTCAGAAGCTTTTGCGTGTACGGATGCTTTGCCTGTGCGAGATCTTTCCCCTCCAGCTCCTCCACAACCTTGCCGAAGTACATAACGACGACGCGGGTGCAGAGACGCGAGACAAGTGCGAGATCATGACAGATAAAGAGAATCGTCAGGTTCCGCTCGCGCTGGATGCGCACAAGAAGCTCCACAATTGTTTCCTGTACGGAAACATCGAGTGCGCTCGTTGCCTCATCGCAGACCAGAATCTCAGGCTCGAGCGCAAGTGCACGCGCGATGCCTACACGCTGACGCTGTCCGCCGCTCATATTCGCGGGGTAGCGTTCAGCGAACTCCTCGGGCAGATCGACAAGACGCAGCAGATCTGCTGCCTTGTCACGTGCGCTGCCTTCGAGAAGGCCAAAGTTTCGAAGCGGTTCGCAGATGATGTCCTTGATTTTCATCTTCGGATTGAACGAGGTCGTCGGGTCCTGGAACACCATCTGGATGTTGCGCCGCATATTGCGCGCATCCTCGCCCTTGAGTCCAGTGATCTCCTGGTCTTTAAAGAAGATCTGCCCCGCCGACGGCGGATGCAGCTGCATCAATGTGCGCACCAGCGTACTCTTTCCACAGCCGCTCTCACCAACGATGCCGAGAATATCTCCCCGATAGACGGGGAACGTCACGTCATCGCATGCCGTAAGTACCTTACCACCCTCCAGAGGAAAGCGCTTCGTGATGTGATCGATGCGCAGGATAACCTCACGCTCCGATGTTGTCATAACGCTCTCCTCCAATCTGTGGTACGGCACGCAGGAGTTCCTTTGTATACGCCTGCTGTGCGTGCTCGATGATCTCTTCGGCGGTGCCGTGCTCAACAACACTGCCGTTCTGCATGACCATGATCTGATCCGACATATAGGCGGCAACGCCGAGATTGTGTGTCACGAGCACAATGGATGTCCCATCTAGTTGACAGATATCCATCATTTCGTTGACGACCTGCGCCTGCGTCGTCACATCCAGTGCGGATGTCGGCTCATCGGCGAGCAGGAGTGCCGGCTTGAAGAACATCGCCATGGCGACACCGACGCGCTGGCGCATGCCGCCCGACAGTTCAAACGGATGGCACTTCATGACATTGGCAGGATTGGAGAGGTGCATGCGCGTGAGCATATCCTGTGCCTGCGCAGCAGCCTCCTTCACGCCCATATCATCATGTGTCTGGATGTACTCAACAAACTGCTCGCCGATGGTCCGAATCGGATCCATCATGCTGCCGCTGTCCTGAAAGATCATCGCGGCGGTCTTACCGCTCACGCGGCGCCAGTCCTCTGCGGAGCACTTCGTCATATCCTTTCCGTCATAGAGGATCTCACCGGCCGTTACTCTGCCGACATGCGGCAGACAGCCGAGCATCGCCCGAATGACGGTGGTCTTTCCGCTGCCGCTTTCGCCGACAATGGTCAGCACTTCCCCGTCCTTGAGGGTGAAGTCCACGCCGTGCACCATTTCCGTGCCTTCGTATGCGATTTTGAGCCCTCGCACCTCAACTAACATTCGGGCTTCTCCTCCTTATTACTTCGCAGGTTTGATCTTGTTCGTGATCCAGTAGTAGTCTGCCGGATGCATAATCGCGCCCGTGATCTTCGTGGAACTGATGATGTTCGTCTCGGGATAACCAAGGAACAGCGCTGCGCCGTCGTCCAGCAGAATCTGCTGCATATCGATCATCAGCTGACGGCGTTTTCCACGGTCAAACTCAACAGCAAGGTCAGCACAGAGCGCATCGTATGCAGGATTGCTGTAACCGGAGCCGTTCTGCGGGTTGTTGCCGTTGATGTTCGTGCGCCAGTACCAGTTGAGGTAAATCTCGGGGTCACCCGTATTTGCCGTCGTGATGTTGGAAATCAGCAGGTCATACTCACCATTGATTCCAATTTTGTCAAGAAGATTGTAATCAACCGTCTTGACCTTCACATCGATGCCAACCTTCTTCGCATCCGCCTGGACTGCCTCTGCATAGATCGGCAGCTCAGCACGGCTGTTGTAGATGATAAAGTCCACAGACAGTGGTTTGCCGTCCTTATCACGAATGCCGTCGCCGTCTGTATCCTTCCAGCCTGCCTCATCGAGGAGCTGCTTTGCACGCTCGACATTGTAGGCATTCGGATCGGTCAGCTGATCGAAACCATAGTCAAGAGAGGGCGGAACCGGAGCCTTTCCCGGGATAAAGGTCCCTTTGAGGATAACCTCATTGTACGCCTTGCGGTCCGTCATCGAAATGAACGCAGCGCGTACCTTCGGATCGCCAAGAATCCCCTTTTGGTTGATGCGCGCCAAAACCGTACGCAGCGATGCAATGCGGTCAACATGGAACTTCGCAGTGTCACTGAAGAGCCCAATATCACCAGCAGCAATGTTGACTGCCATATCGACCTCACCCGACTGCAGGGCCATCGCGCGTGTATTCGGATCGTCGATGGACGGAATCTCTATCGTTTCAAAGGGAACTTCTCCGCCCCAGTAGTTCGGGTTCTTCTTCATGACGGCCTTTTCCTTCACGAAGGACTCACAGACATACGGACCGGTACCAATAGGTCCCTGCGTTGCAAAGTTACGCTCCTTTTCGCTCTCAACATCGACAATGAGGAAGAGCGGATCTGCAAGATAGCCCAGCATACTCGGTGCCGGTTTATCCGTCGTGATCTTGAGTGTCTGTCCGTCCGCCTCCATATTCGTATACTTGAAGAAGGTTGCTGCGCGTGTATTCTTCGCAAATGTACGCTCAAGGGATGCCTTGACCGCTGCAGCCGTCAGAGGCCTGCCGTTCGAAAACTTAACATCACGAATTTTGAATATCCACGTCAGCTTATCGTCACTGATCTCCCAACTCTCGGCAAGCCACGGCTGGATGTTCATCTTTTCATCAAACTGCGTCAGTGTCTCACCTATGCCATAGCGTACGACAACCCATCCAAATGCATTCTCCGTGGGTTCAAGAGAATCCGCAAAATTTGTAACGCCGACCTTCAGCGTCGTTTTGTCGCCTGCGGACTGATTTCCGCCGCCGCAGCCTGTCAGGAGCGCCGCTGCCATACAGCCAGTCAGAAGTGCCGCAAGCCATCTTTTTTTCTTTCCCATTTGTTCCTCCTTTAATTCGCCTTGCGCGGGTCCATAATATCCCGCAGACTATCTCCCCAAAGATTAAATACCGCAACGACGATGACAATCGCCAGTCCGGGGAAGATCATAAGCCAGGGCGCCGTCTGAATCAGCTGGCGGCCCTCATTCAGCATGAGGCCCCATTCCGGCGTCGGCGGCTGTGCGCCGAATCCGAGGAAGGAGAGCCCCGCAAGCTCCATCATAAGCGCCCCAATATCGAGCGCCGCTGTCACAATGATGATCGGCAGGATGTTCGGCAGGATATGCCGCCGAATCATATCCGCCTGTCGTGTACCGTTTGTAATGGCGGCAGCCAAATAATCCTGCTGCTTCACTTTCAGAGTCAAGCTGCGTGCGAGGCGTGCATACTTCGTCCAACCGACAACCACAAGGGCCAGGACTGCATTGACAGCACTGCCGCCAAGCACACCTGCAATTGCAATCGCAAGCACAATGCCCGGAAATGCCAGAAAAATATCAGCAAGCCGCATGATTACTGTATCGACCTTGCCGCCGACATAGGCGGAGATGACACCGATCAGCGTGCCAAGCCCCGCAATAAGAACGACAACAAACAGTGTCATTGTCAACGAAACCCGTGCACCATAGAGCACTCGAGTAAAGAGATCACGCCCCAGCTTATCCGTTCCGAAGTAGTGCTCGGCAGATGGCGGGAGCAGAGACATCTGAATCTGCGATTCATATGGATCATACGAAGTAAGCAAAGGCGCAAAGATTGCAGCGAGCGCAATCAACAGGATCAGCCCCGTATAGAGACGAAAGAGAAGCGCATCTCTTGTCATGATTTCGCCCCCTTTCGCAGTCTCGGATCCAGATAGGTATAGGATATATCAACAATCAGATTCACAATCATATAGAGCGTTGCAATCCAGAGGACAAAGCCCTGCAGGAGCGGGTAGTCGCGTGTCTCAATCGCACGCACAGCAAGACGTCCGATGCCCGGCCACGAGAATACAATCTCAATAACGGCAACACCGCCAAGCAGCCAGCCAATCGCAAGGCCGAGCAGTGTGATGAGCGGCAGAAATGCATTCGGCAGAACATGGCGCCAGAGGATACGCTGCATCGACATACCGCGCGCCTTCAGACCCGTCACGTAGTCCTGTCCGAGCTCCTCAAGCACGGCCGTGCGCACCTGCCGCGTATACTTCGATGAGAGCAGGATCGCAAGCGTAAAGGCAGGGAGAATCATACGGTCTAGACTTACCTCGCCGCCCGCAATCGGGAAAAGCCCCAGTTTTAGACCAAAGACATAGAGCAGAATGAGTCCCACCCAGAAACTCGGCATCGAGACACCGAGAAAGGTGAAGACGCGGATGACTTGATCGGGCCAGCGGTTGCGGTAGAGCGCCGACACAACGCCTGTCGGAATGGAAATCAGCAGCATCATAATAACTGCTGTTCCTGCCAAGAGAAGTGTGCCCGGCAGATTCTGCAGGAGTTTATCCTCCACAGGGATCTTCGCAGAATAGGACATTCCCATATCGCCATGTACAACCCCATCCAGCCAGCGAATATACTGCTGATGAAACGGAAGATCGAGCCCGAGCTCATGGCGTGTTCGCTCGATTGTCTCCTGCGAAACAATGGTATCGCCCGTCTCCAGGATCGCATCCACAGGATCACCTGGAGCAAAAAATGTCAGCGCAAATGTTAAGAACGTTACACCCAATAACGTGAGCAGCATTTGGCCAAGACGCATCAGCAAGGCTTTTGCACTCAACTCCCCAACTCCTTTTTATAATTTCAAACAAAAAAACACCTTCCTCACAGGAGGCAGGCGGCAGAGTGCGCACGAAAAACAAACGGAACTGCAGCCCATCCAGCGCAGCCCCCGTGCATCCATCTCCCCATCTCTCGTGAGTCCATCAATGAATCCTATTGCGAGCAGGCTTTCCGGCTTATAGATCAACACATTCCTCCGCCTTCCCGGGGTCGCCCCAGTGACTTTCACAGGCACAGGCTTATGCCTGTGGAAGAATGCTCCCTATTCACGGCTGCGGGACAGCACGGGCGTTACACCCATTTTCCTCTCATCGCTCGACTTTAGGTCTGTACCATAGCGATAGCAGTCCTAAATCGACACTCACAACGTATTATTCTATTCAGTTTTCGCAAATCCCCAGATGTAGTATATCTAGCTTGGACATAATTGTCAATATGTCCAAGTTAGATGTTTTGAATAATTTTATACACAAACACCTGTTCATTTGTTTTATCTACAGAGATGGATAAAGCGGAGCAGAATATCCCTTCCGGTAAACACTACGCAGAAGGCTTGCTGCACAAAGGGCGCGGGTACTCTGATCGATGGCAAGTGAGAGCCAGGCTCCTTCAAGTCCCATCTGAAATTCGTAAACAAGAATATACGTTATAATCGGGCGAAGAATCGTAATGCTGACAAATGAATAGGCCGCTACCTGCGTTGTCTTCCCGCTGGCGCGCAGTATCCCCGCACAGACCATCTGATAGGCCTCCGGAAAGCTTACAACCGCAACGTAGGCAATGATCAGGCTACCCAGTGGAAAAAGTGCCGGATCATGCGCATAAATGCCGAAGATCTCACTGCGCAGCACATAGGTCAAGAGGAACGCACCTGTCGAAAAGATCAAACTCCAGCGCATTCCTGTCCAGAGGTAACGCCTCCACTCCTCACTCTTCTCTATAGCTCTGTTATGGCCAGCCAGAACCGTACTTGCCTTTCCCATGCCATTGCAGAAGTTATAGTAGAAGTCACAGAAGTTCATAGCGATCGAATGCACCGCATAGGCGACAGTTCCAAGTTCTGCGACCATGCGCGTATAAAGAACCATGCCGATCCGTTCGAAGCCCTGTTCACTGAAAATACCACCAAACACACCAAAAAATTCGCGCAGGTAAGCGCTCGTCAAGCGATAGCTGCCCTGCCGGAAAATCCCCCATATGAGGAGGATGCGCATGCTCATGACAAATGACCAGACAGCACCGCCGATTGTGCCGAGTGCAGCCCCCAGAACCCCGAGCTGAGGAAACGGGCCGAGCCCAAAGATGAGGACTGCATTGAGTACGACATTGACAACATTCCCCTGCATATTGATGGAGAGTACCGTCATGGACTCGCCACGCCCGAACATCACCGCCTGCATGAGCACGGTCAATGATGTGATGAAGACAGCGGGCAGCGTCCATGTACCGTAGAGCAGTGCATCAGGGAGATAGTCGTACTGCGCTCCCATCCAAAGGAGAATCTCATCGAGGCAGAGAAAAAAGAGAATATGTGCGCTCCCAAGGGCGAAGGCAACCAATACCATCGTCTTTTTTAGAATATCGCCATAGGTATCATGCCTATCCCGTCCAAACCGCTCTGCAACCAGAATGGTGACAGCCGCTGCCACCGAACGTGCTACCGTGAGCAGTATCATACGCGGCTGGGTAAAGATACTGACCGCAGCGATGGCCGCTGTCCCAAGCGAGCCGACCATGATAATATCCGCGTTGCTGAGAAAGATCATCAGAACACCTTCCAGTGCCGCAGGCAGTCCGATGCGCAGATAGTTCTTGTCATAAGATGTGAGCAACCTCTCCCCCCCTTCCAGATTTTTTCGATGCACTACCCTAACATGAAATGATAATGCCTGTCAATATATCCATACAATAGTTTGACACAACAAGGCCGTATTATCACGCCTGCATAAAAAAATCGGGATCACCAAAAGAGTTTGGCAAGCCCGATATGATGATACAAAAAGAGTCAGCGGTGTAGTGCACGGTGCGCAATATCTCTGCGGCAATAGGCATTCTGGAACGAGATCCGATCCACCGCCGCGTAGGCAGACTGTACTGCCGCAGCAATATCCTCCCCCCTGCCGACAACACCGAGAACACGTCCGCCGTTCGTAACAATATGTCCGTCACGCAGCGACGTCCCCGCATGAAATACGAGCGCCCCCATCGCCTCGGCATCCTCGATGCCGCGAATCTCATGCCCCTTTTCATAGTCGTTAGGATAGCCGCCTGCTGCAAGCACAACACAGACCGCCGCGCCGTCTTGCCAGTCAATCGAAACATTGGCAAGCGTCCCATCTGCGCACGCACACATAATCTCAACAAGATCTCCATCGAGAAGGGGAAGAACCACCTGCGTCTCAGGATCGCCAAAGCGTGCATTGAACTCAACGACCTTCGGTCCCTCATCGGTCACCATCAGACCGAGGTAGAGACAGCCGCGGTAGGGACGCCCCTCCTGGGCCATAGCAGCTATGGTCGGCTTTAGAATCTCCTCGATCGCACGATTGGTTATTTCCGGGGTCATGACAGGTGCGGGCGCATACGTTCCCATACCGCCCGTATTAGGTCCTTTATCCCCATCATAGGCACGCTTATGATCCTGTGCACTGATCATGGGACGGATATGCACGCCGTCAGTAAAGGCGAGCAGCGATGCCTCCTCGCCCTCCATGAACTCCTCAATAACAACACGGGTTCCCGCAGCACCGAACGAGTTGTCCTCCATGATGGCATTGACGGCATCTATCGCCTCCTGTACAGTCTCAGCGACAATGACGCCTTTCCCTGCAGCCAACCCGTCCGCCTTGACGACGATAGGCGCACCCTCCTGCCGAATATAGGCGCGTGCCGGCTCTGCCTCAGTAAACACCTCATAACGCGCCGTCGGAATCCCGTACTTCTTCATGAGGTTCTTGGCAAAGGACTTCGACCCCTCAATCTCCGCCGCCTTCGCCCGCGGTCCAAAGGTACGGATGCCTGCTGCCTCCAGTTCATCCACCAGGCCGTTCATCAACGGAACCTCTGGCCCAACAACGACAAGACCGATCTCCTTCTCCTTGGCAAAACACAGGATGGCGGCGGTATCCGTGACATCGATAGGGACAGCATTCCTCATGCCCGGGTTCCCGGGTGCAGCATAGATATGCTCCGTCTGCGGACTTTCGGAGAGTTTCCAAAAGAGGGCGTGCTCACGCCCGCCCGATCCGATTACGAGAATATTCACGTTGTCTCCCTCATTTTTCCAGCTGCTGGGCAAGATAGGCATTGATTGCGGCGTCATAATCCGCCGTATGGGCAAACGCCTCATGGGCGAGCTGCATGCGTGTCATGCCGTCTACTGCGCCCTCTGCCCTAATCTTTTCCGCAATCTCCTCATAACGTGCAGGATTCGTAATGACGGTGACGAACTTAAAGTTCTTCGCAGCGGCGCGAATCATCGCAGGTCCGCCGATATCAATCTGCTCTACCGCCTCTGCGAGCGTGACATCCGGCTTTGCGACCGTCTCCTTGAACGGATAGAGATTGACCGCCACCAAATCGATCGGCGTGATCTTCAGCTCGCGCAGCGCCTTCTCATGGGTCTGATCGCCGCGTACGGCAAGGATGCCTCCATGGATAAAGGGATGCAGGGTCTTGACGCGCCCGTCCATAATCTCCGGGAAGCCCGTGACATCGCTGACGTAGACAACAGGAATTCCCGCCTCACGCAGCGCTTTCATTGTTCCGCCTGTGGAGACGATCTCAACACCCGCCTCATGCAGGCTGCGTGCGAATGCCACAACACCGGTCTTATCGGATACACTGATGAGAGCACGCTTGATCTTCATGATTGTCCTCCTTCACTGGCAAGGCAGTATGCGAACCTGCCGCCCGTCCATCTGCAGCCGTCCATCGACATAGAGGCGAATCGCCTCGGGAAAGATGCGGTGCTCCTCTGCGAGCACACGCGCCGCAAGTGTCTCCTCCGTATCATCATCATGCACGGGAACAGCCGCCTGCATAATGATCGGGCCGGAGTCTGTTCCCTCATCCACAAAGTGAACGGTACAACCGCTGACCTTCACACCATAGGAAAGCGCATCCCGATGGGCGTGTGCCCCCGGAAAACTCGGCAGAAGCGCAGGGTGAATGTTGAGAATATGTCCCGCGTAGGCATGCACAAAGGCAGGCGTAAGAATGCGCATAAATCCCGCGAGCACGATGAGCGTAACACCATGGGTGCTCAGTTCCGCACGCAAAGCATCCTCGAAATCCGCACGCGCGGCATAGTCGCGATAGACAACTGCGACGGCGGGGATACCCTTCTCACGCGCACGTTCAAGTGCATAGGCATCCGCCTTGTCCGCAATCACGACGGCAATCTCCGCACGGATGTCACCGCGCTCTACCGCAGCGATAATGGAGGCCAGATTCGATCCGCGCCCTGAGCAGAGAACACCGATTTTCTCCTCACGCATCAAAGACACCGCCCTTGATGACGACCTCATGCACCCCCTCGGTCACGCAGCCGATGCGGTACACCTGCTCACCCTGTGCTGCGAGATGCGTACAGATACGCTCCGCCTCATCTGCAGAGACAATCACCACCATGCCGATGCCCATATTGAACGTGCGGTACATCTCTGCCCAGTCGACGTTGCCCCACTCCTGCAGGAGGCGGAAGACTGCCGGCATCTCCCATGCAGCAGCGTCTACGGCAGCGCCCATGTCCTCCGGCAGCGCGCGCGGAATGTTCTCGTAGAAGCCACCGCCCGTGATATGCACCATGCCATGAATATCGAAATCCCGAATCAGCGGCAGACAGACACGCGGATAGAGGCGGGTCGGCATCAAAAGCTCCTCGCCGATTGTTTTGCCAAGCGCCTCTATGTACTCATCACCCCGAAAGCCCTTGTGATCAAAGACAATCTTTCGCACGAGCGAATAGCCGTTTGAGTGAACACCGGAAGATGGAAGCCCGAGAAGTACATCTCCTGCCTTGACACGCGCACTCGTAATGAGCTTTGCCCGCTCCGCGACGCCCACGGCAAAGCCGGCGATATCATACTCACCGGCGGGGTAAAACCCTGCCATCTCCGCTGTCTCTCCGCCAATCAGCGCACAGCCGGATTCTTTGCAGGCACGCGCCACCCCCGTCACCACCTCGGCAACCTGCACCGGCTCGAGTTTGCCGACGGCGAGGTAATCGAGGAAAAAGAGCGGCTCTGCCCCCTGTACGAGGATATCGTTGACACACATGGCAACGGCATCCTGTCCGATGGTATCGTGTTTGCCCAGCAAAAAGGCAAGACGCAGCTTCGTCCCAACACCGTCTGTCCCGGAGACGAGAACGGGCTCTTTATAGGCTTTTGTATTGAGCGCAAACAGGCCGCCGAATCCACCGAGATCCCCCAGCACCTCCGGCCGATAGGTAGCGCGCACACAGTCCTTAATCATAGACACAGATGCATTTCCCGCATCGATATCAACACCTGCGCTGCGATAGGTCATTTTCTCCATCGCTCTCAGAGCCCCCTTTCACGCTGTGCAATCCGCCGCCGCTCGAGAATGATCTTATCGTCCTCATCAAGTTCAGCATCCTCCTCGGGAACGGGATAGTGATTGTTAAAGCAGGCATAGCACATGTGATCCGGATTCAGAGACGGAACACACCCGCGCAGCCCCTCAAGCGAAATAAAGTGCAGAGAGTCTGCTCCTATGAAAGCACAGATCTCCTCTACGCTCTTCGTCGCTGAGATCAGTTCCTTGCGGATGGAGGTATCAATGCCATAATAACACGGGTCAGTAATCGGCGGACTGCTGATGCAAACGTGGATCTCCCGTGCTCCCGCATTACGCAGGAGGCGCACAATCTTGCCGCTCGTTGTCCCGCGCACAATGGAATCGTCGACCATGATGACAGACTTCCCAGCTACGACTGAGCGCACAGGACTCAGCTTCAATTTAACAGCAGCATCGCGCTGCTTCTGCGTCGGCTGGATAAAGGTGCGTCCGATATAGCGGTTCTTGATAAGGCCCTCGGCAAACGGAATCCCCGCCTCATAGGCAAATCCCGTCGCCGCCGTCGTACCAGAATCCGGCACAGAGATAACGACATCTCCGCGGAATCCAGACTCACGTGCCAGAACACGGCCCATCTCAAAGCGCGCCGCATGAACACTCTGTCCGTCGATGATAGAGTCCGGGCGCGCGAAATAGATATATTCAAAGATACAAGAGGCCATATCGTTGCCGTTGGAGAAGCGGAAGGAGCGCAGTCCTGTCCCATCCATCACAACCATCTCACCCGGCAGAACGTCGCGTACGAACTCCGCACCATTGACGTCAAGCGCGCAAGTCTCTGAGGAGAGCACCCATCCGCCGTCCGGCGTCCGCCCAATACAGAGCGGGCGGAATCCCTGCGGATCACGTATACCGATGAGTTTATCTTCCGTCATGATGCTCAGACAGAATGCGCCGCGCACAACACTGACTGCTTCAAGAATACGTTCCTCAACAGCTGCCTTCTGCGAGCGCGCAATCAGGTGCACGAACACTTCGGAGTCAATCGTCGTCTGGAATACAGTCCCTTTTTCCTCGAGATCACGGCGAATGAGTCCGGCATTCGTCAGATCTCCATTGTGCGCAAGCGCAAGAGCCCCTCCCGCATAGTTGACGCGGAGCGGCTGAGCATTCGCGGCGAGACTGAACCCCGTCGTCGCATAGCGAACGTGCCCTATGGCAATCTTCGCATTCTCAAGGCGCGGAAGCTGCTCGCGAAAAACCTCGCTGACCAGCCCCATGCCCTTTTTCACATCAATCCAATAGCCATCGGTGAGTGCAATGCCCGCGCTTTCCTGTCCGCGGTGCTGGAGCGCAAAGAGCCCGAGGTACGTCATCTCGGAAACATCCTCCGACGGCGCATAGACACCGTAGATGCCGCACTCTTCTTTCCACTTTGGCACTTTTTCGTACATTGCTCTTATGCTTCTCCCGTTAGCCTGCGGAGCATCTCCTTGTACGCATCCTCTACGTTGCCGAGGTCGCGGCGGAAACGATCCTTATCCAGTTTCTCCTTCGTTTCACTGTCCCAGAAACGGCAGTTATCCGGCGAAATCTCATCGGCAAGGATGATATTCCCCTGTACGTCTTTGCCAAATTCCAGCTTGAAATCAATGAGGTCGACACGCTTGGTCTTGAGAAATTTCGTCAGGATATCGTTGATCTTCAGGGAAAGACGCTCGATCTCATCCAGCTCCGCGTCGGTCGCAATCTTCACGGCACGGATATGATAGCGGTTCAGCATTGGATCGCCGAGATCGTCGTTTTTGTAGCAATACTCGATAACGGGGAACGGCATGGGCACGCCCTCCTCAAGTCCGAGGCGCTGTGCCAGAGATCCCGCTGCAACATTGCGGACGATGACCTCCAGCGGAATGATCGTCAGCTTCTTGACAATCATCTCGCGGTCACTCGGCATGGAGAGATAGTGATGCGGAATCCCCTCCTTCGCCAGAAGATCGAAGAAGAAAGCCGTCATTTTATTGTTCATGACGCCCTTATCCGCGATTGTTCCGCGCTTCGCTCCGTTTCCTGCCGTTGCATCGTCCTTGTAGTAGACGAGATATTCGTCCGGGTGCTCCGTTGCATAGATAATCTTTGCCTTACCTTCATAAAGAGCCTCTTTCCGCTCCATCGCTAGCCTGCCTTTCATTCTGCTCCATTAGAGAAAATATCTGTTACAGCTGTGCTGCGACACGCGCCGCCTTTTCCTCGACATCCAGCACCATCTTCTCACGGTAGTCCATCAGTGCCTCCGCAATCGATGCATCATTTACTGCGAGAATCTCCGCTGTAAAGACAGCAGCATTCTTCGCACCATTGATTGCCATACATGCGACGGGCACGCCAGAAGGCATCTGCACCGTACTGTATAGAGCATCCATGCCGTTGAGCGGCGTCGCATTGATGGGCACGCCAATAACAGGTTTAATCGTATAGCTCGCGACAACACCGGCAAGGTGCGCTGCTGCGCCCGCCGCAACGATGAATGCGGCAAAATCCTTATTGTGATCTGCCTCCATGACGAAATCACGAACGATGGACGGTGTACGGTGGGCAGAGGCCACCTTGACCACTGGCTCAATGCCGAACTGTTTCAGAAGCGCGACCGCAGGCTTTAGAATCGGCCAGTCAGAATCGCTTCCCATGAGGACTGCTACCTTCATTTTACCATCTCCTTGCACTCTATGATAACGAGATTTTGGAGCCATGTCAATAGAACGAAAAAGGACTGCTACATCAGCAGCAGTCCTCCCAGTATGCAGATTTAGTTGTCCTCAACAACGTCGTGGAGCGGCTCGCCAAAGGTGAGCGTATCCAGCAGATCGATGAGCTGGTTGATCTCCGGCTTTGAGACCTGTCCGGATGCGCCGAGGCTCTCCCCCTTACGCTTCATCTCTTCACTGATGAGAGAGGAGAACAGGACGAGCGGAACACCGCTCAAACGATTGTCCTCGCGCACGAGTTTCAGCAGACGATGTCCGTCCATCTTCGGCATCTCGACGTCGGAGATAATGATGCGGACATGGTTCTCGATCGGACCGTTCTTACGTGAAAGATCCTGAAGATAGTCCCATGCATCCTGCCCGTTGCCAAAATCGCGAATAAACTTGTATCCCGCCTCGTGCAGCGTTGTCACGAGCAGGTCACGCAGCATCTTAGAGTCCTCGGCGACGACGATATGCGCTGTGCCGCGGCGTGTCTTGGCATCCTGCGTCGCCTCGGTGACGGTCGTGAGCTTTTGGTTGATCTCGGGATTGATCTCGGCGATGATCGTCTCAAAGTCGAGCAGAAGGACGATGCGATCCTCCATCTTAATAATGCCGACAACACGCGATCCCTCGCCCACGTTCGGCGCAGGCTCCATGTTCTTCCACGAAATGCGGTGGATACGATATACGCTGCCGACAAGGAAACCGATATCGTAGTTATTGATCTCGGTGACGATGATGTTCTGCAGCTCATCCGCCGTCTGGAGGTTGAGGCAGCGCGCCATATTGACCAGCGGAATCGCCTTGCCGCGCAATGTGAACAGCCCGTCTACATAGGGATGCGCCTCGGGCATCGCGGTGACTGGCGTACGCGTAATGACCTCGCGCACCTTCGCGACGTTGATGCCGTAGTTCACCTTTCCGATACTGAACTCGACGATCTCAAATTCGTTCGTTCCTGTCTCAAGCAGGATGCCTTTTCTCTCTTCTGTAACCGTCTCTGCCATTTATCTCTCTCCCCCATGCTCGTAAACATTGTTTGCTATGGTCTGTATTCGCTCTTTGGGAAAATTTTCCTGCTTATCTTTAAAAAAAACTAGAGCTTTTTGTTTTCCTCCGACAAATATGTCCACCCATCACGCTGAAGGATTCGTCCCTCCTTCATCAATCTTCCGAGTGCGCGCTTAAAGGCCGCCTTGCTGATATGGAATCGGCTTTGAATGACCTCCGGAGATGAGGCATCGGTATAGGGCATCTTGCCGCCGTGCTCCTCAAGCAAGGCAACAATGGCATCCGCATCCGCCAGACGCGCGGTCTCCTTCGGCGGCCGCAGCGAGGCATTTAGGCGGCCGTCATCCCGCAGATAAGTCACACGCATCTCAACGGTCTCACCGACACGCGGCCGGTGCGGGATCTCGCTGTGGTCGATGAAGACGATATACCGCTCCTCCGTAAAAAGAAACACGCCGCGATCCGTAATGTTATAGACAGAGCCGCGCAGGCGATCACCGATACGCACCCCTGCGGCAGGGCGCGAAGCACGACGCAGTTCATCCTCTACCTCCATCGTCACGGCGAGACGACCGGACTTGTCCGTATAGAGTTTTGCCCAGACGGTCTCCCCCACTTGCGGACGGCCGCGCATCCCTGCATAGGGCAGAAAAATACCGCGCTCCGCACCGACATCGAGGAATGCGCCCTCCTTTGTGACATTGATCACGCGCAGACGGGCGACCTGCCCCTCCTTCATACGAGGCGTTCTCATACTCGCCGTGAGACGGCGCTTCGGATCGAGATAGAGAAAGACGCGGACACGGTCGCCTACCTTGACCGGCGCGGTCTGCTGGACCGTATGCAGCAGAATATCGTCATTCGTATTCCCTGTCTCTGCATCCAGAAAGATTCCGAACGGACTCTCACGCACCGCCGTAAGGTCCGCTACCTGACTTGGGCCGTATTTACGCGGGTGTCCTGCACCGGCAGTCCGCTCCGCTCGCTCCTGCATACGGCCCTATTCCTCGTAAGGGGTGAGTCGGGCATCGCCCCAGAGACGCTCCAATGCATAGTATTCGCGCGCATCCTGTTGGAAAATATGCGCTACGGTATCGCCGTAGTCGAGAAGTACCCACTCCCCCTCGCGATACCCTTCCTTGTGGAGGAACGAGATACCCGCCTCCTCCATCTTCTCCTCGATGTTGTCCGCAATCGCACGCACCTGTGTTGCTGTATTCGCGGAACAGATGACGAAATAATCGTTTGTCGACATGAGACCGATCATGTCCATCTCCACAATGTCGCGCGCCTTCTTTTCATCTGCCGCTCTGCAAATCACACGGCATTTTTCTTGCTCTGTCAAGATTTTTCCTCCTGCTTCTCCTGCCCCGCCTCCTCCGGCGGGAAAAGTTCATGTATGATTTCATCGGCCGCCGTGCGATCCATGATCCACACAGTATCATCCTCACGAGAAAAATCACCGGGCAGCATGATGGTGCGCGGCGGCTCGCTGCTGAGTTTGCGAATGACATTGCCGAGGTGCACGGAGTCAAACAGCTCCGCACTTGTCGTAACGTTTTGCTTGAGAATGTCTGCAATCTTAGGGACTTTGGGCAGTGTATCCACGCGCAGCAGCTTCGCGTAAAACGCCTTCACAAATTTCTGCTGACGCTGCGTGCGTCCAAGATCGCCGAGATCATCGCTCCGATAGCGCAGATAGTACTCCGCGCCCTTTCCATCTAGATGGCGATACCCCTGCCGCATATGGATGGCAAGTCCTGCCGCAGGATCGTCGTAGTCCATATCCCGCTCAATGTAGAGGTCGATCCCCCCCACCGCATCGATGATCTGCCCAAATGTTACGAGGTCGATGACTACATACTGGTGGATAGAGATGTCAAACATCTGGTTGATGGTCCGCACCATGAGTGGTGCTCCGCCGACGGCATAGACATTGGCGAGCCGCGTCTCCCCTTTGTTATGTGCCATCGGTGTCCACGTATCACGCGGAATGTTGAGGATGCGAACCTTCCCCGTGGCATTCTCCATACTGATGAGCAGGATGGCATCGGCACGTTTTTCCTCGGCATCGTCCATATTGACCGCATCGTCCAAACCAAGTACGAGTACATTCGTATAGCCGTCAAACCGAACATCGACTGCACCGCGGTTTTCCTCCTGCCGGATGAGATATGCTTCATACATATCGCGCACGTCGCGGTAGGCCTGAACTCCCCACCCGATTAGATAGTAACCGGCGATGCTGACGGCGGCGAGCAAAATGACAGTAGTGATCAGGCGAAAAATGCTGCGGAAAAACGCCATACGGCGGCGGCGCTTCCGCTGGCTGCGCCGCTTGTTGATATTTTCGCGCGAGTTTTCACTTGCCAGCTGCGCAGCAAGATCCTCCGCATCATACTCCGCCATCGTTTCCCCCTCTCTTCGCCGGCATTGTATTCTCTGCTATCTGTATGGTGTCTGTCTTATTTGTGCCGCACCCCCGCCAAAATCAGTTCGTTGCGTGCCGTAACCGTATCCGGATGAATGAGGCCGCCCTTCTGCAGGACGAATCGGATGGACTCCGTCAGTCCGACCAGCATCATCTCGTCCAACGATACTGATTGTGACAGTATGCGCAGATGCGCAGCCTCTGGATAGACACGAGACGGCTCGATCATATCTGCATAGTAGATAATCTTGTCCAACGGCGTCATGTTCGTACCACCGACCGTATGCCGCCATACTGCCTGTGCAATTGCGGCATCATTCACACCGTAGACCTCATAGATCAGATATGCACCCACATAGGCATGAAGGAGCAGCGGCATCGCAGACTCAATCTTCCCGATGGGAATCCCGCGGCGGCGTGCCTCCGCAGGAAGATCTGCCGTCGCATAGGCACGGCCGCAGTCATGCAGGAGACCGGCAATACGCGCACGTTCTTCATGCATACCGAATCGGCGCGCCAGCCCGGCGGCCGTCTCAGCGACACCGAGTGAATGCCGGTAGCGGCTCTCACTCAGCTGCTGTGCAAGAATGTGCTGCAGCTCCTCATAACTCTTCGTCATGCGCACGATACAATCCTCTCTCCTCAATATACTCCTCCACGGCGCGCGGCACAAGATGCCGGATGGAAAGCCCCGCACGAATACGTGCGCGTATTGCTGTGGAGGAAATCTCCAGATGCGGTGTCTGCACAGCCTGTATATGACTGCGCTCCGTCGGCGTAAACTTCTCCATGATGATCCGCTCATCGAGCGCAGCGCCTTGCCGCGTCGCAACAATGAACTGGCAGGAGCGCAGCAGACGCTGCGGCTCATGCCAACGATAGAGGTCATTCATCGCATCTGCCCCAGTGATGAAAAAGAGCACTGCGTCACCAAGCTGCGCCCGGAGCACCGCAATTGTATCGACCGTATAGGAAGGACCGTCCCTGCGCAGCTCGATATCCGATACAGAAAATGACGGATTCTCACTCACCGCGCGCGCCGTCATAGCAAGCCTGTCCTCCGGCGATGCCGCACATGTTCCATCCTTATGCGGAGGCCGCGCAGACGGGACAAAGAGCACCTCATCCAGTTCCGCTGCAGAACGCACCATCTCAGCGGTAATGAGATGCCCTATATGAATGGGATCAAATGTCCCCCCCATGATTCCGATTCGTCTCTCCACATCAATCACCTCGCAATGCTGAGGATGACCAGAACGAGCACGACGGTCAGAAAAAAAGCGCTGGCTGCGTAAAGATAATCAATGGTGTCGCGACGTCCTTTCGGCGATCTCGCATATTGCCTAAGCGTACGCAGATATCCGCCAACACAGCGCATCAACCGCAAGAAGCAGATGGAGCTGCCTCACGCACCTGCCCCTCTCCGTATACAAGGTACTTCGTACTCGTCAGCGCCTCCAGTCCCATCGGTCCACGTACATGGAGCTTCTGCGTACTGATGCCGATCTCTGCACCGAATCCGAATTCAAAGCCATCCGTGAAGCGCGTTGAAGCGTTGACATAGACTGTCGAAGCATCCACACGCTGCTGAAAGTCATGTGCTGTTAGAATATCATTCGTGACGATTGCCTCGGAGTGCCCTGTATTATAGCGATTAATGTGATCAATCGCCGCATCCGCATTCTGCACGATGCGAACGGCAAGAATGAGATCCCCATATTCCTCCGCCCAATCCTCCTCTGCCGCAAGCAAAACATCTGGTAGAATGCTTCGTACCGCAGGGCAGCCGCGTAGTTCCACGCCATCTGCACGCAAAACAGCAGCCATCTGTGGCAGGAAATCCGCCGCAACAGCATCATGAACAAGTAAGGTTTCTGCTGCATTGCAGACTGAGGGGCGTGAAACCTTGGCGTTCCGTACAATCCGATATGCCATATCCAGATCTGCTGCACGATCCACATAGATATGGCAGACCCCTGCGCCTGTCTCAATGACGGGTACGCTGCTGCTCTCTACAATACGCCGAATCAGTCCTGCTCCACCACGCGGGATGACAACATCCAACAATCCCGTTAGGTGTGTCATGACATCAACAGCGGCGCGATCCTTCATCGCAAGCAACTGGATCGCCCCTGCTGGAATACCTGCATCGTAAGCGGCACGCGATAGTGTTGCAGCAATCGCCGTATTCGAGCGCAAGGCATCCGCCCCGCCTCGCAGAAGAACAGCGTTGCCGGATTTTAGGCAGAGCCCAATGGCATCTGCCGTCACATTTGGGCGAGCCTCATAGATCATACCGACCACGCCAAGAGGAACGCGCATCCGGCGAATCTCCAGCCCATTGGGGCGACGTACGGAGTAATCCTCTTTGCCGAGAGGGTCAGGCAGTGCTGCCGTCAAGCGAAGCCCCTCTGCCATCTCTGAGATTCGCCTCGCATCGAGACGAAGGCGATCCAGATAAGAGGCGCGCATCCCTGCTGCCGCTGCATCTTCCATATCTGCAGCATTCTCACGCAGGATAGCATCCGCATTCGACTGAAGAGCATCTGCCATGGCGTGGAGAGCAGTATCCCGTACATCTGTCCGGAGCGATGCCAACATATAGGAGGCTGCCTTTGCCGCCTCTGCCTGCGCGCGAATCTTCTGCTCCATCATCATCAACGCTCCTTATACCATCAGCACCATATTGTCCCGATGGATGATCTCCTCGTATGATGCATCTGCAACCAGGGTATGAAATTCGCTCGTCTGATGTCCCATCAACCGCATGATATCTGCAGCATCATAGGCTGCAATGCCGCGTGCAAGCTCCTGTCCCGACCTGCTCAGCACACGCACTGTCTCTCCTGCCGCAAAACTACCATAAACAGCCGTCACACCGACCGCCAGCAGACTAGCCCCACGACGCATGGCATCCTCACAGCCCTCATCTACGGCAAGCTCCCCACTGAGATGCTTACCGAACGCAAGCCAACTCTTACGCGTTCTAAGATGCGCCTCACGAGCAGGGAACAGTGTTCCGATTTCCTCGCCGCGCAGAATGCTGCGTATGATGCCGTCCTCATCTCCGCGGGCAATCACCATTGTCACGCCTGCATTCTGGGCGATCTTTGCCGCTTCAATCTTCGTCTGCATTCCGCCGGTTCCCTGCACCGACCCCGCACCACCGGCGAGGCCTTCAATCTCCGGCGTAATCTCCGGAATCTCTGAAATCAGCACCGCTGATGCATCTATGCGAGGATTTGCGGTATAAACGCCATCGATATCAGAGAGAATAATCAGCGCATCTGCGTCCACAAGCGTTGCAACAACAGCGGACAGATTGTCATTGTCACCAATTTTGATCTCATCAACTGCAACAGCGTCATTCTCATTGATGACGGGAATGACGTTCATTCCGAGGAGTGCTAGCAGGGCATTCCGTGAGTTCATATACTGATGATGCTGTGCCGCATTCTCTTTGGTGAGCAACACCTGTGCCATTGTTCGACCATACTCGTGAAAGAATTTCTCGTAGATGTGCAACAGTGCCCCCTGGCCGATCGCAGCCAGTGCCTGCCGCTCCGGCACATCCGCGGGGCGTTCCTTGAGGCCAAGCGTATTCATCCCCGCTGCAATCGCGCCGGAGGAAACAAGCAAAACTTCCTTGCCTTGGTTTGCTTCATCGATCAGTTCACGCACGAGATGCTCGATCCGGTGGAGATTCATCCCGCCAGACGGGTGCGTGAGTGTACTTGTCCCAACCTTGACGACAATGCGCCTTGCATCGCGCACACGGTTCCGCGCACTCATAGCTCGATCCTGGGCTTATCGAAGTTCCGCCGGAAGAGCAGACCATTTCTGCCAATTACCTGCACGAGGTTGGCATCCGCACGTTCTGCCAGAACAGTGATGGCATCCAACGGCTCATCCGGCGCGTTCTGGAGGACACGAACCTTAATCAGCTCGCGCTTCTTAATTGCCTCGCGTGCTGACGCAACCACAGCCGGTGTCACGCCCTCCTTACCGATCATGACGACGGCCTCCTCCGCCATGCCGAGCGAGCGCAGCTTTCGTATCTGCTTACTGGTCAGCGTATTTCGCAGCAATGTCCTTCCTCCATTTAGTCCTGATACTCGAACGCCATATCACCGATGTGAACAGTCATTCCCTCTTTGATGCCGCGTGCGCGAAGTTTCTCATCCAGCCCCTTGAGACGCCAGATGTACTGAAAACGACGCACAGCCTCATCGTTATTGAAATTCGTCATAGCAACCAACTTTTCAATCGCCTTGCCTGACACGATAAAATCCCCTGCATCGTTGCGCGAGATCATGATGCTCTCATCATCCGCAGCGTTCTGATCATAGACAACGATCTCCTCTTCCTCCGTCTCCGGTTCTGGAACGTAGGCATCCAACCAAGCACCGACACGGTCGATGAGCTCCTGCACCCCTGTACGCGTTGCAGCGGAGATGGCAAAAAACTCCAGCCCCTCCGCTGCAGCAAGTTCCCGCAGACGCGGCAGATGCTCCGCCGCAGACGGCAGATCGACCTTGTTTGCAACGAGAATCTGCGTACGACGCGCAATTTTCTCGCTGTACCGCGCTAATTCTGCATTGATCTTGTGGTAATCCTCCACAGGATCGCGTCCCTCGATACCGGAGGCATCCACAATATGCAGAATGAGCCGTGTGCGTTCCACATGGCGCAGAAAGTCATGCCCCAGTCCAACACCGTCAGCCGCCCCCTCAATAAGGCCGGGAATATCCGCCATGACGAAGCTCTTTTCATAGTCTGTCTGCACAACACCAAGTACAGGGGTCAGCGTCGTAAAGTGATAGTCCGCGATCTCCGGCCGTGCCGCTGAGCAAGAAGCAACGAGACTTGACTTTCCGACGCTCGGATAGCCGACCAGCCCGACATCGGCGAGCAGCTTCAGCTCGAGGACGAGTTTGCGGCTCTCCCCCGGCTCACCGAACTCCGCAAACGATGGTGCACGGTTCGCCGCATTTGCAAATTTCGCATTGCCGCGTCCGCCGCGCCCGCCGCGCGCAATCAGTGCCTCAGCGCCAACCTCGGTGAGATCGGCAAGTACCTCGCCGGTCTCCTCGTCCGCCACAATTGTACCCGGCGGCACATCCACATAGAGAGGCTGCGCATTCCGCCCATACTGATTCTTGTGCTCTCCATTTTCTCCGTTTTTGGCAGTAAACTTGCGGTGGAAACGAAACGAGAGAAGCGTATTCAGATTGCGGTCGGCACGAAAGACGATGTCGCCGCCACGCCCGCCATCACCGCCAGACGGACCGCCCTTAGGCATGAATTTCTCATGGCGGAATGCCGATTTCCCGTGTCCGCCGTCGCCCGCCTTCACCGTAATCTTTGCACGGTCAATGAACTGCATACGTCCCCCTATATTAAGAAGCTGTTCCCACAAGCGCCACATTCCACCTGTGAAAACAGCTTTCTAAAAGAGCCTGCACCCAAAGGTACAGGCACTCGCATATAACGAATTAAACAGCGGCTTCCGCAAGTGGATACACGCTGATCTGGCGCTGATGACGCCCCTTGCGCTCAAAGGCAACCTTGCCGTCAATCTTCGCAAAGATGGTATCGTCCTTGCCGATGCCGACGTTATGCCCCGGATGGAAATGCGTACCGCGCTGACGAACAATGATGCTGCCTGCCGTCACATGCGTACCAGCCTGCTCCTTTACGCCGAGGCGCTTGGAGTGGCTGTCGCGGCCGTTGCGCGTCGAGCTGACACCTTTTTTATGTGCAAAAAGCTGCAAATCAAACGAGAACAATCTATTCACCCCTTTACTTCCTGAATTCGAATGCCCTTCGGGCTGATTTTTTCAATTTCTGCAAGTCCCATATACATAGTATGCAGAATCGCTTCGGTATAGTCATCCGGCGGCGTAATCAGCCGCACTGAGAGATTTCCGCTCGCCATGTCATAGCTGACGGCGCGATGCAGATGCTCCATGATACCAAGAAGCGCGGACTGGGTCAGAGCGGATACACCAGCGCAGACAATATCCTCGCCATGCGCAGCTGTTCCACTGTGTCCAGAGACACGATACCCCGTAATCATCCCGTCTTCATTCGTCAGAATTTCTGCCGAAATCACGAATTATGCCTCGATCTTCTCGATAACGACCTTCGTGAACGGCTGACGATGACCCTGACGCTTACGATAGTTCGACTTCGCCTTATACTTGAAGACCAGAATCTTTTTTCCCTTGCCGTGCGCGACAACCTTCCCGGTTACCTTCGCACCATCCACCATGGGACGGCCAACCTTGACGCTGGCATCATTCACCACGGTCAGAACCTGATCGAAAACGACGGACTCACCCTCGCCCGCCTCGAGCTTCTCCACAAAAATGGTATCGCCCTCGGCGACCTTATACTGCTTGCCGCCCGTCTTTACGATTGCATACATGAAAACACCTCCCTATATCGTTACTCGCCGGCTACGGTTCGGCAACGCCGATTCGATGACCTCGCCGCGCGGTTGGGAACGGACTTTTCGTCCGATCAGGCTACACGCCTACGTTAGTGGATAATAGCATATTCACAGCAGGCTGTCAACCCTCGCCGCACGATGGGAGTTGAGGAATATCCTGCACTGCCCCGCATATATGGCACACGTCACATCACTCCCACATAATGCACAAACACTTTTGCTGCAAGCAGTGAAAGAATCCCAAACAGCACACTCAATCCAATATAGAGAAAAGCAGTGCCGACTTCTCCCTCCTCGATGAGCGATAATGCCTCGAGAGAGAACGTAGAGAACGTCGTAAACCCACCGCAAACACCGGCCTGAAGGAGCAGCACGAGACGCGGTTCAAGACCGCCTTGTCTGCCTGCGAATCCCGCAATTAGCCCGATGGCAAAACAGCCGATGAGGTTGACCACAAATGTGCCGAGAGGGAATCCGCTGCCCAATGTCGGCAATACCTGTCCGAGTAAATAGCGGCATACCGCACCAACAGCACCACCTGCACCGACAGCAAGAAGGTTCATGGCTGTGCCTCTGCCCGCAGATGCGAGGTGTCATTCATAAGTGTAACAATGGCAAACCCATCATCTTCGAAACGGATACGGTTAACCGCCGTATTGAGCTGCGAGACATGCCAGATGGCACGAACCGGCATGGAGAGGATATCCGCAAACAGAATACGGATGGCTGCACCGTGCGAAACAAGGACAACCCGCTCATGTCGATGTGCTGCAGCAATCTCGCGCACGCGCCGGGAGACGCGCCTTTGAAAGTCTGCAAAAGGCTCGCTCTCCGGAATATTGACTTCCTCCGGATTGCGATAGAACATCTTCATCATATCCGGTGTTTCTTCGTTGATCTCGTTGAAGAAGCGTCCCTCCCAGCGTCCGAAATGGAGTTCGCGCAGCAGCGGGTCGGGAATGACGTCCAGTCCATACCGATCGGCCAGCGGTGCAGCAGTCTCCATCGCGCGGCTGAGATCACTCGCATAGACTGCATCAACATGTTCGGCAACAAGATTGCGCCCTAGCGCAGCAGCCTGTGCACGCCCCTGCGCCGAGAGCGGCACATCCGACTGCCCCTGAAAGCGTCCCGTCTGATTCCACTCGGTTTCTCCATGCCGAATGATGATAATTTCCGTCATAGCCCCCTGCCCCTTCCGTTTCTCCGTGATGTCTTAGGCTCTGATCTCACATACAACACCGCCGGAGATGAGGCGTGCTGTCTGCATATACGTATATACGCCGTCAAATTCCTGTGCCAGGGCTCGTGTCTCCCGTTCCATAGCAGCCGCCTTCATGTCCTGTTCCCAAAGCACCCCCACTACTGTGCCACTGTGCGCCACTAAAACACCGACAGATCCCTTGTCCTGCGTAGCGGTGATGAACGCATCCAGACGCGGCTTCTCCAGATGGGGCTGGTTGAGACGCGCGCTTGCCGTCGCAGCCTGTCCGAGCAGCATTGCCTGCCGATAGCCATCCGTCCGAAATGCCTGATCGACGGTATCGAGCAGTGTGCGGTAGGCCTCATCCTGACTGCCCTGATTCCCCTTGCTGCGGTAATAGGAAATAGTGTCCACCGCACCGCCCACATCGAAAATAGAGATGCCAAGCAGCGGAACATTATGGTACTGCCCAAACAACTCGCCCGTCGTATGACTCACATAAGAAAGTCCCGCAAAGGCGATGCCGTCGCTCGGCTCAATCGCAATGGCAATATCCATCATCTCTTGCCCCGTTAGAACACGTCCACAGGCACGCGCTGCAGCGTAGGAAACGGCAGCAATATCAGCACTGCTGGATGCCATCCCCTTCCCCTGTGGAATATTAGAAACGAGCCGAATCCCATAGGGCATTTCCCCTCTGCCAATGTATTCCAGCGTGCGCCGCAGCGCCTCCTGCGCCTTTTCTCCGAGACCGTGCATCCCAGTAAAGGCATCAGAGACCGTTGCCACAGCATACATACTGATCGGTGCAGTCACAAGAAACGGCGTCCCGTGCAGGACGCCTTCCACGAGTTCGCCGCAGGATGCCGGCGCTTTTGCAATTATTTCCATAAGAGCCCCCAAACATTCGGATATGATGATGCAAGTGAAAAAATAAACAGAACGAGAGTTTCTGTGAGTACCGTCGCAGCACCGTAGATGTCGCCAGTTACACCTCCTAGAATATGCGTGATCATCCGGCAAAAGAGCAGTGCAAAAATCGTGCCGAAAACGAGTGCAGCCGCCGCGAGCCCCCCCCACGGCAGGACAAAAAGAATACTCGTCGCCGCAGCAATCGCAACGGTGCTGCGATCCGCCATATCGGCAAAGGTCTTTCCCATCCCATCCGCGCGCGCATAGGGAAAACATGCCACTGCCAGCACCATCGCCAGTCTCCCGATCACCGGCATCACAAATAGTGCAGGGACAAGAAGCAGCGGATGCATATCGAGCAGCAGAGCAAACTGCACAAACATCAGCATAACGAAGGAAACGACACCGAATGAACCGACTCGGCTATCCTTCATGATCTCGAGTTTTCTCTCCCGGTCCCGGCCAGAGAGAACGCCGTCCGCCGTATCCATAAACCCATCCGCATGCAGACCACCCGTCAGGAGCAACGGCAGAATGAGAAGCAGTACCGCCGTCAGTGCCCGCATCCCCAACGTATAGACCAGCATCCATGCGGCAAGCGCATAGCAAATCCCCAGAACCATACCAACGACGGGAAAAAAGCGCGTACTGCGCCCAAAATCCTCCGCCGACCACATATCCTGCCGCACAATGTGGAAACGGGTTAAAAATTGAAGTCCAACTAAAAATGAATGCATGTGCCGCCTCTGTCAGTAAAGAGATAGAAGATAGGAAAATAGGAGGAATAGCACCGTTGCCGTATACATAAGACGGATTGCCCCGATGATATGCTGTGCCGAAATATCCATGTGTGCATCTCCCATATAGGCGCGAAAATGGCGCTCGCCAAAGTAGTAGTTCACCCCACCGAGACGAATGTGCAATGCGCCTGCCACGGGTGCCTCCGCATGACCGCCATTCGGACTCGGATGACCGTCTGCATCACGTACGAGAATATACAGTGCGTTGCGCCCATCGTAGCCGAGTAGGAATGCCGCCATCACAAAGAGTGCGCCTGCAATACGGGCAGGCACAAGGTTCAGCACATCATCCACGCGGGCTGCCATCCTTCCGAAGTACAGGTAGCGTTCGTTCTTGTACCCGAGCATGGAATCCATCGTATTCGCAGCACGATAGAGCACAGCGAGCGGCGCACCGCCCAGCATAAAAAACAGCAGCGGCGCAATCACACCATCCACCGTATTCTCCGCAATGGTCTCAATTGCAGCACGCGCAGCATCCGCCTCATCAAGATGTGCTGTGTCGCGGCCGACGATATAGCCAACGTGTTCCCGCGCTGCAGCAAGATCGCCCTTGACAAGCAGCACATAGATATCCTGCCCCGCCTTTGCAAGTGTGCGCGGCGAGATGCAGAAATAAAGGAGGAGGACGCTCAACACGTCATCCCCCCATGGAAACGGGAGCTGCCGCGCTGCGATGAGCAGTCCCTCTGCTGCGATATAGGAAATACAGAGGACAATGGACGTCAGCAGCGCACCTGCGGCAAATTTTTGCCGATCGGTCCCCCGGTCTGGATAAAGGATATGCTCGAGCCAAGCAATCATACGGCCGAGTACAGCAACAGGATGCCAGCGTGACTGCGGATCACCGAATATAGTATCGAGAAAAAATGAGGTCATCGCAGCAATGGGGGCAGAAATCATCTGCGTGCCTCCATATCGACAATTGCCATCAACTTCTCCAGATCAAGGTTTTCGCGCACAGTGTTGGCGAGACGGTCATAGGCGCGCTCCTTCTCTGCCCGATAGTGATACTGAACGGACAACTCTGCCCATCCACGGCGCACGCGGAGACGGTTGAGCAATCCTCGGCGGAAGGTATCCTCATCAAAGATACCGTGGATATACGTCCCCATGACAAGCCCGTCCGCAGAGATAGCCCCATCCAGTACATCTGCCTCCTGTCCGCCCGCCTGAACGATGCGCAGAGGACGACCTACCGGCTCGATAAAATGCGTCTCGCCCATGTGGATCTCATATCCCGGCATCTGCGTCCCATCGAGCTGCACGCCGAGAAACGGAAAGTCTGCACACGCTGCAGTGACCTGTCGCAGACGTTTGTGCGCAGCAAAGGTCGTCTCCAGCGGCAGATAGCCAAATCCTGCGGTCTCATCATACGACGACTCCGTATGGAATGGGTCGCGCACGCAGCGTCCGAGCATCTGATAGCCGCCGCAGATGCCAAAAAGCGGCGTACCGTTAGCAACACACCTGCGGATAGCATCCTCAAGACCGCTCTCACGGATGTAGAGCAGATCCTCCGTTGTATTCTTCGAGCCGGGCAGAAGAATGAGATCCGGATGTCCCAGGGCAGACGGTGTATCTGCATAGTAGAGAGCAACATCCGGCTCACCTGCCAAGGCATCAAAATCCGTAAAGTTCGAGAGTTTCGGCGTACGCACAACGGCAATGCGCAGCTGATCATCACCTGCACCGGAATCTGTATTGTGCTTCTCATCCAGAGAGACGGAATCCTCCTCATCAATGCCAAGATGCTCCATGTGCGGGATAACACCAAGCACAGGCTTCCCCGTCTTTTGCTCGAGAAAGTCGAGCGCAGGTGTCAGCAAGCTCACATCTCCGCGGAACTTGTTGATGACCAGCCCCTTGATGAGAGCACGTTCCTCCTCATCCAACAGCTCCAAAGTCCCAACCAGAGAGGCAAGCGCGCCGCCGCGGTCAATGTCGGCAATAAGAAGGACAGGTGCTTGCAGATACTTCGCGACACGCATATTGACAATATCGTTTGCCTTCAGATTAATCTCTGCGGGACTGCCCGCTCCCTCAATGACGAGGATATCATACGCTGCCCGCAGCCGTTCAACAGCCTCCTCGACCGCACTCCACGCTTTGAGGGAATACCCCTTGTGATATTCACGTGCACTCATATTCCCGACAGGCTCGCCCATGATGATGACCTGTGACTGAGCATTTCCCGTCGGCTTAAGGAGTACAGGATTCATATCGACCATCGGAGCAAGCCCTGCCGCCTCCGCCTGCGCGACTTGTGCACGCCCCATCTCGCGACCGTCCAGTGTGACATAGGAATTCAGCGCCATGTTCTGTGCCTTGAAGGGGACAGCACGCCACCCCTCCTGAAAAAATATGCGGCAGAGTGCCGTCGTGAGGATACTCTTGCCCACATGGGAACTCGTTCCCATCAGCATGATGCTCTTTGCCATTCAGATATCCTCCGCCAGTTTCTTAATATTTACAGGAATCCCGCAGGTGACGAGATAGACCTCTGCCGCACTGCGGGCAATCTGCTGATTCGCAAGCCCCGCCATATCCCGATAAAGACGCCCGAGGCGGTGCTCCGGAACAATGCCCGCGCCCACCTCGTTCGTAACGAAGATGGTCGTCGCCGAAACCTCCTCCGCTGCACTGACAAGCGCCCCGATACGCGCTCGCACATGGAGCGCAAAACTATCACGCTCCTGCTCCTCTTCCGGGTACTGCAGCATATCATTGCTCAGGAACATCGTCACACAGTCGAACAGAATCACACCGTGTGATGCGCCTGCTGTGCGGATGGCGTCCTCGGTGCGGAACGGTGCCTCATAGGTCACCCAGTCGGCAGGACGGCGGCTCTGATGAAGATCGACACGCTGCCGCATCTCGTCATCGTAGACCTGCGCTGTCGCAATGTAGGCAACATGCGCCTCTGCTCGTGCTGCACAGCATGCTGCATAGCGCTCTGCAAAGGCGGATTTGCCTGAACGGACACCGCCCGTCACAAGAACTATCTGCCCCATCTGCGACATGCCTCCACAAAATGTGCCGCAGCCCCCGGACATCCTGCAAAGTGAAGATGCAGGTAGCTGCCAACCGTATTTTTATAGATATGTCCCGCTGAATACTCCTCACCGCTGCGCAGCTTCGTGAAGCGGAAGGGGCGCGGCGCATCCGCAGCATCCGGCTCCTCAACAGAAAAATGGAACTCATGTCCATGCAGCACAAGACCGACAGCACCAAGTACGGTATCTGCCGTCTGCTCCGCCTCCACATATCCAACCATCTGCAGCTTCTCCGTCATGCGTGCCTGTGCAGGGAACACGCCTGCCATCTCATGGGTATTCCCTGCGAAGTCAACGAGCGTACGCATCAGATACATATAGCCCCCGCACTCGGCGTAGATGGGCATACCTGCCTCAGCAGCCAACCGAATGGCTGTACGCATTTCCGTATTCGCATGCAGTGCACCGGCAAACATCTCAGGGAATCCCCCCCCGATGATAATACCGTCTACCGCAGGGAGTTCTTTATCATGCAGCGGACTGAACGACACAATCTCTGCTCCACAGGCAGAGAGTTCGGCAAGACTCGCCGCATAGTAAAAGGAGAACGCCTCATCCCGCGCCACTGCAATACGGCAGGGCGCATGCATCCTTTGTTCCATCGACTGCTGCAGAACCAGGGGGGCAGCAGAATGCGCGAGCGATACAATAGCATCGAGATCCAGCCTCTCCTCCACCCGCGCTCCTACGGCACAAATGGTTGCCTCAGCGGCATGTTCCTCGACGGGGGTCAACCCGAGATGACGCTCCGGCAGAGAAAGTACACTATCACGACGCAGCGCGCCATAGACGGGCATACGAATGCCGGCCATCGCCTCGCGCACCATCTCCTCATGCGTCTCGCTGCCGAGACGGTTGAGCAGAACACCGGCAAGATTCACCGCCTCATCATAGGTACGAAAGCCGAGTGCTGTCGCTGCTGCAGACGCACCTACGGATTTCGCATCGACAACGAGAAGGACAGGGGCATCGAGTGCTTTTGCAATGGCAGCCGTCGAACTGACGCCGCGTCGTCCGCCATCGTAGAGCCCCATGACTCCCTCGATAACGGCAATATCCGCCCCCTCGCACTCACGTGCAAAGATCTCCGTCAGCCGTGTCTCCGGTACAAGCCATGTATCCAGATTATGTCCTATTCGACCGCTCGCAATCCTATGGTAGCCAAGATCAATGTAGTCCGGTCCCACCTTGAACGACTGAACGGCAAGCCCCCGCGCCCGAAGCGCGGCAAGCAGACCTGTTGCCAACGTCGTCTTGCCCGCTCCCGACTGCGTTGCCGCAATGACCACGCGTGGGATATTCCATTCCATGAGCAATTTCTCCTCAGGGACGCGTGTTGTCGATCAGATACATGAGCGCATTGACTGCTGCTGCTGCAATCGGGCTGCCGCCCTTCGTTCCCTCGACCGTAATATAGGGAATGAGGCCGTTCTCTGCAAGCTCTGCCTTGGACTCGGCAGCCCCTACAAAACCGACGGGAATACCGATGATGCAGGCGGGGCGAATCCCCTCCTCGCGCACGAGACGCAACACCTCAAAGAGTGCCGTCGGCGCATTGCCGATGGCAATGATGCTTCCATCGAGTGCCTTTCCGAAATGGCGCATGGCAACCATCGAACGTGTGATTCCCTCTTCCTTGGCACGCGCCGCAATCTCGGGGTCAGCTACCAGACAGTGTACCTCGCCCCCGAAAGAGGCAAGCTTCTTCTTGTTGATGCCCGTACGTACCATCTCGACATCCGTATAGATATGTGCACCGGCCTTGAGCGCCTCAATGGCACGGTCAATTGCCTCAGGATGAACCCGTGTAATCGGCGCATAGCCGACATCCCCCGACGCATGGATGAGACGCGAGTAGACCTTCGTTGCACGCTCATCCAGCCCCAATCCTGCCAGGTGGGGGGCAATCAGCTCCATGCTGCGGTTTTCGATCGCCATCGGCTCTTTGATGAAATCCATATTGTTCTCCTTTTCACAATGCATGATTCAGCGCATCGACAAATTGTTCAACTTCCTCAAATGTGTGTGCGAGGTTTGGATACGAAAGCACAGGACGGTCAATCACGACTACCGGCAGCCCGAGATCTTCCGCCGCGCGAAATTTCTCATCCGTGCCGCCGATGGTCCCGCTGTTCTTCGTCACAATGACCTCCGCACCATATTTCTCATACATAGCGCGGTTCATCTCCCGCGAAAACGGTCCCTGCATCGCAATGATCTGCGCCGGTGTCAGCCCCAGTTCCTCGCAGAGTGCAATCACGTCCGCCGTCGGCAGGACACGCGCAATCAGCGTACACGCTGAAAGCGGTGCGGCCTTGACGAACCGCTCCAAATTGCGGCTGCCCGTAGTGAGGAATACCCTGCTGCCCAGGCGTGCTGATACCTCCGCCGCCTCTTCGTAGGAGTGGACGAGATGTACCTTCTCATAGGAGAGATCCGTCATATCACGCTCGTAGCGGATATAGGGAATCCCTGCTGCTGCGCATGCCGTCATCGCATTGCGCGACACGTTGACTGCATAGGGATGTGTCGCATCGACAAAGACATGAATGCCATGTTCTTTGAAAAATATCCGCAGCCCATCCTCATCAAGCGGGGTATCATTGATGATGAGGCGGCCGATGCTCCCCTTCTGTGCCGCGAGAAGCTGTTCACCGTAGGAGCTGACGACAGAAGCGGCAACATCATGCCCTGCTGCGCACAAGCGGCGTACAATCTCCCGTCCGTCCTGCGTCCCCGCTGCCGTGAAAATCAAAGCCCCGGCTCCCGCTTCTGGTAGCCGCGCGGAGTAATCATCCAATCTCCAACGCGGCGCGTCTTGGAGTTTCCGATGATGACAAGTGAGAACATATTAATGTCCTCCTTCGTAAACGTACCGAGTGTGGAGATTTGTGTCGTCTCGTTGTCACGGCTTGCGCCCGTAACGATGCCGACCGGTGTCTCCGGCGCACGGTAATGCAGGAAAATCTCTTGTACGGCATTGATCTGTCCCACGCGTTTATGGCTGCGCGGGTTGTAGAGCGCAGTGACGAAATCGCCCTTCGCCGCGAGTTCCGCACGCTCCTGAATCACTTCCCACGGCGTGAGAAGATCGGAGAGGCTAATCACGACAAAATCATGCATAATGGGCGCACCGAGGAGTCCCGCTGCCGCGCTCATCGCCGAGACCCCCGGAATCACACCACCGAATTCGGGACGCGCTGCCTCGTCTATTTTCACGAGCAGCTCGAGTACAAGTCCCGCCATCCCATAGATACCGGCATCACCGCTTGAGATCACAACGACATTCTCGCCGTCCGATGCTTCCTTGAGCGCTGCACGGCAGCGGTCAATTTCCTGTGTCATACCAGTGTCGAGCACCTTTTTTCCCTCGACCAGCGATGCAATCAGCTCAACGTAACGATTGTAGCCGACAACCGTTGTTGCCTCCTCGATTGCACGCCGAGCGCGGTAGGTCATATCATCCAGACTGCCGGGACCAATGCCCACAACACTTATTTTTCCCATAGAAGTGCCACCGTCACTTTCCCAATGATTGTTTTGCCGAGCGCCATGCGCCCGCCTTCATATCCTGCCGCACAGAGCGCCGCGGCCTCGGAGACATTTCCGACGCCAATCGTCTGCCGGACAAAATCGGACTCATCGAGTCCATACTGTACCACCTTCTCCGCGAGCGCATCATTAGAGAAAAAAAGAATCTCCCGTCCAAGTGTCTGCGCCGCGGCCAGCAAGCCCTGCTCGCTGCGCTTAACCTCCGTACTTGCCAACAGATCAATGCGTGCGGGCTCCTGTCCGATCCTACCGCATGCCTCAGTCAGCGCATACAGGATCTTGTCCTCAGGCACACCGGCACGGCAGCCAAGCCCTGCGATCAAACGGCGCGGCACGAGGTACAGCGTTCCTGCGGGCGGAGCTTCCTTTGGTACGCATGCCGTGATAACGACACGGTATACCCCCTGCGGGGGCTTTTCCCGAAAAGATGTAACGCGTACCTGCGCTGCACGCAGATGAGCCTCATAGGCAGCTGCACGCGGGAGATCCATATCTACACAGTAGGAAATCTCCCGCCCCTCAAGAAGTGCGGCGTTGAGTGTCTGGATCGCAGCCTTTGGCACGGGCCGCAGGGCGAGCTGCCCAGCGATGACATCTGGGGCAAGTGCACCTATCACATCCGTCGCCGTCGTAATGACAGGATCAGCGCCCACCGCAGCACAGAGTCTGCGCGTCAGTTCATTCGCACCGCCGATATGCCCGGAGAGAAGACTGATGCCATGCTGTCCCTGCTCGTCAAAGACAAGGACGGCAGGATCATACAGCTTGTTCTCCACATAGGGAGCAAGCATACGCACGACAATCCCTGTCGCCATCACGCAGATGAGTGCGTCATAGCGGACAAACGCCGTTTTCATCACATCCGAAAGGCGGGAGAAAAAAACGGTATCATAGCTGTCGGGAATCGTTCCGTGCATGCGTTCCGGCAGATGAATCGTGCCGCCTTGCAGCGCATCCGCAAGCCGCATCGCAAGACGTGCACCCCCTGCAGTCAGCGCAAAGAGCGCCGTTCTCATTGTTTTGCATCCCGGAACATATGCGAGAAACCGGGGGCATAGAGCTGCGAGAGCTCATAATCGGCATCAAGGCACTCGCCGACCACGATCATCGCAGTACGGTCGATCTCCTCCGCCTTTACCTGCTCTGCAATCGTCGCGAGTGTCCCGCGCAGAATCTTCTGCTCCGGCCACGTCGCACGCTGTACGATGGCAATCGGCGTCTTCTCCTCGTAGCCGCCCGCAATCAGTTCCGCTGCGACCTCCTCAATCATCGAGATCGAGAGGAAAATACACATGGTCGCATGATGTGCGGCAAGACTGCGCAGTTTCTCACGCTCCGGTACAGGCGTCCGTCCTTCGTTGCGCGTAATGATGACCGTCTGGGAGATGCCGGGAAGCGTATACTCCTGCCGCAGTGCCGCAGCCGTACCAAGGAACGAGCTCACGCCGGGTACGACATCATAGTCGAATCCGCGTTTCTTCCACGCGTCCATCTGTTCCTGGATCGCCCCGTAAATGGCAGGGTCTCCCGTATGCAGACGAACTGTCATCTTCCCCTCAGCCTCTGCCTGTGCGATGACCTCAACAACCTCGTCAAGAGTCATGTGTGCTGAGTTGTAAATCTCCGCACCCGCACGGCACATATTGAGTAGAGCGGGATTCACGAGTGAACCCGCGTAGATGACGACATCTGCCTCCGACAGATAACGCGCTCCCTTTACCGTGATGAGTTCGGGGTCTCCGGGCCCCGCACCGACAATATGAATCATAGATACCTCACTTTCGCTCTGCAGTGATGATGTAGATCGGATTGAGTGCCTTTGCCATGTCATACGGGCCGACACGCTCCAGTCTGCTGATCTGCACTTGAATCGCCTCATAGGAATAGTGGTCGGCATGGCTGTGGAAATAATCCAAGCAGGCACTGACTGTCTGCATCGTAATGGCATTCGCCACAATACGCCCGTGGGGGCGCAGACGCTCCCCCACAATGTCCAGAATATCCGACAAGCGTCGGCCGCTGCCGCCGATGATGGCTGCATCCAGCGCCGGCAGCCCTGCCAGTGCATCGGGTGCAGACCCCTCGATGACGGTGATGTTCTCTACGGAAAAACGCTTTGCATTCTCTGCAATCAGTCTGATGCCTTCCGGATTCTTCTCAACGGCATACACATGTCCCTGCGGTGCAAGACGCGCTGCCTCAATCGAGAGCGATCCTGTTCCCGCACCAATGTCATAGACGACGGCATCCAGCGCAAGTTGTGCCTTGACCAATGTGAGGATACGAATTTCCTCCTTCGTCATGGGTACTTTGCCGCGCACGAATGCGTCATCTCTGATTCCAAGATTCATCAACAGTTCTCCTCATCTGCACAAACAATGATGACACCATGACCGATCCCCTCAGCTGATGACGCTGTACCAAGCGTTGTCGCTGTGATTTTCTCATCTGGATAGGAGAGCCGTGTGCAGATATACATACGGTCTTCCTCCTTCCAGCCATACCCAATCAGCTGCTCTGCAATCGTCCGAGAGTTGTTCCGTCCATCTGTCAACATGCCGAGCACGCCCCCGGGTACACGGAGCAGCTCCTCCGGAAGAGGCACACGCCCGTGAAAACTCAGCAAACGTGCATTATGCCACGGTAGAGCTAGACGCGCGAAGGCAAGCTGCAGAGAACTGATACCTGGCACAACCTTGATCTGATCGAGCGGAAAGGTGCGCCGCAGAGCGTCGAGCAGGGAGTAGTAACCGGGGTCTCCAGACACCATGACAACGACATCATCCGCTGCAAGACCGTCCCGAATAAACGTGAGAACCCCTGGGATATCCGCACCAACGGCACATTCCCGGATTCCCTTATGAGAATAATCAGCAAGGGCTCGCCGCCCCCCCACAAGAATACGCGCATTGTTTATTATTTTCTGTGCTTTCGGCAACAGATATGCAGGATCTCCAGGGCCAATACCGACTACGATAATCTTATGCGTCACTGTTCCAGTCTCCATCCGTATGTCCGGGCAAAGGACTGTGCCTGTGCATCTGTCCCGAGGATATCCCCCGCAAAGTTCACCATCAGCGCACCGACCGGTACCTTTCCAAATAGATAACGCTCCGCGCGCATATGCACACGCTCAGCAATGGCTGCACAGACGCGCGCCATCAGCCCCGCCGATGCGATGACCTCCATAGCGTCCTCCGTCGTATTTGCAGCAAGGACAGCGCGCACGCCGGCCTGCCCCAGTCCCTCCGCCGCAGCGTAGGCGGCAAGCGTCTCAAGGCGCGCATCTGCAACACGGTTGTGCGTATGAAAGACACCTGCAGCAATCTTTACCAGCTTCCCCGTATGCCCAAGGATGAGCACCCCCTGCGCTGCACGCTCTGCCGCGCGCTCCAGCATGAAGCCGATGAAATTGCTCGTCTCAATGATGGATTCCTGCGGCATACCGAGCCGCAGTGCAATTCGCTCTCCAATTTTGCCGGGGACAAAGACAAGTACCGGTGCTCCCGAGGCAAGCGCCACATCAATCTGCGGAACGAGGGAGTCCTTGAACGCTTCCTCTGACATCGGCCGCAGCACCCCCGTCGTTCCAATGACTGAGATGCCGCCTTCGATGCCGAGGACGGGATTGAGTGTTTTCTTTGCCAACTCGATGCCCGCCGGAATAGAGATCGTTACACGCGCGCCGAAGTCCTTCCGCCCTGTCATCTCTTCCACAACGTTGCGAATGAGTCTGCGCGGACCTTCGTTGATCGACGGCTCTCCGACAGGCAGGCTCATTCCCCGCTTCGTCACGGTTCCGACCCCGATACCCGCACAGAAGGAAATACCGCTGTCGTCACCGCGCATCTCCACTGTCGTGAAGACAGAAACACCATTCGTGATATCCGGGTCGTCGCCCGAGAACTTCACCACCTCAGCACGAAGACCATCCGCCGTCTGCACGACCTCCTTTACAGGAATCGTCAGCGGTGTTCCATCTAGTGCCGTGAGCGAAATCTCCTGCCAGTCCCCGCCCGCTTGAAATAAGAAGCAGGCCTTCACGCCAGCTGCAGCACACGCACCAGTCGTATAGCCGCTGCGTAATTCCTTTGCCATAATCGCCCCTCAACAGATAAAACAGAATTATTATACCATCCCTCGGCGCAAATGAAAAGAGCGCCGCGCATTCCGCATGACGCTCCCATGTCATTCATCAAATGTGGCGATAAAGTCCGATGACCTTACCCAAAATCTGCACATCCGTCTCATAGAACGGTTCCATCGAATCATTCTCCGGCTGCAGACGGATACAGTTTTTCTCACGGAAAAAACGTTTTACCGTAGCGGACTCACCATCCACCAGCGCAACGACAATATCGCCATTGTTCGCCGTCGGCTGCTGGCGCACAAGCACGAAGTCACCATCGAAAATACCGACATTGATCATGCTGTCGCCCTGAATGCGAAGCATAAAGACATCCTCGGCTGTCCCGAGCAGGCCACGCGGAAACGAGAAGACATCCTCCACATTCTGCTCTGCGAGAATCGGCTCGCCTGCCGTCACAACACCAACCAGAGGCACGGGAATCGTACGCCCCCACGGATTTTCCCCCATGATATCAATGGCACGCGGCTTCGTCGCATCGCGGCGGATCGCACCGTTCTCCTCCAGCATTGCAAGGTAACGATGTACCGTGGAGCTGGACTTCAGCCCCACTGCAGAACCGATCTCGCGCACAGAGGGTGGATAGCCCTTTTCGACCAGAAATTCTTTGATATATTGCAAAATCTCAGACTGCCGCCGGGTAGATATTCTTGTTTTCTTCACGGTCATACCCCCTGTTAGGATTGCACGCATATAATCATGGACATCATATCATATATACGTTCTAAAAAAAAGAGGTTTTTGAAAAAAACAAAATCACAGCGTCCATCCGTCTATATTAGTTTGTGTCGAATTTTTGTGCGGCATCGAGCAGGATGCTGTCTCTCCGCTCTTTCGATGCAGTGAAGTAAGCATGAATCGCCTGTCTGTCGCCCGTCTCGACGGCACTGATGACGTTGTCGAGGATATCCTGCAGTGTACGCAGCGCATCTGCGATCGGTTTGGCATTTGTCATACAGATATCCGCCCACATATCCGCATTCGATGAGGCGATGCGTGTCGTATCCTTGAACCCGCCGCCGATCAGCTTAAGACAGGATGTGAGATCATCACCGCTTCGATTAAGGAGTGTGACAAGCCCTGCGGCCGCAAGGTGCGGCACATGACTAATGACAGCAGCACAACGGTCATGCTGAGCAAGATCAAGCGTTGTGAAATTCGCCCTCGTATACCGGAGGACATCCATGAGCCGATCCTTTGTCTCCGGCGGCACATCAGGCGTATCAATAATCACATACGCCTTTCCGGCAAAAAGGTCCTTCGTTGCAGCACTGACGCCGCTCTTCTCCCGCCCCGTCATGGGGTGACCCGGAATATAGTGAACATACGGCGGCAGAATCTCCTGCATCGCCTTGTACAGATAGCCTTTCGTACTGCCGGCATCCGTGAGGATTGCCCCCTGCTTCAGATACGGCAAAATGCGTCTGACCATCGGTACAATCTGGAGTACTGGCGGACTGAGGTAGATGATATCCGCACCGCCGACCACAGCAGCAAGGTCGGTGGATGCCTCATCTACTGCACCCAAGGCGACCGCCTGCCGCATGGATGCCTCTGTTCGGCAAAGTCCTGTAATATAAACGGCATCGCCCAAGGCATCCTTAAGGCAGAGGCCGAATGACCCGCCAATGAGCCCGACACCGATAACAGCAACCTTTGTGCAGCTCATGCGCGTCGTCCGACCGCCGGTGCAATCTGGCGAACCTCGCCCATCAGCGCCTCGAAATTTTGCGGAATAAGACTCTGATCTCCATCCGAGAGTGCACATTCCGGATGGCAGTGCACCTCGACGATCAGTCCGTCTGCACCGACGGCAACCGATGCGCGTGCCAGGGGGCGCACCATCTGCCAACGCCCCGTCCCATGGCTGGGATCAGCGATGACAGGGAAATGCGTAAGTTCCTTGAGTGCAGCAACTGCATTGAGATCCATCGTATTGCGTGTGAAGGTCTCGTATGTGCGAATCCCGCGCTCACAGAAAATGATATTCTCATTCCCGCCCGCAGCGATGTACTCGGCAGCGTTCAGCCACTCACTGATGGTCGCTGAGAGACCGCGTTTGAAGAGAATCGGCATACGCGACTTACCAAGCGCCTTGAGCATCTGGAAATTCTGCATATTGCGCGCCCCGACCTGAAGCAGGTCTGCGTACTCTGACATAACCGCGATATCGTCCTTATCCACAATCTCCGTAACGACGCGCAGTCCGGTCTGATCTGCGACCTTTCGGAGAATCCTCAGGCCCTCCAGACCAAGCCCCTGAAAGTCATAGGGACTCGTGCGAGGCTTGAATGCACCGCCACGCAGGAATTGAGCACCGGCCGCCTTGACCTTGACTGCGACCTCGTAGAGCTGATCATAGCTTTCGACTGAACAAGGCCCTGCCATAATGGCAAGTTCTTCTCCGCCGACAGGAAAACCAGCCACATCCACAATCGTATCGGCAGGATGGAAATCACGGCTGACCAATTTATATTTCTCTGTAATACGAACCGTTTTCTCAACTCCTTCCATCATATTCATCTCAAGTCCCGCAATTCGCTTCTTGTCGCCGATAACACCGATGATGAGGCGATCTTCTCCCTTCGAGAGATGGGTATGCAGTCCCGCCTGTTCAATTTTTGCAATGACCTGATCTACATTTTCCTTCGTTGCTCTGGGATTCATAACGACGATCATAACAAACCTCCATCTACATCTGGCTCACAGCATCTCATTATGGGGCGAACGAGAAAATCTAGGCAACGCTGCTCGGACAAAAAGGCGCAAGCGGACACTTGCAGCAGAGAGGCTTGCGTGCCTTACAGAGACGCCTTCCATGCAAAATCAGCCAGTGATGCGCTGCGCTCCAATCCGCGCGCGGAATGGCCTTCTGCAGCCCTTTTTCCACCTCGAGGGGGGTCTTTCCGCTTGCCAAGTGAAGGCGATTCGACACACGAAACACATGGGTATCGACCGCAATCGCGGGAACACCAAAGGCGACACTCATCACGACATTCGCTGTCTTTCGTCCGACACCCGGCAGTTTTTGCAGCGCCTCAAAGTCTGCCGGCACTGTACCGCCATACTCCTGCATAAGAATATGGCAGGTTTCCAAAATATGCTTTGCCTTCATGCGGAAGAATCCGCAGTCGTGTATCGCTGTCTCCAGTACCGCCTGCCCGAGCGCAGCAATTGCTTCCGGTGTATTGGCACGCGGAAAGAGACGGCTGGTCACAATATTCACACGTGCATCTGTGCACTGTGCCGAGAGGATAACAGCGATGAGCAGTTCGAACGGCGTGGTGAATGTAAGTGCCGGCTTTGCATCGGGATAGATTTCACTGAGGATGCGGAGCTGCTCCGCCTTGACCGCCTTTGTAACTCTCATATCAATTCGTTAGCGAACGTGTCGGTGCAGGGATTCTGCCGCCGCGCGCGATAAATGCCGCCGAGCTGAATCCGCTGCGCACAGGGACAATCGGAGAGTATCCGAGAAGTCCGCCGAAAGACACGCCCTCTCCGACCTTCTTGCCGGGTACGGGGATGATGCGCACCGCTGTCGTTTTATTGTTGACCATGCCAATTGCCGCCTCATCCGCGATGATACCTGAAATCGTAGACGCCGAAGTATCGCCCTCGACGGCAATCATATCGAGACCGACCGAGCAGACACAGGTCATCGCCTCGAGTTTTTCAATCGAGAGACTGCCGCGCTGAACAGCATCAATCATTCCCTCGTCCTCGCTCACGGGTATGAATGCACCAGAGAGGCCGCCGACATGGGAACTCGCCATGAGACCGCCCTTCTTCACCGCATCGTTGAGGAGGGCGAGTGCTGCTGTTGTTCCCGGCGCACCGCATGCCTCAATCCCCATCTCCTCGAGAATACGTGCCACACTGTCCCCGACCTCAGAGGTGGGAGCAAGCGAGAGATCAATGATACCGAACGGCACACCAAGCCGCCGCGATGCCTCACGTGCAACGAGCTGGCCCACACGCGTGATCTTGAATGCCGTACGCTTGATAGTCTCTGCAATCTCGGTGAAATCTGCACCTTTGAGATCCTCGAGTGCATGCTTTACAACGCCGGGACCACTGACCCCCACATTGATGACACGGTCTCCCTCGGCAACTCCATGGAATGCCCCTGCCATAAAGGGATTATCCCCAGGTGCATTGCAAAACACAACAATTTTTGCGCAGCCTATTGCCTCCTGCTCACGCGTCAGCTCCGCCGTCCGCGTGATGATCTCCCCCATCTCACGCACCGCGTCCATATTGATGCCCGCCTTGGTCGATCCAATATTCACCGAGGAGCAGACGATATCCGTCGCCGCCATGGCCTGTGGAATGGACGCAATGAGCACGCGGTCACCATGAGTGAGACCCTTTTCGACGAGTGCGGAGAATCCACCGATGAAATTAACCCCAACCGCCTTACCCGCACGATCAAGTGCCTCCGCGACAGGCACATACGAATCCGTCTGGCAGGCATCGGCTGCAATCGCAATCGGCGTAACGGAGATGCGCTTGTTGATAATGGGGATGCCGAACTCTGCCTCAATGTCCTCGCCTGTACGCACAAGATACTCTGCCGACCGCGTAATTTTCTCATACACGTTCTGACAGAATTTATCAATCTGGGGATGTGCGCAGTCGCGCAAGGAGATGCCCATAGTAATCGTCCGCACATCCAGACGATTCTCTGTAATCATTCGGTTTGTTTCCCGAATGTCCTCAAATGTAATCACACTGATGCTCCTTGCTCAAATACTGTGCATGACCTGAAAGATTTCCTGATGCTGAAGCTTGATCTCAAGTCCATGCTCATTGCCCTTTTCCCGAAGAAGTTCCTGCAGCTCTTTGAGGCTCATCCCCGCATCATCCGGCATCTCGGCAATCATGACCATGTTGAAGAAACCATCCATGATATTCTGATTCACATTCAGGATATTGACGCGCTGCTCAGCAAGAACTCCGCTCACCATCGCCACAATCCCAACCTGATCCCGCCCGACAATCGTCACAACCAGCTTCATCGCCGTCACTCCTCACAGAAAATAGTATGTGCCGGCGCTGTCGCCGAACAAATATACACTAAGTTATAGCAGAAAATGCCCCGAGCGTCAATCTCCACGCCTATTCACAGGCACATCACAGATGTATACAGATACACAAACATCCCCATACACAGTTCATCTTCTGTGTATGGGGATGGATTGTAGTGTCCGTATCATATCTCACGGCACAGCATCTGCGCGCCGCTGTATCAATATAGATACTCTCATAGACTATGATCGTTGGAATGTCAAAGGCCTAAGTCGCCCATCCTGATCTCCTCCACACGCCCATGCTCGATCTCAAACGCAAAGCCGACTGTCGGGTCCTCCTCGGAAAAATAGATGTAGTCCTCCCCATAGACCATGCTCGGCTCGCCATAGACACGCCGCAATTCAGCAACAGGTGTCCCAATCCGGACCCCCTTCCCCGAGGAAAGTGCGCTGTGATCCGACACCTTGACAAGCCGAACAAAACCATCGACAAAGTCAAGGGAAAGTCCATCCGCATAGTCATACTCGACAACCTCCTTTCCTGCATAGCGCATAGAGCGCTCGGACTCGAGCTCGAGCGGTGCACCATAACGCGCCCGCACATCCGCTTCCGATGCACCGTATGCGATATCACCGAGCAGCAATGCGTCACGAACAATGCGTGCAGCGGACCGCTGCTCCTCCGCACGGTGCTGACGCATTGCCTGTGCCTCGCGCTTGGCAGCATCATCGGCAGAGAGCGTTTGCTCCACAGCATCACGGGAAATGATCACACGCCTGCCCGCATCCGTATTGCTCGTGTCAGCGGCAGGTGCACGAAGCAGATCCATCGCCATGTTTGCAGCGACTCCAGCGACCACCGCGATACCGACGAATACAACGCCCATTCGGATATGCAACGTTCATCTCTCCCCATAACGTCCCATGCATCTATAAAGCGTATATTTTATCCGAACCAATCTTCAGTAAAGAATCCCCATCTCGATCTCATCGACACGATTATTCTCGATCTCAAAGCTAAGTCCAATCGTCCGGCTGTTATCGGCAAAATAGATATAGTGATCGCCGTGGATGGCATCCGGCTGTCCATAGGCAGCAATCAGCGCATTGAGATCCGTACCGACGGCGATACGGGCCTTCGTCTGAATCCCATTTCGCTCACCGATTTCAACACGTCTGACGATACCATCGACAAATGTGATATCAAAACCACTGCCATATTCCCATTCGGTTGCCTGCTCTCCCTCATAGATGGTGCTATATTTCGTCTCGACCTCACGCGGTGCGCCGTAGACACTGCGCACATAGCCCTCGGATGCACCGTATTCGATGCCGCCAACGACAAGTGCATCCTGCGAAACAGCCGCCTCTGCCGCCCCCGCGCTGAGCAGACAGACACCAAGTGCAATTCCCGCAGCCTGTTTTCCGAATCTGAACATAACCCCATCTCCTTTACAGAAAGCATACTCTTTTTATAACTTCTGATATGATAAGAAATTATAGTCTAGGACGCTGAAAAGCCTCTGAAGGATTCCTTCCAGAGGCTTTTCAGCGTCTTCTAAAAACTGCCGCGAAGGAGATTCCCTCACGGCAGTCTTTGTCTCACGGCAGCTTATGCCTTGCCCGCGAGCTTTTTGTAATTGTTGTAGCGCGTCTCTGCGTCCTTCTGCGTCTTCTCGAAGAGAGCCTCCGCTGCCTCAGGGAATGTCGTCTTGAGGCTGATGTAGCGGTTCTCACCGAGGAGGAACTCCTGGAACTTCGAGAAATCCGGCTCTTTGGAGTCAAGGCTGAACGGGTTCTTTCCCGTGTCGATGAGCTGCGGATTATAGCGGTAGTTCGCCCAGTAGCCGCACTCAACGGCAAGCTTGCCCTCGAGCTGCGCACATCCCATGCCCTTGCGGATGCCATGGTTGATACACGGAGAGTATGCGATGATGAGGGACGGCCCCGGATATGCCTCCGCTTCACTGATCGCCTTGAGTACTTGATTCTGATCAGAGCCCATATCCACCTGTGCTACATAGACGTAGCCGTAGGACATCGCCATCATGCCGAGATCCTTCTTCTTCGTCTTCTTGCCCGTCGCCGCAAACTCTGCAATCGCCGCTGCGGGGGTTGCCTTTGACGCCTGTCCGCCCGTATTCGAGTAAACCTCGGTATCAAAGACCATGACGTTGACATCCTCGCCGGAGGCAAGGACGTGATCGACACCGCCGAAGCCGATATCGTATGCCCAGCCGTCGCCGCCGAACACCCACTGCGAACGCTTAACAAAGTAATCGTGGTCGCTGTAAATACGGCAGAGAAGCGCGTCATCTCCCTTCTCCTTCTCAAGGAGCTCGCGCAGAAGATCAGCACGGTCACGCGTCCCCTCTCCGCTGTCACGCTTCTCGAGCCAGAGCTGCATCGCCGCCTGAAGCTCAGCAGAGCCCTTCTTCTCCTCGATCGCCTGCGTTACCGCAGAGGCAATGGACTCGCGCACCGCCTTCGTGCCGAGGAGCATACCAAGCCCGTACTCAGCATTGTCCTCAAACAGTGAGTTTGCCCATGCAGGACCGTAGCCTTGCGGGTTCTTCGTGTACGGGATTGCCGGTGCACTTGCGCCCCAGATGGAGGAACAACCCGTCGCATTCGCGATCATCATACGGTCGCCGAAGAGCTGCGTAACTAGCTTGGCATACGGCGTCTCACCGCAGCCGGCGCACGCGCCTGAGAACTCGAAGAGCGGCTTTTCGAACTGCGAGCCGATGACCGTCGTCTTCTTCATCGCAACATTCTTGACGGCAACCTTCTCGGTATCGACACCATAGTCGAAATACTTCTGCGCATCACGAAGGTTATCGTCGAGCAGCGTCATGTCAAGCGCCTTACCCGGGCAAACCTGCGCGCAATTGCCGCAGCCGAGGCAGTCGAGCGTCGAGACGGCAATGGTGAGGTTCAATCCCTTTGCCGGGCGCGACTTGACGGACTGATACCCCTCGGGAGCTGCCGCCAGCTCCTCATCCGTCGTCAGAATCGGACGAATCGTTGCATGCGGGCAAACGAAGGAACACTGATTGCACTGAATGCATTTCTCCGGCCGCCATACAGGAACGGAGATTGCCGTGCCGCGCTTCTCATACGCCGTGCCGCCCACCGGGAACGTACCGTCCTCCATACTGAGGATGTCAGAGATCTTAAGCTTATCGCCCTCCTGGCGGTTCATGACGTTCTGGATCTTTGTGATGAACTCCGGCGTCTTCTCGTTGACCGGCTGCTCCTCATCGACCGCATCCTTCCACGCGGCAGGAATATCGACGCGGTGGAGAGACTCAATGCCGTGATCAATCGCCCCCATGTTCATGTTGACGACCTTCTCCCCCTTACTGCCGTAGGAGGTAAGAACAGCATCCTTAAGATACTTGACCGCATCGTCGAGCGGAATGATATTCGCAAGCTTGAAGAAGCCCGACTGCATGACCATGTTAAAGCGTCCGCCGAGGCCGAGGTCCCGTGCAATCTGCACAGCATTGACCGTATAGAACTCGATTTCGTTCTGCGCAATGTAGCGCTTCATCGAGGCAGGCAGGTGCGTATTCAGTTCCTCGTCGCTCCAGACAGTATTGAGAAGGAACTTTCCTCCCTTCTTGAGGCCTGCAAGCAGATCGTACTGGCGGACGTAAGACTGCTGCGAGCAGGAGATGAAATCCGCCTTATTGATGAGGTACGGGCTGATGATGGGCGACTTACCGAAACGCAGGTGGCTCATTGTGATGCCGCCCGACTTCTTCGAGTCATAGGCAAAATATGCCTGTGCGTACATATCCGTTTTGTCGCCAATGATCTTGATTGCGCTCTTGTTTGCACCGACCGTGCCGTCAGAGCCGAGACCCCAGAACTTGCACGCCGTCGTCCCCGGCTTCGTGAGATTGACATCGCCGTGAATCGGTGTAAGGCTGTGGTGCGTAACATCATCAACGATGCCGAGCGTAAATCCGTGCATCGGATCGTCCTTCTTGAGCTCCTCGTAAACAGCAAAGACCTGATCCGGCGTCGTGTCCTTGCCGCCGAGGCCATAACGCCCGCCCACAATGACGGGATTCATACCGGAGCTGTAATACGCCGCCTTGACATCGAGGTAGAGCGGCTCGCCAAGGGAGCCCGGCTCCTTTGTGCGGTCGAGCACAGCAACCTTCTGCACCGTCTTCGGGAGATATTTGAAGAAATGTTCCACAGAGAACGGACGATAGAGATGGACCGAGAGGAGTCCGACCTTCTCCCCCTGTGTATTCAGATACTCTGCGACCTCTTCCGCCGTCTGGCAAATCGATCCCATCGCAATGATGACACGCTCTGCATCGGGTGCACCGTAGTAGTCGAAAAGATGGTGCTCGCGTCCCGTGATCTTTGCCATCTGCGCCATTGCCTCTTCGACGAGGGCAGGAATGGCATCGTAGTAGCGGTTGACCGCCTCGCGCCCCTGGAAGTAGATGTCGGGATTCTGTGCCGTACCGCGCACAGCTGGATGATCCGGGTTGAGCGCACGACGGCGGAACTCATTGACGGCATCCCAGTCCAGAATCTTAGCGAGATCGTCATACTCCACAACCTCGATCTTCTGAATCTCATGCGAGGTGCGAAACCCGTCAAAGAAGTTGATAAACGGTACACGCCCCTTGATCGCAACGAGATGCGCGACCGCAGCGAGATCCATGACCTCCTGCACGCTCGACTCAGCGAGCATGGCAACGCCCGTCTGACGGGCAGCCATGACATCCTGATGGTCGCCGAAGATATTCAGCGAGGATGCTGCAATCGCGCGGGCACTGACATGGAACACGCCCGGCAAAAGTTCGCCCGCAATCTTATACATATTTGGAATCATCAGCAGGAGGCCCTGCGATGCCGTGTAGGTCGTCGTCAGCGCACCGGCCTGGAGTGAGCCGTGCACTGCGCCTGCTGCACCTGCCTCGGACTGCATCTCAATGAGGCGCACCTTCTGTCCGAAGATATTCTTCATCCCCTTTGCCGCCAGGCTGTCAACATGCTCAGCCATCGGTGAGGACGGTGTGATCGGATAAATGGCGGCGACATCCGTAAATGCATACGAGATGTAACCGGCAGCTGTATTGCCGTCCATCGTCTTCATTTTTTTCGCCATGTTACTGCTCCCCTCTCGAGAGAAGTGTCTGCACACTTCCCAAAGTGCTAAAATATAACCACATGAGCAAAGAACTTTACCCCTCACGTCTTTTCGATAAAAAGAATCAAAAAGATATCTATGAAGGGGTGATGATTCTATACTTTCCATTTATTATACAACGGAAACAGATGCTTGTAAACAAGATAGGGTTTCTCAAAACTTGAAATCACCGACTTTTCTCATCGTTTTTTATTATGAAAATATCTAATAGCTCTATCAAAAAACGAGCTGCCTCAGCAGCTCGTTCGTCCCAGCAAAGGATGTTCCGTCGGTCTGAGGTCGCGCATGCGGATGAGACGCAGCGCCTCTGCGAGATCGACATCCATACGGCTGGCATCTGCCTCGTACACATAGACGGGCATATCTGCACCGACCTCGCTGGCCGGCATATAGACATACTCGCGCGTACCTGCATCACCGAAGATGATGCCGCGCAGCAGCTGCTCTTCGCGTATCAAAACATATCCCTCCGCCAGAGCATATAGACAACCACCGACGACACACAGACAGCAATGACAACCACACGCACAAACCCCAGCGGATCGCCCTCGTACGGCACAGGCACATTCATCCCAAAGAAGCTCGAAATGACCGTCGGAATCGCGAGGATAATCGTGATCGCTGTCAGGAATCGCATCACAAGGTTCAGATTGTTCGACACAATCGACGAAAACGTATCGGCAAGACGTGCCAGAATCGTACTGTACATCTCCACCATCTCACGTGCCTGCTTATTCTCGATGATGACATCCTCGAGCAGATCCTCGTCCTCCTCGTACATCTTGAAGATGTGGTGCACGGAGGTATTCGTCCGCAGGCGCATCAGCCGATCAAGCACCGCACCGTTCGAGCGCAGCGCCGCATTAAAGTACGTCAGTCCCTTTTGTAGCTGCAGGAGTCGCAGAATCTCACTATTCTTCATATCGTGTCGCAGCCGATCCTCGATCTCCTCGGACAGTTTGCTGATCTGACGCAGATAGCGCAGATAGAATACGTCTGATTTATAGAGGATCTGAAAGAGAAACCGTGTTCGCTTGTAGGTACGAAAAAGCTTTGCTGTGCGCTCATTGAACTCCGCCACCACGGGGGTCTCCTCGAGGCAGACTGTGATGATGTGCTCATCCGTGAGAATGATGGCGAGCGGCAGCGTATCATAGCTGTCCTCACCACGGTAGACGGGAACATTCGTCAGAATCATGACCGAGTCGTCCTCGACATCCGTATGCGACCGCTCCTCATCGTCGAGTGCAGAGCGCAGGAAGTCGGGATCAACCTCCGTGAGCGTACTGACGACCTTCAACTCATACGGAGTTGGATTGACAATATTGATCCACGCCCCCTTGGAGAGTGTCTTGAGAGACAGCTCCTGGAGGGGCCCTGATTCCATAGATTTATAGATCTGCAGCAAGGGAGGGCGCTCCTTTCCAACCGCCCCCTCCCGTCAGTGCAGCATACAGGCCACGGACCGAAGAAAGGACGGAATGCATATATGATAGTCTGGCTGCAAAGGGGTATCATCCATGCTCGTCACTTCCTCTCAATGCTGTCTGCAAAAATAGTCGAGTGCATTGTATCGCAAAAACAGGCAGTTGTCCAGCTCAGCGCACAAAATCTTGCGATGCTCAGACGTTGAAGCGGAAATTCACCACATCGCCGTCACGCATGACATAGTCCTTTCCCTCTAAACGGACAAGCCCCTTGTCGCGCGCTGCTGCGATACTCCCGAGCGTAACAAGGTCATCATAGTTCACAATCTCCGCACGAATGAACCCGCGCTCGAAATCGGTATGAATTTTTCCCGCCGCCTTCGGCGCGGTCGTCCCCCGCGTGATGGTCCATGCGCGGCACTCATCCTCCCCCGCCGTGAGGAAGGTCTGGAGGCCGAGCAGCGCAAATGCCCCGTGAATGAGGCGATCCAGACCGCTCTCGGAAAGCCCCAGATCCTCGAGAAACACCGCTGCTTCCTCCGCATCAAGTTCCGCAATCTCCTCCTCGAGCCGCGCCGAGACCGTTACCACCTGTGCGCCCGTGCGAGCAGCATATTCTTTGACTGTCTGTACGTGTGGATTCTCCGTATCCGCCGTCGCAGCCTCGTCCTCGCCGACATTCGCAATATAGAGAATGGGCTTGCGCGTGAGGAGATTCAGATCGCACAGCATCGCCTGCTCCTCATCCGATACCTCCGCCTCGCGCGCCGGTCTTCCCTCATCGAGTGCAGCTTTCAAACGCGCAAGCGCAGCATGCTCCGCCTTTGCCTCCTTGCTGCCTGATTTGAGAAGCTTCGTCACCTTAGCTATGCGTCTTTCCACCGCCTCGAGATCAGCGAGACAAAGCTCTGTCTCAATGATCTCGATATCGCGCAGCGGATCGATCCCCCCCTCGACATGCGTGATATCCGTGCTCTCAAAGCAGCGAACAACATGCGCCACAGCATCCACTTGACGAATGTGCTCGAGGAACTTGTTGCCGAGGCCCTCGCCCTTTGATGCCCCCTTCACAAGCCCCGCAATATCGACAAAGCGTATACTCGCGGGTGTCGTTTTCTTGGCATGATAGAGATCCGTCAGCACAGTGAGTCGCTTGTCCGGCACGGCCACCACGCCCACATTCGGCTCGATCGTGCAGAATGGATAGTTTGCCGCCTCGGCCCCCGCCTTCGTAATCGCATTGAACAGCGTACTCTTGCCCACATTCGGCAAGCCAACGACGCCGACTTCAAGATTGCTCACAGATATTCCCTCTTTCGCTGACTGTTTTATAGGACAAATGCGTGAAACTTCCTTCATGATGAATATACTCGTTATGTTATAGCAGAAAACGCAAAGAAGGTCAATCATCACACACATTCTGCTGCATCGAATCTGCATTGTGCTGCCCACACTATCCTTCTCTTCAAATGTTGCAAATGATACTTTCCTTTTTCCCATCTTGTGTTATAATTTAACGGATTAGGGGATTTCCCTTTACTGTCAATTCATTTTCATGATATAGGAGGACGATCATGGCAATTACAAAAGATATGAGCATTGTTGAAATCGTGCAGACCTACCCCGATACCGTCGAGGTTCTGATGAATGCGGGTATGGGCTGCCTCGGCTGCGCAGCATCGCATTTCGAGAACATCGAACAGGGTGCACTGGCGCACGGCATCGACATCGACGCGCTGATCGAGGCGCTCAACGCAGCCGTCGGCGATAAATCTGCTGCAGCGCAGTAAAGAAACTACTGATAAACGCGAAGGCCCCCGACCGTGGAGTATTCCATGGTCGGGGGCCTTTTGCGACATCCCCACAATGATCACCTTGTAATCAGGAAATCGCCTCAAGCGGAATTACATGCGGCACATTGTGTTCATCGACGTAGACTTTTGTCTTGACACGATATACCGTCTCCATCATACGCTCCGTAAAAATCTCCCGCGGCACTCCCTGCGCATACACTTCCCCGTTCTTCAGCACAATGATCTCATCGGCAAACTTAGCAGCCAAATCGAGATGATGCAGAGTGACCAGCGTTGTGAATCCATGCTCCTGCGTCAGCTCCTTCAGCAGCGTCAGTAAATTAAACTGTTTATGCAGATCAAGTGCACTGGTGGGCTCATCGAGCAGCAGGATGGAAGGCTCTTTTACGAGCGTCTGGGCAATAAACACAAGCTGTCTCTGTCCGCCGCTCAGTGCCATGATGCTGCGCGAAGCAAGTTCCTGCATATTCAGGCGCTTCAGCACGTCCTCTGTCGCTCGAATATCTTCCTCTTTAACGCGGAACGACATAGAGCCCATGCGTCCCAGCATGACAACCTCAAAGACACTTAGATTTATTTTACAGTCGTTGTCCTGCGACAAATAACTCACCGTACTGCTGAGCTCTTCGGACGTATATACCCCAGCTGATTTGCCGTTGATTTGAATGTCCCCTTTGCCATGCAGAATTCCTATGATCGTTTTCAGCAGCGTCGATTTCCCGGCACCGTTCGTTCCAATCACAGCAGTCAGCTTGCCGGTCTGAGCGACAAAGTCAACTCCTCGCAGGATGTTCTTTTGGGAATCGGAGGAGTATCCAAAGGTCAGATTATGAACTTCAATCATTTGAAATAGCTCCTTTTCCTAGTCAGTACCAACGAGAAGAAAAAGGGAACTCCGATGATTGCTGTCACAATGCCAATGGGGAACATCGCTCCCGGGATCAGCATCTTGCTGCCAATGGATGCCAGCGACAAGATCACCATCCCGCACACAGCCGACAGCGGCAGAAAATACCGCTGATCCTCACCAACCAGCATCCGTGCAATATGCGGCCCGACGATGCCAATAAAGCCAATCGTTCCCACGAAAGAAACGGCGACTGCGGTAATGATCGAGATAAACAGAAAGATCTTGACCCTCAGACGCTCGACATTGACCCCCAGACCAGACGCCTTTTCATCCCCCAGTTTGAGTGCAGTCAGACGCCACGATTCGCGCATCATGAGCGGAAGAATCAGAAGCAGTACAACAAAAACAATGGAGATGTTCGTCCAGTTTGCTTTTGTAAGACTGCCCATTGTCCAAAACACAATATTCTGAAGCGCCTCGGGGGTTGCCATATACTGCATCAGAGACTGAAGTGCCTGAAACAGAAACATCATCCCGATACCGGCGAGAATCATTGTTTCAGAGGAAAAGTTTTTGATCTTATTGATGGAGTATATGAAGAAGCTTGTCAGACATGCGAACACAAAGGCACCGAAGGGCACCATAAACTCCCCCAACAGTTCCAGCGAGCCCAGGCCAACCACAACCGCCAGGGAGGCGCCAAATCCTGCACCTGCCGATATACCAAGGGTATAGGGACTCGAGAGCGGATTGTCCAGAATCGTCTGCATTCCAGCTCCTGCAATCCCCAACGAGGCTCCGACCAGCAACGCCATGGCCGCCGTCGGAAGGCGAATCGACCAGACAATGACATTTGCGCTTTTTGAGGCCTCGGGAGACTGTATTACCGCCAGCCACACATCATACGGTGTGAGCGAGGCAGGCCCTACAATCACGTCGGTCATAAAACTCACTGCACAAATGAGCAGTCCGAGCAAAATAAAGATGATTCTGCGGTAACTATGCTTCTTATAATCAAAATGCTCCGCCATATCTTCCACTATTCCAAGTCCTTCCCTACTTCAAGCGCATGAACCACGTTCCGCCATACGAGAACGGAAGGAATTTTTCATAGAATTCCTTGAGCGTGCCCTCCGGATCAACGTCTGCGAACTCCTCGGGATAAAACGTCTTTGCCAGGTACTCGAATACTGCACAGTCATAAATATCACGCGGCAATCCGTGATGTGTCGAGTATACCTGCTTGTTCTTGACTGCTTTCAGCTGGCTCCAACCATCACGCTGCATAAATGCCTGCAGGAGCTGCTGCGAGTGCTCTTCGTTGGTCTCAAATCCGAGGCGCATGGAGGTCGCCTTCTTCGGCCAATAGGAGCCGATAATCATAATGATGTCAGGATCCTTCTCCAGGATGAATTCGGGGTTGACAGGCCCCGCCGACTCAACGACATCCTTAGTGATCAGATCCGCGCCGCACACCGTTGCCAGTGCCCCCCATGCGACCTTGCTGCTGTATGCAAATCCATACCCCTCGGGCCCCTCGTTGCCCGTCTCAATATAGACAGTCGGTTTCGGCTTGTTGATCTTATTGACACGGTCAACAACCTTGGTCACGCGGTCTGTATAAAACTTTTTGAGTTCTTCCGCACGCTCCTCTTTGCCCAGTGCCTTTCCGATTGCCTCAATGGAACGCTGATGATTTTCGAGTTTCTCTGCATGATAGTCGATGTAGATGGTCGGTATGCCGGCCGCATCGATCTTCGGTTTCACATCGGACTCGTACTGATCCTTCATATTCAATGGAATAAAGATGACATCCGGATTCAAAGAAATGACCTTTTCCGTGTCAAATGTTTTATCATTTACAGAGCCGATGAGAGGAATCTTTTCGAGCTCCGGAAGATCGGTTTTGAAATGATTCCACATGTCAGTACGATATTTACTCAAATAAGGATCAATACCAACAACGAGATTGGCAACATCCTTTCCCGTCAGAGCCGCCATTGTCATGAATGCGCCGCCCGAAGCACTCCACTGCACAACAACGCGCTCTGCCGGCTTTTTGAGTGTGACCTTCTGTCCTGTGACATCCGTAATCTCAATGGGCTTGTCGTTCTGCGCGGCATCCTTTTTCACATCTCCCCCGCCCCCGCAAGCCGTGAGAATCATGCTGACCATCAGAAGAAGTGCCGTAACAACGGCAGCCATACGTCTCTTTGTCTGAAACATGAATACACCTCTGTCCTTATTTCTTGAAAACCATACTCCTCGGGAGTCGCTGATAAATCCCCCCATCATGTTTTGTTATCGATCCATACAAAAAGCCCCTTTCCCCAACCGGAGAAAACGGGCTGTGAGCTCGACCACACACAAACACAACGCCTGATAAGCTCAGGCATAGTATGCGTGTCATGTTTACAAAATCTCCATCCCCGTCACTCGCAGGTCAGTCGGTGATTGTCAACTAGGCAGTTCTCCTGGCTCCAGTTCATCGTTCCTTTGCGCCTTCCCAAGAAAATCTCTCAGTGACCAAGGACGCTGTGCGTCCTTCTGCAAAGTTACTCGCTGTTACAGTGGCGTGACCGCTTTGGCTTGTACCAAATTTCCTATTAAGTCGAGGAACCGCTGATAAAACGAAGGCCGCCGTATTGGTGCAGATTTTTTCCTGTCGACAAAGAGAGGGCGAAAAAGATGTGCCAAGACGGTGGTGTTGAATTTATCAATGCTTCCTTAAACACCTAATCCAATCATATGAAATTTTACCCATGATAACATGCGCTTTTTAATGTGTCAATCAAAACATATAACGCTGAAAGAATTGTATTTTCTAATAATGTCGCTCCACGGTAAAACGCGCGAGTACAATTGGCTCTTTCGGCTGGATGTGTGCCTTCTCACGTGCAATCGCGATCTGCTGCTCTGCCGTATCGATGCCCGCAAGGTCGGGCAGGAGCAGTCCGCGTCGATTGTCCAAAGCGCTCTTGACAATCACACCATACGTTTTGGGGTCAAGCTGCGCCGCTGATTCAATTGGTTCGGGCGTACTCAGAACATCCACTGAGTAGACGAGTCGATTCAGTTCGTTCTCCTCGATTGGGTCAAAGCGCCCATCATACGCCGCTGCGGAGACCGCATTATAGAGGATCTCCTCGGCAAGGCTCTGCTGCGCAGGCACAAATGTCCCGATGCAGCCGCGCAGTTTGCCGTATTTCTTGATGGATACAAACGCGCCTGCACGACTCTCCGTAAGTTCCTGTGGGAGTTCATGAGGCAGCGCCGCATAACTGTGTGTCTGCACAAAATGCTCGACGCTCATGCGTGCAAGGCGCACATAATCATCCTCCGCCGCACGCAGTCCTGCAATCGCCGCATCCTCCGCACGCACAAGCTGCGCCGTGAAGTCATTCGCCTCACTGCGTCCTGTCACTGTAAATGAGGCGACGGCATAGCCCACGCCAAAGGGTCCCTCGTAGCTGTGCAGCTTGGTATCCAGTGCCGCACAGTCGAGCGCCCCCGCAAGTACCCATAGGCCGTTCAGCCCGCAGTGCCCCGCCCTCTCGGCGAAGCTGCCCGGAATCTGCAGGAGCGAGAGGAAATCCCCAGCCTTTAGAAAAACCGTACAGAGTTCGTCAAACTCCGCCCCCTCGGGCGCAAAGCCGTTTGTCCCGCCCTCCATGAGGCGATGCGAGAGATCGCCGCTCGCAATGCAGATGGTACGACGACCGAGCCGTTCTGCAGCCGCAGCAATGCTCTGCCCGAGCAGGGCATGTGTATGCGCGGGCAGCCCCGAGATACCGATGCGGACAAATTTGGTCGGCGTATCCCCCAGATATTTACTGAGAAAGAAAAGCGGAACCATCGTGCCGTGATCGAGCGCCGGCTGCTTCTCCCCAAGCGTTCCCGCAGGTACATCAAGCTCTGCTACCGCCAAGGAGAGAGCGCGCACAAAATCCTCATCGTATTCAATGGCGACGGAGATCTCCGGATGCCCGAATGCGGCAAAATTCCCCTCCGCTCCCGCGCTCGGCGAAATGTGAAAGAAATCATCATACGCCGTCGCGTGCGGACTGATGATGACGACCGTATCGGGACGCAGCTCCGCCGCCGCGCGCATCGTCTCATGATACGCCCGAACGGTCGCGGCAATCTCCCGCTCCCGTCCCGCGCCAATCGCAGGAATGATGAGCGGCGGATGAGGCACACTATATGCAGCAAGGATGGACATAATGCTCACTCCTTCATAATGCAAGAAAGCCTCCCCCGTTATGACGGAGGAGGAAAGCCGCGCGAGCGGTGATAGGACGCAAATCCCTTTTTAGATTGCCAAGATGGTGCGGATGAAGGGGGTCGAACCCATACGCCTTGCGGCACTGGATCCTAAGTCCAGCGCGTCTGCCAATTCCGCCACATCCGCATGTGCAGGCAGTGCTGATCAAGTCAGCATGCGTATTCTATCACGACGACACAGGACTGTCAATCCTTTCCCCCTGTCCATCTGTGTACAGCATCCCTCCCCTCCGTCTCCAGAATCCTATGTGCGAATTCGCGACGCAGGAATTCCTCCGGCAAATATTGATCAAAAATCGAAACTTCATCCCGATAGAATAGTGCAATTGGGTCAAATGCCGCGGCAGCCTCCTCTGCAAGAATGCGAAAAAACATTTGCACCAGCTTACAGTAAGACCATAACAGAAAATGTGCCTCCCGCCGGGCAGCGGGAGGCACATTTTCGATAGAGAGAAAGAAATGTAGGGAATGTATGTGAATTCCGCGGAAGGGAAGGCCGCAGAAAACTCACCGAAAGAGATAGAGTAGGAAACTTATTGATTCGTTCCTAAGCTCTTGCTTTCATGTATAATATAGAGGTTTGCCTTTAAAGCGTCTTGTGATCGGCGTTAGTTTTCGATTAGCTTAACAGCAGGCTATCATTTGCAAGTTCACTGCCAGCCGCCTGCTCGAACATGGCGAGGAGGTCGCGCGTCGTCAGCCCCTCCTTCTTTTCCTGTGGCACATCAAATAGAATACGGCCCTCGTGAAGCATGATGAGGCGGTTGCCATAACGCAGCGCATCCTTCATGTTGTGGGTAATCATGAGTGTTGTCAGCTGATCCTCCGCAACGATCTGCTGTGTGAGTTCGAGTACCTTTGCCGCCGTCTTAGGATCGAGTGCCGCCGTATGCTCATCGAGAAGAAGAAGATGCGGCTTCACAATCGTTGCCATGAGGAGTGTGAGTGCTTGCCGCTGTCCGCCCGAAAGCAGTCCCACACGCGAGGAGAGACGTTCCTCAAGACCAAGTTTGAGGCGCGCAAGTTTTTCACGGAATACATCGCGCATCTCGCTCGTCGATCCCCAACGAAGTGTCGGGGTTTCACCGCGACGGGCTGCAATAGCGAGATTCTCCTCAATCATCATGCGTGCCGCTGTCCCCATCATCGGATCTTGAAAGACGCGTCCGATGAACTTCGCACGACGGTGCTCCGGCCATTTCGTAATATCCTCGCCTGCAATAGAGATTTTGCCGGCATCGACGACGATCGCGCCCGCAATCGCATTCATGAGCGTAGACTTCCCCGCACCATTGCCGCCGATGACCGTGACGAAGTCACCAGGCTTCAGATGGAGCGTGATGCCAGAGAGTGCCCGTTTCTCCGTAATTGTCCCCGGATTAAACGTCTTCTTGATATCCTCTATGTGCAGCATCACTCTACCCCCTTTTTCACCGCATTATACTTCGACTGAATCAGAGGAAGTGAGAGCGCAATGGCCACGAGAATCGCCGTAAAGAGTTTGAGATCATTGGGCGGCATCCCGAGCTGCAGTACGATGGCAATGACCGCACGATAGACGATAGAGCCGAGTACGACAGAGATCAGCCAGTTCTTGAAGCTGCGCGTACCGAACAGGACCTCACCGATGATAACGGAAGCAAGACCGATGACAATGGTGCCTGTTCCCATGCCGACATCTGCAAACCCATTGCTCTGTGCCACGAGGGCACCGCAAATAGCAACCATACCGTTCGAGAGAAGCAGACCGAGCACAATCATGACATCCGTATTGACGCCATTCGCACGAATCATATGAGGATTCGCCCCTGTCGCACGGATGGCGGTTCCAAGCTCCGTGCCAAAGAACCAGTACGTCAGCAAAATAGTCAGCACGACAACGACTGCGCCAATGAGGAGAATATTTGCTGCCGCATCCAGTCCCCAGATGTTCCACTCGGTGAATAGGGTTTCCTGCTGAAGCAATGGAAGGTTTGCCTTCCCCATAACACGCAGGTTGATAGAGTACAATCCGATCATCGTCAGAATTCCCGCGAGCAGCGCAGGAATCTTAAGTTTGGTGCAGAAAAAACCGGTAACGACACCCGAGAGACAACCGGCAGCGCACGCCGCAAATATTGCCGTCAGCGGCGTATATCCGGCCACGAGCATAGAGGCGGCGACGGCAGCTCCCAGCGGGAAACTGCCCTCAACGGTCAGATCAGCAATGTCCAAAACACGGTAGGTCAGATAGACGCCAAGTGCATAGAGTCCCCAAAGGACACCCTGCGCTGTGGTCGCTACGACGAGATCCATAACGTCACTCCCTAAATTCCGAAAAAAAGCGGACACGCTGCGTGCCCGCTCCGCTGTGTAAATCTTACGGCACGATGGTCGCGCCGCTGAGAATATCGGCTGGAATGGTCAGTCCGATTTTCTCTGCTGTCTTCTTATTGACAACCACCATGAGGTCACGTGCCGTCTCAATCTTCATCTCTGACGGCTTCTTCTTCCCCTCGAGGATATCCGCTGCCATCTCGCCTGTCTGCATACCGAGCTTGTAGTAGTCAATCCCCTTGGTCGCAAGACCGCCGGCTGCGACACCGCCGGCAAATGCACAGATGATGCCTTTGCCGGCTGGATCGGTGACACTCGTGAGCGTCGGCATCGCCGAGGCAATCACATTATCGGTCGGTTCATAGAAGACATCTACATCGTTTACGATGCTCTGCGCCGCCTGCTGAATGTCGTTGACTGTCGAGATTGTCGCCACGCGCACCGTCAGCCCCTTCGACTGTGCGTACTCTGTCATCGCTTTGACCTGGATCTCAGAGTTGACCTCACTCGATGTATAAATCGTACCGATCGTCTTGGCATTCGGATAGAGCTTCATGAGCAGATCGATCTGCTCAGAGACAGGGCTAATGTCGCTCGTCCCCGTAACATTTCCGCCCGGTGCATCGTTCGACTTCACGACCTTTGCACTCACATAGTCCGTTACCGCCGTCCCGACAATGGGAATCTCCTTGGTCGCATTGGCAGCCGACTGCACCGCAGGGGTCGCTATCGCACAAATAAGATCAACCTTATCGCTAATGAATCGCTGGACAATGTTCTGCAGGTTCGATTGATCTGCCTGCGCATTCTGGCGGTCGATGGTGAGATTCTTCCCCTCCTCGTAGCCGCGGGCCTTCAGACCATCTACGAATCCGCGGTTCGCATCATCGAGCGCACTGTGCTCCACGAGCTGTACGATCCCGACCTTATGAGTCTTTTCCCCTTTCTCCGCCTGCTGCCCGCATCCTGCCGTGGCCAGAATTCCGAGGGCAGCGATGCCAAGCACAACACATTTTGTGAGTTTTGTCATTCGCATCGAATCCCCACCTTTTCTAGTTCAATTTCAGTCCACAAGAGTTGCATCCTTCAGCACATCCTCCGGAATCGTAAGCCCCAACTTCGCCGCACTGCCCTTGCTGATGACGAGCGTCAAATCACGTGCCGTTTCGATCGGCATATCTGCGGGTTTCTTCTTCCCCTCGAGGATATCCGCCGCCATGTCGCCCGTCTGAACGCCGAGTTTATAGTAGTCGATGCCGTAGGTCGCCAGACACCCGCCCGTCACCATAAACGGCTCAGCGCAGATGACTGCCTTGCCCGCTGCATCCGTCACGCCCACAAGCGTTGGAATGGAGGAGGAGATGACATTATCTGTCGGCTCGTAGAACACATCCACTTCGCCGACGAGGCTCTGTGCAGCCTGCTGGATGTCATTGACCGTCGAGACGGTTGCTGCACGCACCGTCAGTCCCTTCGACTCCGCATATGCCTTCATCGTCTTAATCTGCGTCTCCGAGTTGATCTCACTCGAAGAGTAGATGGTGCCGATTGTCTTGGCATTTGGATAGAGCTTGATGAGCAGATCGATCTGCTCCTTAATGGGGTTAAGATCGCTCGTCCCCGTAACATTCCCACCCGGCTTCTCATTCGTCTGGGCAAGCTTTGCATTTACATAGTCCGTAATGGCAGTGCCCACGATAGGAATATCCCGCGTCGCATTTGCCACAGACTGCGCCGCCGGTGTTGCAATCGCACAGATGAGGTCGACCTTGTCGCTGACAAATCGCTGGGCAATATTCTGCAGATTCGACTGATCCGCCTGCGCGTTCTGACGGTCGATGGTGAGGTTCTTCCCCTCCTCGTAGCCGCGTATCTTCAGGCCGTCCACAAAGCCACGGTTCGCCGCATCAAGTGCATTGTGCTCCACCAGCTGGACAACGCCGATCTTATAGGACTTCTCACCACTTGCCTGCTGATTACCGCCGCATCCCGACATCATGCCGAGACCGAGCACTGCGATGCCCAGCGCGATAGCTTTCGCTGCCTTTGTCATGCGCATCGAACTCCCACCTTTTCTATCGTTCTATTTTTGCAATACTTGTTTATTATACATGGGCATTACAAAAAAAGCTAGTATCCATGCGATGAAAAATACCAAAGGCCTGCCTTGGGAAGATAACTCCTTCCAAGACAGGCCTCCTATTATGACATACGGCTCTCTTTGATTACATCCTCAAGTGTATGCCATGCGAGTACCGCGCATTTCACACGTGCCGGCATATTGGAGATATTCTTCAGAGCGACCGCCTCATCCAGTTCCTCGAGCAGCGCATCGTCAGTGACCTCACGCTTGATCATCGCGGTAAAGAGCTGTGCGAGACGGTGCGCTTCCGCGACGGTTTTGCCGCGCATGAGATCAATCATGATATCCGTACTTGCCTGCGAGATGGCACAGCCGACACCCGTAAAACTACCGTCCTTGATGATCCCGTCTATAATCTCCAGTTCGAGGGTGATCTCATCTCCGCAGCTCGGATTGTGTCCTCGCTCACGCACGGTTGCCGATACGAGCGTCCCCTTGTTCTCCGGTGCACGACTGTGCTCGCCGATGACCTCCGTATAGAGATCTCCAAGGGACATTCCATCAGTCTGCATAGCCCAGCACCCCCCGTACCTTTTTCAGAGCCTCGATAAACTGATCAATATCCTCATGGGTGTTGTAGAGATAAAAACTCGCACGGCAGGTTGCATTCTGCCCGAGGTATCGCATAAGCGGCTGCGCGCAGTGGTGACCTGCGCGGATGGCAACACCATAGCTGTCTAGAATCGTCGACACATCATGCGGATGAATATCCTTCACATTGAATGTGATGATGCCCGTCTTATTATCCCGTGTACTGTCGCAGCCATAGAGCTCCACGAAAGGCAATTCGCGCAGTTTCGGCAGCGCATAGGAGATGAGGTCGCGCTCGATACTCTCAATACGGTCAAATCCGACTTTTTCGAGATAGTCAATGGCCGCAATCAGCCCCGATGCGCCGCTGACATTCTGTGTCCCTGCCTCAAACTTTGCCGGCAGTTCCGCATACGTTGTCTCCTGCTCACCGACATAGTCGATCATATCACCACCAAAGAGGAACGGCGGCATCGCATCGAGAAGCTCATACCTTCCATAGAGCACGCCGATGCCCATCGGAGAGAGCATCTTATGCCCAGAGAACGCAAAGAAGTCAGCCTCCATCGTCTGCACATCCACCTTGATGTGCGGCACACTTTGCGAGCCGTCCACAACAATAACCGCTCCGACCGCATGCGCACGGTCTGCGATGGTGCGTACATCATTGACCAGCCCCAATACATTCGACACATGGGTCACAGCAACAATCTTCGTCCGCTCCGTAATCTGTGCCGCAATATCCTCTGCCGAGAGATTGCCGTCCTCCGCAAGATAGATGTACTTCAGCACAGCGCCGCGCACTTTTGCAACAAACTGCCACGGAACAATATTGCTGTGATGCTCGGAGATTGTGATAACGATCTCATCACCCTCGCAGATATTCGCTCGTCCATAGCTGTACGCAACGAGATTCAGCGCCTCGGTCGCATTCTTCGTAAAGAGAATCTCCTCCGAACGCGCTGCCCCGATGAATTTCTGCGTCCGCACACGCGCGTTCTCGTAGATATCCGTCGCCTTCACCGACAGCTCATACGCTCCGCGGTGCGGATTGGCGTTGCAGTAGGTACAATAGTCCGCGACCGCTTTGATGACCGCCTCCGGCTTCTGCGTCGTCGCGCCGTTGTCGAGATAGACAATAGGACGCCCATTCATCTTTGTCTGCAGAATGGGGAAATCCTGCAGATACTCGTTATTCCTCCGCTCCACCCAGAAGTCTCCTCTCCAGATATGCCCCAATTTCAGCACGCAGGCCCTCGTCTCCGATGCGTGCCAGCACCGGATTGAAAGACGCCTCTACGATAAGCTGCTGCGCCGCACGCTCATCCAGGCCCCTACTCATCAGATAGAACAGCTTGTCCGCGTCCATCCGCCCGATGCTGACCGCATGATGTCCGTCCACATCCCCCTCGTGGGAGAGCATGAGCGGCACGCTGCGGTTGCGCGCATGAGGCGATAGAATCGTGACTTCCTCATCCTCCTTGCCGACTGAGCCGCGTGCCCCCTGCACGAAATCCAGCGTTCCGCGGAACGTCTTGACACTGCGGTCTAGGAGTGCACCGCGCACCTGCATATTGGCATCTGTGTGCCGCCCCTCCTGCCGAATGATATAGTTGAGGTCAATTTTGCGCGCCTCATCACCGAAGTATATCCCCCAGACATCCGCTCGAGCCTCATCATCCGCGAGGGTCACACGCAGCTCCGATGCGGTATGCACCGCCCCTGCCTCAACAAGAGTGCATGAGAACAGGCCGCCGCGCGCTACATTTGCATGAATGCGGCTCGCCGCAGGTACGTCTGTCGGAGCAAGCTGGATATAGGTCAGTGAGAGCTCCGCCCCCTCGGCAACCTCCACATAGATCTCCTGCGCCCCGTTTTCGCGCAGCTCCACAACGTGCGCAGCACGTTCTCCCGCAGCAGCTGTGAAGCGAACCGCGTCTCTGGTAGGCGCAAGCCCCGCAGGCACGGGGAGATCATTCACCCCGAGCCAGTGCCATGCCGGCATGGGGATACGGCTGAATACATCCTGCACTGCCATCAGCCCATCGTCCCTTCCAGTTCAATATTGACCAAATTGTTCATCTCGACCGCATATTCGAGCGGAAGTTCCTTCGCAATCGGCTCAACAAAGCCGCGTACAATCATCGCACGCGCCTCCTCTTCGTCGATTCCGCGGCTCATTAGGTAAAAGATTGCCTCGTCACTGATCCGTCCGATCTTCGCCTCATGCCCGATATCCACTGCATCACACGCGACATCCATCACGGGCAGCGTATCACTACGCGACGCAGAGTCCAGCATCAGCGACTCGCAGTTGACCGAGCACTTTGCCCCAACCGCGCGCGGTGTCACCTTGACCCCGCTGCGATAGATGGCAACACCGCCTGACTTCGAGATCGAGCGCGTACTGATGTTCGCCGATGTATTCGGCGCGTCAAAAATGACCGTCGCGCCTGTGTCCAACTCCTGTCCCTTCGAGGCAAACGTGACGCCTGTGAACTCACAGGTCGCATTCTCCCCGTGCAGAATGCTCGTTGGATAGAGCATCGAGACGTGTGACCCGAACGAACCGGAGACCCACTCGACCGCTCCGTCCTTCTCCACCTTCACACGCTTCGTATTCAGATTCATCATGTTGCGCGACCAATTCTCGATGGTCGAATAGCGCAGCCGTGCTCCCTCCTTGACAAACAACTCGACGCAGCCTGCATGGAGATTTGTAACATTGTACTTCGGCGCGGAACATCCCTCAATGAAATGCAGACTTGCACCTTTTTCTACAATGATAAGCGTATGCTCAAACTGACCTGCACCCGCTGCATTCAGACGAAAGTAGGACTGCAAAGGGATGTCCACCTTGACTCCCGCAGGGACATAGACAAACGAACCGCCCGACCAGACCGCACCATGCAGAGCCGCAAACTTGTGTGCCTGCGGCGGCACGAGCGTCATGAAATACTGCTGAACGATATCACCGTACTCCTGCAGGGCTGTCTCCATATCCGTGTAGACAACGCCCTGCTCCACAAGCGACTCTTGAATCGAGTGGTAAACCACCTCGGAGTCATACTGAGCACCGACCCCTGCGAGAGATGTCTTCTCTGCCTCTGGAATGCCGAGACGGTCAAACGTATCCTTGATGTCCTCAGGCACCTCGTTCCAATCATCAGCCATCTTCGCATCGGGGCGCACATAGGTCACAATTTCATCCATGTTGAGTGCGGATAGATCAGGCCCCCATGCAGGCATTGGCATCGCATGGTATACTGCGAGCGACTTCAAACGAAAATCGAGCATCCACTGCGGGTCATTCTTGCGGGTCGAGATATCACGGATGATTTCCTCCGTCAGCCCCGACTTCGACTTATAGATAGAGCGATCCTCATTCGTAATATCGTAGATTGTCCGCTCAATGTCGGCAACCTGTGTTTTCTTCTTCGGTACGAAATCCTCCATCCGGCTCACCCCACTTTATCCAGTCCGGCAAGGATGTTGGTAAATCCCTCTGCGCTGATCTGCTGAATGAGCTCCGAACCGCCCTCATGGACCATCCTGCCCTGCGCCAGGACATGCACATAGTCCACCTTCAGCTTATCAAGAATCTTCGCATTGTGCGTGATAATGAGACACGCATTGTCCTCCGTATGGAATTTCGCCACCCCCTCGGAGACAATCTGTACCGCATCCACATCGAGACCGGAATCCGTCTCATCAAGCAGTGCAAGCTTCGGGCGCAGCATGAGGAGCTGGAGCACCTCGCTGCGTTTCTTCTCACCACCCGAGAAGCCCACGTTCAGATAGCGCTGCGCATAGTTCGGATCAATCCTCAGCTCTGCCATCATCGCGTTAAGCTCCTTACGGAAGGGCAGGAGTTTCACCTTCTCCCCCGTCATCATCTGACGTGATGTCCGGATCATATTCTCCACCGTAATGCCTGGAATCTCCTCCGGCGTTTGAAATGCAAGAAACAGTCCGCGCCGCGCACGTTCAAATGCGCGCATCTCACCAATATCTGTTCCCTCGAACACAAGACTCCCGCCCGTCATTTCATAACCCGGATGCCCCATGATGACATTCATCAGAGTAGACTTGCCAGAGCCATTCGGACCAAGGATGACATGAACCTCTCCATTACGGATGGTCAGATCAACCCCCTTAAGGATCTCCTTTCCTTCGACCCCCGCATGAAGATTCTTTATCTGCAGCAATTCATCTGCCATATTAAACTCCCCTTAAACAACAAGATTTTTAATTCTTACAAAAATACTCGGGATTTTCTTTTTCATCATTGTAGGTGCTTTCATATAAAAAGTCAATAACTTCAAGCACGCTCTATAAACAAAACAAATAATTGAGATTCCTTTTCAGAGAGAAGAAAACACAAAAAAAGACCCGTGAAAGACACGAGTCTTTGGTTTTGCGGCAACTACCTACTCTCCCACGTCGTCTCCAACGAAGTACCCTTGGCC
>CAUQID010000002.1:0-198450 GCA_963518105.1 uncultured Selenomonas sp.
TTTAAGAGCGGCACGCGCTTTGACAAGACCTACGACGGCAATGCAAACGTCACGCGGACGCTCACGAAGGGGCAGCATTATAATCTCGGGGGCTTTGTCGGCAGCGATGGCTCAGATGTCGAACTGGCGGGTGCTGTCACGGGCAAGTATGCGGACAAGAACGCAGGCAGGGATAAGGAAGTGACGTTCCAAAATCTCGCGCTCACAGGCACAGGTGCGAAGAACTATACCATCAAAAAGGCGCGGGGCGTGGGGACAATCACGCCGAAGCAGCTGACGCTCGACCTCGTGGGCGGCACGCGCTTTAATAAGACCTACGACGGCAATGCAAACGTCACGCAGTCGCTCACGAAGGGGACGAACTATACCCTCACGGGCTTTGTCACGGGCGAGGGCACGGGCATCGCACTCGGTTCTTCTGCAGGCACATACAGCGACAAGAATGCCGCCGCAGACAAAGCCGTCACGTTTAACGGGCTGACGCTCACAGGCACGGGCGCGGGCAACTACACGCTGAACAAGACCACGCTCACGGGCATCGGCACGATCGCGCGGCGCGCGCTGACCCTCGGCGCAGTCACGGCGCAGACGAAGACCTACGACGGCAATACATTGGCAGACACGTCGAAGTTCCATGCGGCGCTGAATAATGTCGTTGCGGGTGAGGAGAACAGCGTGAAGGCGACTGCCACGGGTGCGGCGTACAACAGCAAGGATGTCGCGGCGGCAAGCACCATTGACTACACAGGTGTCGCCCTCGCAGGTGCGGAGGCGGGGAACTACACGCTCGCCGCGACCACGGCACAGGGCGCGGGCACGATCGCGCGGCGTGCGCTGACCGTTGGCAGCCTCGCGGCACAGAGTAAGACCTACGACGGAACGATCGCCGCAGACACGTCGAAGTTCCAAGCGACGCTCGGTAATCTCGTCGCGGGCGAGGAGAACCTTGTCACAGCGACCGCCACAGGCGCGGCATACAACGATAAGAACGTCGCTGCGGCAAACAAGGTGAGCTATACAGGGCTTGCGCTCACTGGCGCGGGCGCGGGGAACTACAGTCTCGCCGCGACGACAGCGCAGGGTGCAGGCAGGATTACGCCGAAGCAGCTGAATCTCGCGCTCGCGGGCGGCGCACGCTTTGACAAGATCTACGACGGCAATGCAAACGTGACGCAGTCCCTCACGAAGGGGACGAACTATACCCTCACGGGCTTTGTCGGCACGGAGGGCGACCATCTCGCACTGGCATCTGCCACGGGTACGTATACGGCGGGCAAAGACGCGAGGACAGACAAGGACGTAACCTTCAAGAACCTCACGCTCACGGGCACGGGCGCGACCAACTACACGCTGAACAAGACCACGCTCACGGGCACAGGCACGATCGCGCAGCGCACACTGACGCTCGGCACTGTGGCGGGGCAGACCTTTGACAAGGTGTACGACGGCACGCGGAATGCGGGCGACGCGTTGAAAAAGGGCGAGAACTATACCCTCTCGAACTTTGCAGACGGAGAGGGCGCGGGCATCACGGTCACGAGCACAGGCACGGGCAGCTATGCGGACAAGAACGTCGGCACACACGCGGTCACCTACACGGGGCTGACCCTCACGGGTGCGGGCGCGGGCAACTATCGTCTGAATACGGCGACGCTCACGGGCACAGGCACAATCACGCCGCGCACGCTGACGCTCACCGCCGCGCCGCAGAGCATTGTGCAGGGCGCGCCGCTGCCCTCCTTCACGGGACGCGCGGAGGGCTTCGCCGACGGTGAGGACGAGCGCGTATTCGGTGCGGACGGCATCACATTTGGCACGACGCTGACGAATACCGATACGCCGGGCAGCTACGACATCATAGGGCGCGTCGGCAGCACGAGTGACGGTGTCGTCGGCAACTACCGCATTACGCAGGCGGCGGGCAATGCGCGTGCATTCAACATCGCCACGTCCATGGCAGGCGGCATCCTTGCCGCACTCGTGCAGGATGCCGCGCCGCGCTTTGATATGGGCTTCGGGCAGGAGGTCTATGTATTCGGCTTGCCGCGTCCCATCCCCACGGCAACGCTCGGCATCTATCGCTTCGATGCGGAACGTGCCTTCGAAATTCAGGGGTTGCGTCTTTGATGGTGCGTATTCGTGCTTCGTTAAGGAATCGCTGATAAAATGAAGTCCGTCGGATTGGTACAGATTTTTTGTCCTGTCAAGGAGACAAACCGGACACATAGCCAAAGCTATGTGGAGGATTTGTCGACACAGACAGGGCGAAAAAGATGTGCTAAGACGGCGGTGCTGAATTTATCAGTGCTTCCTTAAATCTTTGTGAAAAGGAGTCTTTCCGTTGAAGATAAAAGAAAAACACGCGCGCTTTGGACTTGCCGTGCCCCTTGCGGCGGTGCTTCTGCTGCCGAGCACAGCCTTTGCAGCGACGAATTTGCCGCAGTCCGATGCGCATCTGCCCGAAAAGGTACAAGAAAACGCTCTCGAAAGCAGCCTGCCGACCGCAGGCGGCGGCAGTACAGCGGCAGCCTTTCACCTCATGCGCATCGATGTCGAGCAGGATGGCACGCAGCTCTCCGCTGCTGCGCTCGATGAGAGGACGGCACCGTACCTTCGCCGCATGCTCTCCGAAGCCGACATCAACGCGCTTCTTGCAGCGCTCACCCGGTACGCACGCAGCCACGGCTATCCCGCCGCTGCCGCCTACCTCCCGCCGCAGACGAATACGGAGGGCGCACTTGAGATCCGCATCCTCGCGGGACGCTATGGGAAAATCACGATCGACAGTAGTGCCGCCATCGACGACGGACAGCTTCGTCGTCTCGCCCACGCGCTCCATACGGGTGCACCCATCGAGGGGCGACGGCTTGAAAAGGCACTGTATAACATCGCCGCCCTCGGCGGCATCGAAGCGGCGGGACTGCTCTCGCCCGGCGCGGACTTTGGCACGAGCGACCTCACCATCCGTGTGCGGGACGGCAAGCGGCAGAGCTTCGTCCTCCACAGCGAGAACTACGGCAGCAAGACCTCAGGACGTTACCGCTACGGCGTGCAGGCGAGCCTGTCGAACCTCACCCGCAGCGGCGATCGGCTGAGCCTTGCCGCAATGATCTCGAACGAAGACCTCCGGAACTACAGCGTCACCTATACCCGCCCCGTCGGCGTGGGCGGCACCGTGCTCGGCCTCGGTGTCAGCCGCATGGACTACGAGCTTTCGGGCGCATTTCGCCGCCTTGGCGCACAGGGACGCGCCGACACCGTGAGCCTCTTTGGCACATCGCCGTTCCTGCGCACCGCGCGGGACAGCGTCAGCCTCACCTACGGGTGGGACTGGCGAAAACTCGAGGACGTGTACAAGAACGTCGGCATGACCCTCGAAAAACACAGCAATGCCGTGCATATCGGCGTACGCGGCGAGATGGTTCGCCCGCGCACGCATCTGACCTACGACCTCACCGCCTATCATGGCACGATTGCGTCCGACTCGGCGATGGCAGAGCGGCAGATGCGGCGTGCGGGGACAGAGGGCAGCTTTACCAAGGGCGTGCTGAATCTCGGCGTGCGGCAGGAACTCGACGGACGTTTTCATCTGAACCTCAAGACACAGCTCCAGGCGGCGGGGGACAACCTCGACAGCTCCGAGGAGATCTACCTCGGCGGGGCAAATGGCGTGCGTGCCTACCCGCAGGGCGAGGGCTCGGGTGACAGCGGCTATCTCGCGAGTGCAGAACTCGTCTATCGAACGGGCATCCCGCATCTCGACCTCAGCACCTACTATGACACGGGTCATGTGGTATACGCGCATGACGGCGTGGATGGCGGCACGACACTCAGCGGCTGGGGCATCGGTGTCAGTTACAGCCGACCCGGCGACTACTTCCTGCGGCTCGATTGGGCGCGGCGCATCGGCCTCGCGTGGAACGCGAGCGAGGAGGCAAAGGCAAAGAACCGTCTCTGGTTCATGGTCGGTAAAGTGTGGTAGAGCGCTTCTCTCATACCGTGCCTTACACAAAAACGAGGAATCCATGCGCATGCAAGGACTCCTCGTTTTTATTCCCTTTATTGTATCTCTTTAGTTCTTATCGTTCGGTGTGATGTCGATTGGTGCGTCCTCGAGTACCTGCTGCTCCTCCTCGGGCTTGCGCTTGCGGAGGATGAAGAACGCGCCTGCGCCGATGAGGACGATGACGGCGATGACTGTTCCGATGATGGCGGTCTTGTGCCAGATGCGGAACGATGCCTGGATCGGCGAGGACTCGCCCGTGACGAGCGTCTTGCCAAGATTCCACGTCAGCGTCCTGCCGTCCTCGGACGTGCGGTCGGCATTCGAGCTCTCGGGCAGGACGGGCAGTGTCATCTGATAGGTGAACGTGATGTTGCTCGCGAATGCGCCCGCACCGCCCCCGTTTTCGCTGCCCTCAAAGAGCAGGTCGAGGGTGTAGTCCGTGTAGAACAGGTTCTTTTGCACGGTGATGCCGGCGTTCTTGCCGTCGTGCGCGGCGAAGAAATCGTTCTCGGAGAGTTTCTCGATCGTCGCGTAGTGCTCCGTGATCTCGTAGCCCGACATGTTGTCCTTCGTCACGGGGGCGGCCTGTGCGTCGGGGTTCTTCGTGAGTGCGGCGGTCTTGCTCTGCTCGACGAGCTCGGCGAGCATCGGTACGCTGACGAGCGTGGTCTTGAGGTCGGCGGAGCCGTCCTCGTTCACGACGAGACTGACATCGCCGCTGAAGCAGCCGCTTGTGAGCGCGAGCGCACCGATCATCAGTGCGCCCAGCAGCGTGCGCATGCGGTCTCTGCACGTTTCGATAAACATAAGATACCTCCCAAATATCTCCCAACAAAGCCATTTTCATTCTACATGAGCGCATCGCATTTTGCAAGGTGGACGATTGGCACAAAGTTTTCATCCAAGAGGTTGAGATAAAGCTATAAACATTCAAATACGGGGACAGGGAACCATCGATATAACCACGCGTAGGATCATATACGATGAAAGTCCTATAATTTTTTCACGGATAGAAGGAAAAACGACAGGGACAGCGAATACTAGTGAAAAAATAGGGAGGTTGGAAAATATGTCGATGAGAATACAGAGTCAGACACAGGCCGCCTATGTCGCAACACAGCAGGCACTTGCCCCGCTCACGGGGAAAAAGGCGGAGGCGGTCAAGACCGCAGACGAGCCACAGAAAGCCGCCGGCGGGCTGAATGCTCCCGCATACACCGTCGAGATCATCGATGCAGCGCGTGAGAAGTACGCTGCCGAACAGCGCGGCGCAGCGGCGGAAGAACCGCAGGACGGCAGCACGAATGCAGCACAGCAGACGCTGACAGCAGCAAATGGGGCGAATGCCGCCGAGACGGCACCGACGGCTGCAAATACTGCAAACGATGCGCAGCGGCAGATCGATTCGGCGGAGGAGGTCGCTGCGCCGAACGAGGAGCGCGGCGACAAGCCGAACAGTCCGCTCGATGCACGTCTCCGTAAGCTGCGCCAAAAACTCGCCGATGCCAAGCGTGCCGCTGTCCCCGATGACGAGAAGAAGGCGCGCATCGCGGAGATCAAGCGTCAGATCCAGACACTCGAAGGACAGATTGCCGCACAGCAGAGCCACGGCGCGTGACGTTTTTCGGCCGGCCATGCGGTGCTGCACAGGTAATCGCGGGGACTGGTGCTGCTGCACGAAGTTTTCGAACTGCGTGCAGCAGCACCTCGTACTCTGATGGAGCGCGCAATTCTTTGCCTCGACGAGGGCTCGTTCCGCTGCCGCGCGGACGCGCCGTACATCTTCGCGCATATCTCGTTCTCGATCAAGGGCGGCGAGGTGTTCGCGCTCCTCGGGCGCAACGGTGTCGGCAAGTCCACGCTCCTCGCGTGTCTCATGGGCTTTCAGGAGCTGACGCAGAGGTCATCGACGAGGAGGGCATGACCGCACTTTACGGACTGCCCGTCCACATCGGGCAGATCGGCACACGGACGGTCTGTGTCGGCGGGGATATTGCGTGAAGTTCGCGTCTTGAAATTTGAAATGTGCTGTGCTATACTACGCATAACTGATACAGGCGTCACAAACGACGAAGCCCCCGTAAGAAAGGCGATTCTTACGGGGGCTTCTCGCACATTTATGGGGCGTGCTTTGACAGAAAGGCAGGTAAAACTAAAGATCCCCCCTTGACACTGGCTCTTGAATGTAGTATGATACAATGACCTATTGAGTAAGAATGGGGATTTGTGCGCCTTTTTTCGGGAAGGATGAGGGAGGCACGGATAAAATACTGCCGGAATGGTGCAGACTTTATCGGTGATTCCGCAGCCTTCACGGCTCGTGTTAGAAAGGAACAACAGAGCAAGGTATTCAGATGGTTGCCTTGTTCTTTTTGTGTCTTTGCAATTACGTCGGTGCACGAACTCCATCAACGATATCCAGCGAAAGGGTGACAGCGTTCATGTTCAATCCTGTGTCGGTCGGCCGTCGCACCAGGTATAGCTACGCGCGTATTAAGGAAGTTATGGAGATGCCGCATCTCCTCGACATCCAGCGCACGAGCTATCAGTGGTTTCTCGAGGTGGGGCTCGCGGAGATCTTCCGCGATATCTCGCCCATTCAGGATTTCTCGGGGAATCTCGTCCTTTCCTTTGAGTCGTTTGCGCTCGGTGAGCCGAAGTACGATCTCGACGAGTGCAAGGAACGCGATGTGACCTATGCCGCGCCCCTGCGCGTGAACGTACGTCTCGTGAACCGCGAGACGGGCGAGATCAAGGAGCAGGAGGTCTTCATGGGCGATTTCCCGCTCATGACGGATACGGGGACGTTCATCATCAACGGTGCGGAGCGCGTCATCGTCAGCCAGCTCGTCCGCTCGCCCGGCACCTACTACGGGGTTGAGATCGATACGACGGGCAAGGAGCTCTACAACGCGACGATGATCCCGAACCGCGGCGCGTGGATCGAGCTGGAGACGGATGCGAACGATATCGTGTCCGTGCGCATTGACCGCACGCGCAAGATGCCCGTGACCCACCTCATCCGCGCCCTCGGCTATGAGTCGGACGCGGAGATTCGTGCGCTCTTCGGCGATGATTCGCGCATCCTCGCGACGATCGAGCGCGATACGGAGGAGGTCAAGACGCGCGGCAAGGCGGTCATCGAGATCTACCGCCGCCTGCGTCCGGGCGAGCCGGCGAATGAGGACAATGCCCGCCAGCTGCTGGAGGTGCTCTTCTTCGATCCGCGCCGCTATGACCTCGCGACCGTCGGCCGATACAAGCTGACGAAAAAGCTCGGCTGGCGCCGCCGCCTGCTCGGCAAGGTGCTCGCGGCGCCGGTCGCGGACAAGGAGACGGGCGAGATTGTCTTCCCGAAGGGCGAGATCATCACGCAGGATATGGTGGATGCCGTGAGCGCGGAACGCGAGACGGCGGTCTTCGGCGACGGCGAGCTCGTTGCCTTTGACGTGCAGAAGGCGGACGGCGGGATTCATCGGATGCTCTGCGCGCCGACGCGCGACTATCAGTACCGCACCGTTACGCGCGAGGATGTCATGGCGGCGATCAGCTATCTGCTCGGCCTCATGGACGGATTCGGCAATACGGACGATATCGATCACCTCGGCAACCGCCGCGTGCGTGCGGTCGGAGAGCTGCTGCAGAACCAGTTCCGCATCGGCCTCTCGCGCATGGAGCGCGTGGTGCGCGAGCGCATGTCGATCCAGGAGACGGAGAGCATCACCCCGCAGGGGCTCATCAACATCCGCCCTGTGGTGGCGGCGGTGAAGGAGTTCTTCGGCTCATCGCAGCTCTCGCAGTTCATGGATCAGCACAATCCGCTCTCGGAGCTCACGCACAAGCGCCGCCTTTCGGCGCTCGGCCCGGGCGGTCTCTCGCGCGAGCGCGCGGGATTCGAGGTGCGCGACGTGCACAACTCGCACTACGGACGCATGTGCCCCGTTGAGTCGCCGGAAGGCCCGAACATCGGCCTCATCGGCTCGCTTGCGAACTATGCGCGCGTGAACCAGTTCGGCTTTATGGAGACCCCGTACCGCCGCGTGGACAAGGAGCATCGCCGTGTGACGGAGGATGTGCGCTACCTCACGGCGGACGAGGAGGATGAGCTCATCATCGCGCAGGCGAACGAGCCGCTCGATGAGAATGAATTCTTCGTCAATGAGCGTGTCACGGCGCGTTTCCATGAGGAGACGGGGCTGCACAGCCGCGACCGCGTGGACTATATGGACGTGTCGCCGCGGCAGGTGTTCTCCATCGCGACGGCCATGATCCCGTTCCTCGAGAACGACGACGCGAACCGCGCGCTCATGGGCGCGAACATGCAGCGTCAGGCAGTGCCGCTCCTGCGGACGCAGGCACCTCTGGTCGGTACGGGCATGGAGTACAAGGCGGCGTGCGACTCGGGCGTCATGGTGCTCGCAAAGCACAGCGGTGAGGTCACCGAGGTCACGGCGGATGCCATTACGGTGCGCACGGACGAGGGCGCGTTCGACAACTACAAACTGCAGAAATTCGTCCGTTCGAACCAGGCGACGTGCATCAACCAGAAGCCGCTCGTCTATGCGGGCGAGCGCATCGCGGAGGGGCAGCCCATCGCCGACGGCCCGTCGACGGACAACGGCGAGTTAGCGCTTGGCTATAATATCATTGTTGCCTATATGCCGTGGGAGGGCTATAACTACGAGGATGCAATCCTGCTCAGCGAAAATCTCGTAAAGCGCGACCTCTACACCTCGATTCACATTGAGGAGTACGAGTGTGATGCGCGCGATACGAAGCTCGGCCCCGAGGAGATCACGCGCGACATTCCGAACGTCGCCGAGGATGCCCTCAAGGATCTCGATGAGGACGGCATCGTCTCCATCGGCGCGGATGTACGCCCCGGCGATATCCTCGTCGGCAAGGTCACGCCCAAGGGCGAGACGGAGCTGACGGCAGAGGAACGCCTCCTGCGCGCGATCTTCGGCGAGAAGGCACGCGAGGTGCGCGATACTTCGCTGCGTGTGCCGCACGGCGAGGCGGGCAAGATCATCGATGTGAAGATCTTTACCCGCGAGAACAACGATGAGCTGCCGCCGGGGGTCAACCGCCTCGTGCGCGTCTACATCGCGCAGAAGCGCAAGATCTCGGTCGGCGACAAGATGTCCGGCCGCCACGGGAACAAGGGCGTCGTCTCGCGCATCATGCGACAGGAGGACATGCCGTTCCTGCCGGACGGCACGCCCGTTGACATCGTGCTGAACCCGCTGGGCGTGCCCTCGCGCATGAACATCGGGCAGGTGCTCGAGACGCATCTCGGCATGGCGTGCCGCGTGCTCGGCCAGCGCATCAAGGACGGCGATCCGACGGTGGAGGGCGACCTCCGCACGGCGGGCTATGATTTTGACAAAAACGGAATGCCTCTTCCCGATGAGGCGGGCATACATATTGCAACCCCTGTCTTTGACGGGGCGAGCGACGACGACGTGTTCGGGACGATCCGCGCAGCGGGGCTGCCCGACGACGGCAAGACGGTGCTTTACGACGGGCGCACGGGCGAGCCGTTCGAGAACCGCGTTACGGTCGGCTGCGTCTATATGCTGAAGCTGCATCACCTGGTTGATGATAAGATTCACGCGCGCTCTACGGGCCCGTATTCGCTTGTCACGCAGCAGCCGCTTGGCGGCAAGGCGCAGTTCGGCGGGCAGCGTTTCGGCGAGATGGAGGTCTGGGCGCTCGAGGCCTACGGCGCGGCGTACACCCTGCAGGAGATCCTGACGGTGAAGTCCGACGACGTGGTCGGGCGCGTGAAGGCATACGAGTCCATCGTCAAGGGAGACAATATCCCGGAGCCGGGTGTTCCCGAGTCGTTCAAGGTGCTCATCAAGGAGCTCCAGGCCATCGGCCTCGATATCAAGGTGCTCAACGAGGATGCGAAGGAAATCGCCATCCGCGACGAAGAGGACGAGGATATCAGCGAGAAGGCGCGCTCTCTCGAACTTGACGTGGAGGGCGTGGAGGAGACGGCGGGCGCGCCGCCCCCGTCCGATGCCTACGATGAGGAAGACGGCGCGGAGGAGACGGCCGCCGACGAGGACATCATCGCGGAGATCGGTGAGGAATCCTATGCTGCGGATGCCGCCGACGTGCATGAGATCCTGCGCAGCGGGCTGGATGATATCGACGCGCACAGCGAGGACGATCTGGACGTCTGATTTTAGGAAGGGAGTGGCATCTGTTGCTGGATGTAAACAATTTTGACTCAATGCGGATTGGACTCGCTTCCCCCGATAAGATTCGTGCGTGGTCGCACGGCGAGGTAAAGAAGCCCGAGACCATCAACTACCGTACGCTCAAGCCAGAGCGCGACGGTCTGTTCTGCGAGCGCATTTTCGGCCCGACGCGGGACTGGGAGTGCCACTGCGGCAAGTACAAGCGCATCCGCTACAAGGGCGTCGTCTGCGACCGCTGCGGCGTCGAGGTGACGCGTGCGAAGGTGCGCCGCGAACGCATGGGACATATCGAGCTCGCTGCACCAGTCTCGCATATCTGGTACTTCAAGGGCATCCCGAGCCGTATGGGACTCATCCTCGATGTGTCGCCGCGCTCGCTGGAGAAAGTCCTCTACTTTGCGTACTACATCGTCATTGATGCGGGCGAAACCGATCTGAAGAAAAAGGAACTGCTCTCCGAGCGCGAGTATCATGATGCGCTCGAGAAGTACGGCAATACCTTCCGCGTCGGGATGGGCGCGGAGGCAATCAAGGAGCTCCTCGAGGAGCTCGATCTCGATCAGATGAGCGAGCAGCTCAGAAACGACGTGCGCACGACGACGGGACAGAAGAAGGTGCGTGCCATCCGCCGTCTCGAGGTGGTCGAGGCATTCCGCAAGTCGGGCAACAGCCCCGCGTGGATGATCATGGATGTCGTGCCCGTCATCCCGCCCGATCTGCGCCCGATGGTGCAGCTCGACGGCGGGCGCTTTGCGACCTCCGACCTCAACGATCTCTACCGCCGGGTCATCAACCGCAACAACCGTCTGCGCCGTCTGCTCGACCTCGGCGCGCCCGATATCATCGTGCGCAACGAGAAGCGGATGCTGCAGGAGGCGGTCGATGCGCTCATCGACAACGGCCGCCGCGGCCGTCCCGTGACGGGACCCGGCAACCGCGCGCTCAAGTCCCTCTCGGATATGCTCAAGGGCAAGCAGGGGCGGTTCCGTCAGAACCTGCTCGGCAAGCGCGTCGACTATTCGGGGCGCTCCGTTATCGTTGTTGGTCCGGAGCTGAAACTCCATCAGTGCGGTCTGCCGAAGGAGATGGCGCTCGAGCTCTTTAAGCCGTTCGTCATGAAGAAGCTGCAGGCAGACGGCGCTGCGCACAACATCAAGTCCGCAAAGCGCATGGTCGAGCGCGCGCGTCCCGAGGTCTGGGACGTGCTCGAAGATGTCATCAAGGAGCATCCCGTGCTCCTCAACCGCGCACCGACGCTGCATCGTCTCGGCATTCAGGCATTCGAGCCTGTGCTGACCGAGGGCCGTGCGCTGAAGCTGCATCCTCTGGCGTGTACGGCGTACAACGCGGACTTTGACGGCGACCAGATGGCGATCCATCTGCCGTTGTCGGCGGAGGCGCAGACCGAGGCACGCGTGCTCATGCTCGCGGCAAACCACATTCTCGCGCCGAAGGACGGCAAGCCCATCATCGTTCCCTCGCAGGACATGGTGCTCGGCTCGTACTACCTCACGAAGGTACGCCCCGGCGCGAAGGGCGAGGGCAAGGTCTTTACGGGCATCTCCGAGGCCCTGCTCGCGTATCAGGAGAAGGTGCTCGATCTGCAGGCGGAGATCCGCGTACAGGTTGCGGGCTACGGGCTGGTCAAGAGCTCGCTCGGCCGTCTCATCTTCAGCGAGATTCTCCCCGAGGAGCTGCGTCACTACCGTCAGGATGAAGAGACCGGCGCGTGGAGTCTCGGTGTCCTCATGAACAAGAAGGAGCTCGGCAGACTCGTCGCGAACTGCTACGATCACTTCGGTGCGACCAAGACCGCCGAGGTCATCGACAACGTGAAGAATCTCGGCTACCACTATGCCTGCATTGCGGGCATGACGGTCGCCGTCTCCGACGTCATTGTGCCGCCGAAGAAGAAGGATATCATCGCGGATACGCAGGGACAGGTCAACAAGGTGGAGCGCCAGTTCGGCCGCGGTCTCATCACCGAGGACGAGCGCTACAAGAAGGTTGTCCAGCTCTGGACGAAGGCGACGGACGATGTTGCGGATGCCATGATGGAAAACATGGATCCGTTCAATCCCATCTTCATGATGGCGGACTCGGGCGCGCGCGGCAACAAGCAGCAGATGCGCCAGCTCGCGGGCATGCGCGGTCTCATGGCCGACCCCTCGGGCAAGATCATCGACCTGCCGATCACGGCGAACTTCCGTGAGGGTCTCACGGTTTCCGATTACTTCATCTCCTCGCACGGCGCGCGCAAGGGTCTTGCCGATACCGCGCTGCGTACGGCGGACTCCGGATACCTGACGCGCCGTCTTGTCGACGTGGCGCAGGATGTCATCGTCCGTGAGGAGGACTGCGACGTCACCGCGATCAACCTCATGCAGGTGCGCGCACGCCTTGCGGAGTCTGCCTTTGACGCACTGGAGCTGCTCGTGGAGAGCCTCATGGGGCGTCTGCTTGCAGCAGCGATCTACGATCCCGAGACGAAAGAGGTGCTGTATCCGCAGGATACCGTGCTCGACGACGAGGTGCTCGAGACCATCGGCGAGCGCGATATCCGTGAGATCATGGTGCGCGGCTCGTCCGTCAATGTGGAGGGCGCCGTCAGCAACGCGATGGTCACAGAGAGCATCACGCTCGGCGAACCGGATGCGAAAAAGCGCAAGAAGGCACGCACGGCAGTCATCCGCGAACTGAGCGGCAAGGAGGTCGTGCGCGAGGCCGTCCTCGAGGACGGTACGGTGCTTGCCGCCGAGGGTGTATTCCTCGCCGACAAGATGGTCGAGGCGATTCTCGACTCGGAGCTGCATGAGCTCCACATCCGCAACAACAACGTACGCGGCATTGAGGTCGAGGCCATCACCGAGGGTACAGGCGTCATCGAGTCGCTCGCCGACCGCATCGTCGGCCGCGTGCTCGCCGAGGATATCGTGGACGAGGCGACGGGAGAGACCATCGCCCATATCAACGATCCCGTGGACGAGGCGCTGGCAAAGCGCATCGAGGGCGTGCGCAAGCGCGTCTCCATCCGCAGCGTGCTGACCTGTAAATCGCAGTTCGGCGTCTGCATGAAGTGCTATGGCAGAGATCTTGCCAATCAGGCAGAGGTCGAGATCGGCGAGGCGGTCGGCATCATCGCCGCGCAGTCGATCGGCGAGCCGGGGACGCAGCTCACGATGCGCACGTTCCACTCGGGCGGTGTCGCGGGCGACGATATCACACAGGGTCTGCCGCGCGTCGAGGAGCTCTTTGAGGCGCGCAAGCCCAAGCACAATGCCATCATCGCGGAGAACGAGGGCATCGTCTCCATCGAGGATACGGGCAAGGGGATGCGCACCGTCACCATTACGGCGGAGGGCGGCATCTCGCGCGAGTATGCCGTACCGTTCGGCGCACGCATGGCGGTGCGCGACGGCATGGAGCTGAAGATCGGCGACAAGATCACCGAGGGCTCTGTCAACCCGCATGATATCCTGCGCGTCTGCGGCCTGCAGGCGACCCAGCGCTACCTCGTCTACGAGGTACAGAAGGTCTACAAATCGCAGGGTGTTGAGATCAACGACAAGCACATCGAGGTCATGGTGCGGCAGATGCTGCACAAGGTCAAGATCGAGGAGTCCGGCACGACAGACTTCCTGCCCGGCGAATACATCGAGATCAACACGTTCGAGGCGGCGAATACCAAGGCGATCGAGGAGGACGGCGAGCCCGCCGTGGCAAAGCCGATCCTGCTCGGCATCACGAAGGCATCGCTCGCAACGGACTCCTTCCTCTCGGCGGCCTCCTTCCAGGAGACCACGCGCGTCCTCACGGATGCCGCGATCAAGGGGAAGATCGACCCGCTCGTCGGACTCAAGGAGAACGTCATCATCGGCAAGCTCATCCCTGCGGGCACGGGCATGACCCGCTACCGCAACCTCTCCATCATCGATCATGCACCTGCTCCGGTACAGGAACCGGAGGAGGAGATCATCGAAGAGGTGTATGAGGAAGTCGATCTCTCACGGCTCGAGCAGCTGACGAACTAACCATTTCTGCATTCAAAAGGCTTTGTCAATCTATTTCTGAAAATAGGTTGACGAAGCCTTTTTTTCTGTGTAAAATACACAACGTAAAAGGAGGATTCGTATGACAACACTCGATGATAAATTCTTTTCCGTGCGGAATACGACCCGCATGGCGCTCTGTATCGCGCTCATCTGCGTGAGCGCCTACATCGCGATTCCTGTGCCGTTCATGGCGCCGCTGACGATGCAGACCTTCGTCATGTGCCTTACGGCCCTCGTGCTGACTCCCCGCCAGACGGCTGCCGTGCTCATCGGCTACACCGTGCTCGGCGCGGTCGGCCTGCCCGTCTTTGCGGGCGGTGTCGGCGGTCTCGGCATCATCTTCGGTCCGCGCGGCGGATTCTTCATCGGCTTCCTCCTCGCCTACACGCTGATGAGCATCCTCAAGGGAAAAGAGCCGTCCTTCCTGCGCTACGCGATTGTCGGTGCGCTCGTAAGCGTGCCCGTCACCTACGCGGTTGCGACACTCTGGCTGACTGTCCTCTTTGGGGACAAATTCGCCGGCATCACCGCCGCCTTTATGGCGCTCGTACAGTATATTCCCGGCGATCTTATCAAGGCAGTCGCGGCTGCCCCGCTCGGCGTCACGCTGAACCGCCGTCTGCGCTATCTGTAAACGGGCCGCGCATTTCCACAGCCCTCCGTATCATGAGACGGATTCTATGAATATAGAATCTGTCTCTTTTTTTTGTAGAATATCTTCACAATAAATTAGATTTTGAATGAAATAATAAAAAATTATTGCGACACTAGGACTTTAATGCTACAATGCAAAAGCTGGCACAATCAGAAGATATAAGAATAAAATACTTACAATCAAGTGCCGGGGGATGGAACTGAAATGCTGCAGCAGAATTTTGTCGAAGGAGGGAGAGAAAAAAGCGCGCATCGCTCACAGTTGGGGAAAGGACAAAAGACATGCATGGACTAACGGTATCGAAAAAAATCATTCTGAGCTTTGCGATTCTGATCGCGCTCTTCGTCGGCTTTGCCGGCTACGCTTCCTATGCGGGACGGGCGCTGAACGAGACCACCGCCGAACTCATGGTATGGACGGACTCTCTTGCGGTGACCTCACGCATCGCGACGGCGACGGTCGAGTCGCGCCGCATAACGACGGTGTGGGCGCTCGCAGAGGACGGGCAGGCACGCGATGCCGCCTATGACCGTGTGCGGGAGTCCCGCAAGAAGGTGGACGAGCTCTTTGCTGCCTATGACAGATCGCTGAACGAGGCATCCTACGAGTCGGAGGAAGAGCGCCGGACAGACCGCGAGATTTACGAAAAGGAGCATCAGGCGTGGCAGGCCTATCTCGACGGGAGCAAGGAGTGCGAGGCGCTCTTCATGGCGGGGAAGAAGTCCGAGGCAATGGCCCTGATGGGGACGAAGGTCAACCCCGCCTATCAGAAGTTCTCGGAGCTGATCGAGGCGGATGAGGCGCGCACCTTTAACAGCATTCAGCAGCTCAAGCTGGACAGCGATGCGGCCTATGACGGCATTGTCCGCATGACCTTTCTCTCTGCCGTCTTCGTCATCCTCGCTGCGGGCATCTGCGGCTTTCTCCTCCTGCGCACGATCTCGAGCGCGGTGGATGGTGTGCTCACGTCGCTGCGCAGGGTTGCGGGCGGGGATCTCAGCATTCACCTGCCGGCGGATGCCGGCGATGAGTTCTCGCTGATGGCGGAGCAGTGCAACAAGATGCTCGACAACATCCGCGCCATGACCAAGACCATTCAGCAGACCTCCAGTACCGTCTCTGGGGCATCGGATACGCTCACGAGCAGCGCGGGACAGGCGGCAGAGGCAACGCAGAGTGTCGCACAGTCCATCACGGAGGTCGCAGAGGCTGCGGAGGCACAGCTCACCTCCGTCGCGGAGACGGAGCATCAGGTGCGTGCATTCAACCGCGGACTCACGGCGGCGACGGAGACGATCGAGAGCGTCGCGGCTGATATCGAGCACACCTCGCAGAAGGCAGAGGAGGGCAACCGGCTCGTCATGGCGACGGTCGATCAGATGAATGCCATCGCGGACACCGTTATCGCATCCTCGGATGTGGTGGCAAAACTCGGCGAGCGCTCCAAGGAGATCGGCAATATTGTCGAGGTTATCTCGGGGATCTCCGGGCAGACGAACCTGCTCGCGCTCAATGCCGCCATCGAGGCGGCGCGTGCGGGCGAGCACGGGCACGGGTTCGCGGTCGTCGCCGAGGAGGTGCGCAAGCTCGCCGAGGAATCGCAGCAGGCATCCAAGCAGATCAGCGCGCTCATCAGCGCTATTCAGGCGGAGACCGAGCAGGCGGTTACGGCGATGGAGACGGGACGCGAGGAGGCGGAGAAGGGACGCGAGAACGTCGCCGCCTCCGGCAAGGGGTTCTCGGAGATCCGCGTGATGATCGACAGGATTCAGTCCAGCTCCGCCAGCATCAAGGGGACGATGGAGGAACTCAGCCGCCGCTCGGGCAAGATCAGCGATGCGGCGACGGCGATCCATACGGCGGCATCGAAGGTCGCTGCCGAGTCGCAGACCGTCTCTGCCGCGACGCAGGAGCAGGCGGCGGGCATGGAGGAGATCGCGGCGAGCAGCCGCGGCCTGTCGGATATGGCGCACGAGCTCGATGCAGCCGCTGCAAAGTTCAAGACCTAAGCCGCTGTGCTTGCTTCGACATGAAAAAGAACCGGCGTACAAAAGCGAGAATGCTTTGTACGCCGGTTCTTTCGCGTATATCATTACCCCTTCGGGGTCATATCCTCTGCGGTGAGGGTCCCCTTGGCCGCACGGTCGGCGAACTCCGCCGTTGCGGTGAAGAGGACGTCTGTGGAGCTGTTGAGCGCGGTCTCGCAGGAGTCCTGCAGAACGCCGATGATAAAGCCGACACCGACGACCTGCATCGCGATATCGTTGCTGATGCCGAACGAGGAGCAGGCGACGGGGATGAGAAGCAGCGAGCCGCCCGCAACACCCGATGCACCGCACGCGCCGATGGTGGCGATGAGGCAGAGCAGCAGTGCCGTCGGCAGGTCGACATGGATGCCGAGCGTATTGGCCGCTGCGAGTGAGAGGATGGCGATGGTGATCGCAGCGCCGCTCATGTTGATGGTTGCGCCGAGCGGAATGGAGATGGAGTAGACCTCGGGGTTGAGCCCGAGGCGCTTGCACAGCTGCAGGTTGACAGGGATGTTCGCTGCAGAGCTGCGTGTGAAGAAGGCGTAGATGCCGCTCTCGCGCAGGGTCGTGCAGACGAGCGGGAACGGGTTGCGGCGGATGTTCATCCAGACGAGGATCGGGTTCATGACGAGCGCGACGAAGAAGAACGCACCGAGGAGCACCGCAAGGAGCTGCAGGTAGCTGATGAGGGCGTCCACGCCGCTCGTGCCGACGGCATCCGCGACGAGGCCCATGATGCCGAACGGGGCGAAGCGGATGACCCAGAGGACGATCTGCGTCATGACGACGGCAAAATCGCGCACGGTGTTCTTCGTCGTCGGGGTCGCGCTCTGCAGGGCGATGCCGGCGAGGACGCTCCATGCGAGAATGCCGATGTAGTTGGCGTTCGCGATGGCGTGGAGCGGGTTGTCAACGACGTTGAGGATGAGGTTGTGCACGACCTCGACGATGCCGCTCGGCGGCGCAACGGATGCGTCGGCGACCGCCAGATGCAGCGTGGACGGGAATGCAAAGGAGAAGGCGACCGCGACGAGCGAGGCGAGGAAGGTCGCGACGACGTAGAGCCGCACGATTGGCTTCAGTGCTGCGCCTGTGCCGACGGTGCGCTGTGCCATCGCGTTCATGACGAGAACGAAGACGAGAAGCGGTGCGACACCCTTGAGCGCACGCACGAAGATGTCGCCGAGCACTGCGACGAGGGGAATGAGCGCAGGTGCGTAGAGCGCAATGCCGATGCCGATGATGAGTCCGACCGCGATGAGCTTGATGAGCGCGGTCTCGCGGTACTTGCGGCTGATGTTGCTGAGCAAGAAAATTCCTCCTTTGAGTGAACAAAATATGCCCCATTATAACAGAATGGGAGCGGGTTGTCACTGTATTGACAGGGTATACAAGAGGAATGGGACGTTAGCCCTCTGCTTGCTGCAGCTCCTTTAGATAGCGTGCGACGGCATCCTGCCATGGCGGCAGACGGGAAAAGCCCGCGGCGTCGAGGCTCGCCTTGCTCATGCGGGAGTTCTTTGGGCGTGCTGCTTTGGTTGGGTAGGCATGTGAGGGAACGCTGGTGACGCTCACATCGAGCCCTGCTGCGCGGAAGATCTCAGCGGCAAACTCCGCCCATGAGCAGAATCCCTCATTCGTCGCATGGTAGATACCGTAACGCTCACTCTCAAGCATCTCGGCGAGCAGCGGCGCGAGGTCGTGCGTGTATGTGGGCGAGCCGATCTGATCACCGACGACGGAGAGTGTCTTGTGCGTCTCTGCGAGCCGGAGCATCGTCTTGACGAAGTTCCTGCCGTTTATGCCGAACACCCACGAGATGCGCACGATGAAGTATTTCTCCAGATGGGCGAGCACCGCCTCCTCGCCCATGCGCTTCGATGCGCCGTAGACGTTGGGCGGGGCGGGGAAGTCGTCGGTCTCATACGGGACGGTCCCCGTCCCTGGGAAAACATAGTCCGTGCTGACATAGAGGAGCTTACTCCCGTGCTCCTCGGCATACTGCGCGAGGAACTCCGTGCCGGCGGCGTTGATGAGGCGGCAGCGCGCCGGCTCGTCCTCCGCCTGATCGACTGCCGTATACGCTGCTGCGTGCAGGATGGCGTCGGGGGCGAAATCGTCGAGGATGCGGCGCATCGCCGCTGCGTCCGAGAGGGGGAACATCTCCGAGGAGACGCCGCAGACCTCGTGACCGCGCGCCCTGCATACGCGCACGCAGTCGTGGCCGAGCTGTCCTGTCGCGCCTGTGATGAGGATCTTCATAGCAAACCGCCTTTCTGTTTCATGTTTCCTCATTGTATCATAAAAGGCGCCGGCCGTGTATGCGGCGGTCAGCGCCTTTGCGGTATACATTTTATCGGTACGCTGCTATGCCGAATCTTTGACCAGCGGAATGGCGAGCGTGATGGATGTGCCGACATCGACCTCGCTCGTCAGCGTGATCTCGATATCATGCCGCTCGGCGATCCACCGTGCGATCGAGAGGCCGAGCCCCGAGCCGCCCGTCTCCTTTGTGCGCGAGGAGTCCACGCGGTAGAATCGGTCGAAGATGTGCGGCTGATGTTCGGGCGCGATGCCGATGCCGTCGTCCGTGAGCGTCACCAGAACCGATGCGCCGTCCTGCGATCGTGCTGAGAAAGCGTGGATGTGGCCGCCCGCGGGCGTGTACTTCAGACTGTTCTCGAGGAAGATGCGCAGGAGCTGGCGCAGCAGGACGGGGTCGGCGCTCACGATCGCAGGTGTGTTCGCGCCGAGTGTGACCTCGTGCGTAGTCGTGACCATCTGCATCTTCTCCATCGTGTCGGCGAGCATCTCTGCGAGGTTGACATCCTCCTTGTTGACCGCCTGCCGCTTCTGGTCGGCGCGCGCGAGAAAGAGCAGTTTTTCGATGAGCTGCTGCATATTCTCCGCCTCCGAGCGGATGGCGGTGATGCCCTCATCGAGGATGTTCCTGTCCTCGCGCCCCCAGCGCGAGAGCATATCCGAGTAGCCGAGGATGACCGTCAGCGGTGTGCGCAGCTCGTGCGAGGCATCCGAGACGAACCGCTGCTCCTGCCGGAATCCCTCCTGCAGGCGGTCGAGCATGCGGTTGAACGTACGCGCCAGCTCTGCGAGCTCATCGCGTGCACGCGGCACGTCCAGACGCCTGCCGAGGCGCTCCACCTCGATGCTGCGCGCCGTCCAGGTGATCTGGCGGATGGGCTTTAAGATGCGCGTGCTGATGAAATGCCCCGCAATCAGCGCGAGCACGAAGCAGATCGCGACCGTGTAGAATAGGAGGCGCTGCAGCGCATTGAAGAAGTCCTTCTCCGTCGTGATCGTACGGAAAAAATGGATGTGATACGGGATGCCGCCGTACTCGATGTCCCGCTGCGCATGATAGACCGCGCCGTTGCGGAACTCTGAGAGCTCCATGTCGGGGCTCGCCCAGAAGGGGGCGGAGACGCGGCCGTTCTCCACCGTCTCGATCGAGGGGAAATGTGCGTCCGTATCGAGTACCACGCGCCCTGCATCGTCCGTGATGCGCACGATGACGCCGGGGATGACGGGCCCCTCGAACCAGAACTTTGCCTCCGCTGCGTGTCCGCTCTCGATGTTGTTCATCACATGACGGATGCTGCGGTCGAGATCGACCTCTGCCTGCCGGTAGAAATAGATATACGCGCCAACCCCCAGAATCGCCGTCGATAGAATGAGTACGAAAAAGAGGATTGCCGCGTACAGCAGGGTGATCTTCGTTGATATGCGGATGTAGAAGTAACGGTCGATCCAGCGGGCGAGGCGCGCTCTAATCGCGTACCACATATCCGACACCCCGCACCGTGTAGATGTACTTCTTGTTGAAGCGGTCATCCAGCTTGGCGCGCAGGTAGCGGATGTAGACGTCTACCACGTTCGTTTCGCCCGTGTAGTCAAAGCCCCATACCTCCTGCAGGATCTGGTCGCGCGTGAGCACCGTGCGCTTGTTGCGCAGGAGGTACTCGAGGAGATCGTATTCGCGCTTCGTGAGCGCTACCGTCTCGCCGTCCACCTGCACCTCGTAGCGCGAGAGGAACATGATGAGGTTCTTCACCGTGAGCCGGTCGGAGGCATCCTCCGTCGAGATATCGCGGCGGCGCAGCGCATTCCGCAGGCGTGCGAGCAGCTCGGGGACGGCGAACGGCTTCGTGATGTAGTCGTCCGCGCCGATGTCGAGCCCCTCCACGCGATCCTCGACCGCATCGCGCGCGGTCAGCAGGATGATCGGCACGTTCGATACCGTGCGGACGCGGCGGCAGATCTCGATGCCGTCCATGCCGGGCAGCATCACATCGAGCAGAATGATGTCGAAGTTCTCCTGAATGATGCGCTCGTATGCGCGCGTGCCGTTCCCCTCGGTCTCCGCCTCAAAGCCCTCATGCTCGAGCTCCATCTGCAGGAAGCGCGCGATGCGCACCTCGTCCTCGACGATGAGGACGCGTGTCTTTTCGTCCATATTACCCACCTCACAAGTCTTGCCTTCTAATGTTATGTTCTTACTATATCCGAACATCACCGAAATGAAAAGGCAAAACTGAGAAATATAATCGAACTTTTAGGCGCACCCCGATTTTATAAGGCGTGCTTGACAATGCCCCATCTGTGCCATATAAATACAGTAACGAAACGAATCGGAGGAATGTCTGTGAACGAGACGGGACAGCTCTATCTGTGCGGGACACCCATCGGCAACCTCGGCGACATCACCTACCGCGCTGTTGAGATGCTGCGCGCGGCGGATGTCATCGCCGCCGAGGACACGCGGCATACGCGCGGTCTCCTCGCGCACTATGATATCCATACGCCCATGGTCAGCTACCATGAGCACAACAAGGAGGAAAAGGGCGCGGAGCTCATTGCGCGGATGCAGGCGGGTGAGACCGTCGTCTGCGTCAGCGATGCGGGCCTGCCGGGCATCGCCGACCCCGGCGGCGATCTCGCGCGCCGTGCCGTCGCGGCGGGCATCCCCGTCACCCCCCTGCCGGGTGCGAATGCCGCGCTCTCTGCGCTGATCTGTGCAGGACTGCCGCTCGATGGGTTTGCCTTCGTCGGCTTCCTCCCGCGCAAAGACAAGAAGCGTAGGGAACTTCTTTCGCGCGTCGCAGCGTATCCCGAGACGCTCATCTTCTACGAGGCACCGCACCGCCTGCGCGAGACACTCGCGGTCCTCGCGGAGATCCTCGGAGCGGAGCGGCGCGCATGTGCTGCGCGTGAGCTGACGAAGCGGTTCGAGGAGTTCCGGCGCATGACGCTCGGCGAACTCTGCGCGCATTATCGGGAGAACGAACCGCGCGGCGAGTTCGTCCTCATCGTCGCGGGTGCGGATGAGGACGCTCCGTATGCGGACGCGGCAGCGCCGCAGATGAGCCTCGCGGAGCATTATGCCGCACACATCGCCGCAGGCTGCGGCAAGAAGGAGGCCATGCGCCGCACCGCGCAGGACCTCGGCATCTCGCGGCGGGATGTGTATCAGGCCCTCTTGGCGGAGGCGTGAGCGATACATCGGCCGGTTGCCACACAGCACGCGCTGTGCTACTATATAAAGATATCAAATCGAAACGAGGCATGATTTATGAGCGAGAAGACTCCATTCTACATTACGACGCCGATCTACTACCCGAGCGCGAAGCTGCATATCGGGCACGCCTACTGCACGACGGTCGCGGATACGATTGCGCGGTTCAAGCGGCTTGCGGGCTGCGATGTGTTCTTTCTGACGGGCTCCGATGAGCACGGGCAGAAGATCCAGCAGGCGGCGGAGAAGGAGGGCGTGACGCCCCTCCAGTACGTCGACCGCATTGTTGCGGGTTTTCAGGAGCTGTGGCGGCTGCTCGGCATCTCCTATGACGACTTCATCCGCACCTCCGAGGAGCGTCATTATGAACTCGTACAGAACATTTTCCAGCAGATCTACGATCAGGGCGATATCTACAAGGGCGCGTACAAGGGACAGTACTGCACGCCGTGCGAGAGCTACTGGACCCAGCTGCAGCTGGATGAGAACGGCTGCTGCCCCGACTGCCACCGTCCCGTGCAGGAGGTCGCGGAGGAGGCATACTTCTTCCGCATGAGCAAGTATGCCGATCGTCTGCTCGCCTACATCAACGAGCATCCGGATTTCATCCAGCCCGTCTCACGGCGCAACGAGATGATTGCCTTCATCGAGCAGGGCCTTGAGGACCTCTGCGTTTCGCGCACCTCGTTCGACTGGGGCATCCCCGTGCCGTTCGACCCGAAGCACGTCGTCTACGTCTGGTTCGATGCGCTCACAAACTACCTCACGCCGATCGGGTACATGAACGACAAGGAAAAATTCAATAAATATTGGCCGGCGGACGTGCATCTCGTCGGCAAGGAGATCGTGCGCTTCCATACGATCATCTGGGGATGCATGCTGATGGCGCTCGGCCTTGATCTGCCGAAAAAGGTCTACGGGCACGGCTGGCTCATCGTGGACGGCGCGAAGATGTCAAAGTCCGTCGGCAACGTCGTCGATCCCATCGCGCTCATCGAGGAGTTCGGCGCGGATGCCGTGCGCTATTTCCTCCTGCGCGAGATCACGCTCGGCCATGACGGCAACATCTCGCGCGACGCGCTGATCGGGCGCATCAACGCGGATCTGGCGAACGATCTCGGCAACCTCCTCCACCGCACGCTCTCGATGGCGAAGAAGTACCGCAAGGGCATCATCACAAAGGGCACGGGCCGCACGGACTTCGACGCGGTGCTTGAGGAGACGGCGGCAAAAACCCTGCGCGACTATACGGCGCAGATGGAGGAGATGGAGCTGTCCGCCGCGATCAAGACCGCATGGGCGCTCATCTCGCGCACGAATAAATACATCGACGAGACCGCGCCGTGGGCACTCGCAAAGGACGAGGCACGGGCAGCGGAGCTCGATGCCGTTCTCTATCATCTCGTCGAGTCGCTGCACATCACGAGCGTCCTCATCGCACCGTTCCTGCCCGTGACGGCGCGCCGCATCCATGAGCAGCTGGGCTTTGCGGGGGATTTTGATGCCGTGATGCTCGCCGACATCGCTGCGTGGGGCGCGACCCCCGACGGACATACGGTCGGTACGGCGGAGCAGCTGTTCCCGCGCATTGAGACTGAATGATGATGGAACTGATCGACACACACGCGCATCTTTATGACGAACGATTCGCAGACGATTTGCCCGAGACGATCGCACGCGCGGCAGAGGCGGGCGTCGGGCAGATTATCAGCATGGGCGATACGATCGCTGCGTCAGCGCAGGTGGTGGCAGATGCAGAGCGCTATCCCGCGCTCTACGCTGCCGTCGGCATTCACCCTGAGAGTGCCTGCGCGCCGACAGACGAGATGCAGGAGCAGCTCCTCGCATGGGCACGGCATCCGAAGGTTGTTGCGATCGGCGAGATCGGCCTCGACTACTACTGGGAAAAAGACCCGGAGCGGCGTGCCCTCCAACGGGAACTTTTCACGGCGCAGCTTCGGCTTGCACGCGCGGCAGGGCTGCCTGTCTGTATCCATGACCGCGAGGCACACGGAGATACCCTTGCCATTCTCAAGGAATCGGGCGAGGGGCTGACGGGCGTGCTGCACTGCTACTCAGGGAGTATCGAGACGGCGCGGGAACTATGGCGGATGGGCTACTGTATCGGCATCGACGGCCCGCTTACGTTCAAGAACGCGGCGAAGCTGCCCGATATCGTGCGCGAAGCACCGCAGGACAGACTCCTCATCGAGACGGACAGCCCGTATCTTGCCCCCGTGCCGATGCGCGGGAAGCGCAACGAGCCTGCCTACGTCCTGCACGTCGCAGCGAAGATCGCTGAGATCCGCGGTGAATCGGTCGAGGAGGTTGCGCGCTATACGACGGAGAACGCGCGGCGGCTCTATCCGAAGCTGACCGCAGTGTAATCCTACACAATGATATTGTTTTATATTAAATGATCGCCCTGTACCGAGCACCGGATGGCTCGGTACAGGTTTTTTTGCAGGAAGAATATCCCACAATAGTGGTGAGTAGATTAGGAAAATCCCTCTCAATTTAGAGCAGAATCCCATTTTTCATGAAAAATTCAGCTTAAAGTGGGAAAATGCAAATACCAAAAGGGGGAGTTCTATGCAGTTGAAAAGCGTGGAGAAATTCATACAGACAAAGAAAAACACGATTTTCTGCGCGACGCTGGCGGGCATGATGTTGTTTTCCAGCGGATTCACGATGAACGGTTTTCCGAAGAATATGCATCGCGTGAGCGTGCATGTCGATGGGCAGACTATCACCGATATGACCGTGCAGACGAAACCTGACGATATTTTTGCCAAACTCGGCGTTACGCTCGGCGAAAAGGATACCTACGAAGTGCAGACGAGCGAGGATCGGCGGCGTACGGAGATCTCGGTGCGCCGTGCTGTGCCCGTGCGCATCTCGTTCTGGGGCGATACGCAGGAGGTTATGACGAGCGCCCGCACCGTTGGCGAAGTCATGGCGGAGTACGGCTACAATATGAATGAGATCGACGTCCTGCCGGGGGCTGATACCCCTGTGACGGAGCATCTTGACATCCAGCTCCATGAGAATGCACAGGCAGCAGAGCAGCGGCGTGCCCGCGAACGCGAGGCGGAGCGCATCAGCCGCGGCATCCCGCGCTACCGTGCGGCATATACGATGAACGCATCGGCGTATCTGCCGAGTGACGGCGGCGGCAGCGGGATCACTGCGACGGGCATCCGCGCAAGACGCGGTGTTGTCGCAGTCGACCCCAGCGTCATTCCCCTCGGCTCGCGTCTCTACATCCCCGGCTACGGCGAGGCCATCGCTGCGGACACGGGCGGCGCGATCGTCGGACATACCATCGACCTCTGCATGGAGAGCTACGACGAGGCGATCCAGTTCGGCCGCCGCTCCGTCGAGGTCTATGTCATCGAATAGATAAAATCATGAATACGAGGAATCGCTGCAAGATAATTCATGCAGCGATTCTTTTTTTTATTGACAAATGCCGTTTTCGGTGATACTATTCTATCGTACCATAAAAACTGAATATTGCTGATGGATCAAGTGCAGAGGTTTTGCCATGCAGAGCCTCGATTGCTTCATAGGGAATCCGGTTCAAAGCCGGAGCGGTCACGCCACTGTAACAGTGAGTGATCCCGCACGCTGACTACGGGTCAGCAGTCACTGGGGAGAGATCTCTGGGAAGATGCGGGAGAACGATGAACTGAAGCCAGGAGACCTGCTTGATTAACAATCACCGATTGACCTGCGAGTGATGGGGATGGAGATTTTGCGGATTCGTACCGCTCGTATAGAGAGTTTGGCACATACGACCAAACAAACGAGAACTGAGTCACGATACCGAAAAAGCCCGTTCTGCACACCGCGGAATGGGCTTTTTCTTTTGACCCGTTTCCGGCGCTGCATGAACGATCCTGAGGAGATCTGTGTGCATGAGGGAGGACACCGTGCATAGAGATTTCCCCGGGATGAGGGAGTATGCGCTCCTTGGGGAAACATTGCTCATCTTTTCAGTTCTCGTTTTCCCTTCTGATGAGGGGGCGCTCTGAGGGTGGAAGCTCAGAGCGATTTTTTTACAAAAAATCACCCTTGGGTGGTTTTGGAGGAGTCGGATTCGTCCAGATTTCTCTGAATAATATAAAGGAGGACGTACTATGCCGGAAGAAAAAGAACGGTCGAGTGACGAAGAACTTCAGAAGCTTCTGAAGAAATCGGCGGAAGTCGAGGACTTTCCCGAAGTGACACTCGATGAATTCACTCCGCCGACGGACGAGGAGTGGAAGGAAGCCTGTGAAGCGCTTCTGAAGGGGGCGCCGTTTGACAAGGTCATGTTCACGCAGACCTACGAGGGCATCACCTTCAACCCCATGTATACGAAGAAGCACACAGAGGAGATCCTGCCCAAGAGCGTCATGCCCGGAATGGGCGACTATCTGCGCGGTGTTGATGCAGCGGGCTACATCGGCAAGCCGTGGGGCATCGCACAGGCGTGCGATGAGACTCTGCCCGGTGAGAACAACGAGCTTCTGCGCCATGAGAATGACAAGGGCTCGACGATCTATCACATCGTGCTTGACTCCGCCTCGCGCGCAGGCATCGACGCACGCCGGGCGGCGCATGTCGGCGATACGGGCACGAGCGTGACGACGGTCGATGATATGCATACGCTGCTCGCAGGACTTGATCTCGGCAAGTTCCCCCTTTATGTCTATGCGGGTGCGAATGCTGTGCCTCTGCTCTCCCTCACGGCAGCAGCGCGCCGCGCGTCCGGCGAGGACATGAAGAATGTGCGCGGCATTGTGGGTGCAGACCCCATCGGCGCACTCGTGACGGACGGCGCACTCGGCGCACCGCTTGCATCGTACTACGACAGTCTCGCAGCGGCGGCGCGCTGGGCGGTCAAGAATGCGCCGCACCTGCGCACGGTCTTTGTGCGCAGCGACGTATACAGCAACGGCGGTGCGAACGATGTGCAGGAGGTCGCCTCGGTCCTTGCAACAGCAGCGGCGTATCTGCGTGCCCTCTGCGAGCGCGGTCTGACGATCGACGAGGCCGCATCGCAGATTGCCTTCGGCTTCTCGATGGGTGCAAACTTCTTCCTGCAGATCGCAAAACTGCGCGCTGTACGTCCGATCTGGGCACAGATCGTCAAGGCGTTCGGCGGGAATGCGGAGTCGCAGAAGATGCGCATCCATGCACGTCCGGCGCTCTTCTTCAAGACTGTCTACGATCCCTACGTCAACATGCTCCGCAACACGACGGAGATCTTCTCGGGCGTTGTGGGCGGCATCGACTCCTTCGAGAGCGCGCCGTTCGATGAGCCCATCCGCAAGGGTGACGAGTTCTCCCGCCGTATTGCGCGCAACATCCAGATCATGCTCCAGGAGGAGTTCGGCATGCTGCAGCCGATCGATCCTGCGGGCGGCTCGTGGGCGGTCGAGACCCTCACGCGCCAGATGAAGGAGAAGATCTGGGAGGAGTTCCAGAGCATCGAGAAGCAGGGCGGCATCGTCGCTGCACTGCAGGCAGGTGCGATCCAATCGGGCATCGCAAAGATCCTCGCCGACCGCTTCAAGAAGGCAGATCTGCGCAAAGACCGCATCGTCGGCAACAATATGTATCCGAACATGACGGAGACCCTGCTCGAGACGCGTGCCGAGGATACGGCGGCGCTCAAGGTGCAGCGTACGAAGGACATCGAGGCATATCTCTCCGACATCGACACGAAGCATCGCGACGAGGCGCTTGCTGCGTTCAAGGCGGACGGCTGCGTGGATCACGGAATCGCATCCGCCCTCGCAGGTGCAACGATTGCGGAGCTCACAGCGGCGCTGACGGAGGGCAAGGGCACTGCCGAAAAGGTTGCAGCGATTGCACCGCACCGCTGGAGCGAGCGCTTTGAGACGCTGCGTCAGCGCACCGAGGACTACAAGGCAGCGAAGAACGACAATGTCAAGATCTTCCTCGCGAATATGGGCCCCATCCCACAGCATAAGGCGCGTGCGGACTTTACCACGGGCTTCCTGCAGGTCGGCGCGTTCGAGGTGCTCGGCAACGACGGGTTCAAGACTGTCGAGGAGGCGGCCGAGGCAGCGCGCGCGAGCGGTGCGGATGCCGTCGTTATCTGCTCCACGGATGCGACCTATCCAGAGATCGTTCCGGCACTCGCACCGAAACTGCATGAGGTACTCCCCGATGCACGGGTCTTCCTCGCAGGTGCTGCACCGAAGGATCTCGTCGAGACCTACAACAATGCAGGCATTGACGAGTACATCTCCGTCAAGGCGAACTGCTACGAGATACTGGAGAGCCTCCAGAAAAAGAAAGGGATGATTGCGTAATGGCCGGTTTCACCAACCCGGATTTCACCGGGATGAGCCTTGGCGAGAGTCCATCCGCAGACTCCAAAGAGTGGCGTGCCCTCTTTGAAGGCTCGACCGGGCGGACGTTCGACGCGCTCACGCATAAGACCATGGAGCGCGTTCCCGTCAAGCCGTATTACGACATTGACGAATACGCGCATATGAGCCACCTCGACTTTGCGAGCGGCATCCCGCCGTGCCTGCGCGGACCGTACTCCACGATGTACGTCTTCCGTCCGTGGACGGTGCGCCAGTACGCGGGCTTCTCGACCGCTGAGGAATCCAATGCGTTCTACCGCCGCAACCTCGCAGCCGGTCAGAAGGGTCTCTCGATCGCGTTTGACCTCCCGACCCACCGCGGCTATGACGCGGACAACCCGCGCGTGGTCGGCGACGTCGGCAAGGCAGGCGTCTCGGTCTGCTCGATGCTGGATATGAACATCCTCTTCTCTGGCATTCCACTCGATCAGATGTCCGTCTCCATGACGATGAACGGCGCGGTTCTGCCGATCCTTGCCTTCTTCATCGTCTCGGGCGAGGAGCAGGGCGTCGACAAGAAGATCATGGCGGGTACGATCCAGAACGACATTCTGAAGGAGTTCATGGTCCGCAACACCTACATCTATCCGCCTGAGATGTCCATGCGCATCATCGGTGATATCTTCGAGTACACGACGAAGTATATGCCGAAGTTCAACAGCATCTCCATCTCCGGCTATCACATGCAGGAGGCGGGAGCACCTGCGGACATCGAGCTCGGCTACACGCTGGCCGACGGCCTTGAGTACATCCGCACGGGCATCAAGGCAGGCCTTGCTGTCGACGATTTCGCAAAGCGTCTCTCGTTCTTCTGGGCAATCGGCAAGAACTACTTCATGGAGATCGCAAAGATGCGCGCAGCGCGCGTCCTCTGGGCAAAGATCGTCAAGTCCTTCGATGCAAAGAACGACAAGTCGATGGCGCTGCGTACGCACAGCCAGACGTCCGGCTGGTCGCTCACGGCGCAGGATCCGTTCAACAACATCGCCCGCACGGCGATGGAGGCGATGGGTGCGGCACTCGGCCATACGCAGTCGCTCCATACGAACGCACTCGACGAGGCGATCGCGCTGCCGACGGACTTCTCCGCGCGTATTGCGCGTAACACGCAGCTCTACATCCAGGATGAGACCAGCGTCTGCAAGATCATCGATCCGTGGGGCGGCTCCTACTACGTCGAGGCGCTCACGAACGAGATCATCCGCCGCTCCTGGGCGCATATCCAGGAGGTCGAGGCACTCGGCGGCATGGCGAAGGCCATCTCGACGGGTCTGCCGAAGATGCGTATCGAGGAGGCTGCTGCACGCCGCCAGGCGCAGATCGACTCCGGTATCGAGAGCATCGTCGGCGTCAACAAGTACCGTCTCGAGAAGGAGGATCCCCTCCAGATCCTCGCGATCGACAACACGGCCGTGCGTCAGGCGCAGGTCGAGCGTCTCGAGAAGCTGCGCGCAGAGCGCAATGCAGACGATGTCCGCCGCTGCCTCGAGGGCATCACGAAGGCAGCAGAGACCCGCGACAACGGCAACCTCCTCGAGGCCGCCGTCGATGCTGCCCGCGCCCGCGCCTCGCTCGGCGAAATCTCGGACGCTGTGGAGAAGGTCTCCGGCCGTTTCCAGGCAGTCATCCACACGATCTCGGGTGTCTACTCCTCCGAGTTCACGGATAAGACCGAGCTCGAGCGCGCCCGCGAGATGGCAGACGAGTTCGAGGATCTGACGGGACGTCGTCCGCGTATCTTCGTTGCGAAGATGGGACAGGACGGGCACGACCGCGGACAGAAGGTCATCGCGTCCTCCTTCGCCGACATGGGCTGGGACGTCGATGTGGGCCCGCTCTTCCAGACGCCGGCGGAGACCGCGCAGGATGCCGTCGACAACGACGTACACATGGTCGGTTTCAGCTCGCTTGCCGCAGGACACAATACCCTCCTGCCGCAGCTTGTCGATGAGCTCAAGGCCCTCGGCCGCGACGACATCATGGTCTGCATCGGCGGCGTTATCCCCGTGCAGGACTATGACAACCTCTATGAGCACGGCGCAGTTGCCATCTTTGCACCGGGCACGAACATCCCCGAGGCGGGCATCAAGCTTCTGACGCTCCTCATTGAGCGTGCGAAGGAAGAAGCTGCGGGTTAAGGCATACAATGGCGCCGCCCTCAAACACGAGGGCGGCGTTTTGCCATACTATGAAAGGAGGAATTATGAGCGAAAAATATACAACGGAGCGGCCCGACTGGGTACCCGAGAACGCCGATGCAAAGTTCACTACGAGTGTCATGGGCGGCATCGAGGGGATCAAGGATCTGACCGTTGGCAATATCAACCCAAAACTGCTGAATGGTCAGGGCATGCCGCGCAAGAAACTCGTCCTCACAGAGGACGACTATGTGGCAGGGGTGGAACGCGGCGACCGTATGACGCTCTCGCGGGCGATCACGCTCATCGAGAGCAACAGCAGCCGCCACTTCAAACTCGCTCAGCGCGTTCTGCAGCGGCTCCTGCCGCGGACGGGCAACGCACTGCGGATCGGCTTCACGGGCGTCCCCGGCGCGGGTAAGTCCACGATGATCGAGGCATTCGGCAATATGCTCTGCGATGCGGGACACCGCGTCGCCGTCCTCACTGTTGATCCGACCAGCTCCGTCACAAAGGGCTCGATCCTCGGCGATAAGACGCGCATGGGCACGCTCTCGCGCCGTCCGGAGGCATTCATCCGTCCGTCTCCTGCGGGCGGCACACTCGGCGGCGTCGCGCGCAAGAGCCGCGAGACCATGCTGCTCTGCGAGGCGGCGGGCTACGACATCATCATCATTGAGACCGTTGGTGTCGGTCAGTCCGAGACCACCGTGCGCTCCATGGTCGATTTCTTCCTGCTCGTTGTGCTGACGGGGGCGGGCGATGAACTCCAGGGCATCAAGAAGGGCATCATGGAGCTTGGCGATGCCATCGTCATCAACAAGGCGGACGGCGACAACCTGCTCAAGGCAAAGGTCGCGCGCGGTCAGTACGAGCGCATGCTCGAGTTCATCCGCCCCGCGACGCCGGGCTGGGAGACGCATGCCTATCTCGCCTCCGCCATCGAGAAGACGGGACTTGCTGAGCTCTGGGAGGTCATCCGCATCTTCCGCGAGAAGACGACGGAGAGCGGTGTTTGGAAGAAGCGCCGTGACGGTCAGCTCCTCGACTGGATGAACAGCATGATCGACGAGCATCTGCACAACCTCTTTTTCGACGATGCCGTCGTACGCGGGCGTATGCCGGAGGTCAAGGAGGCCGTCCTCTCGGGCGGCATCTCACCGACGCAGGCGGTCGCCGAGCTCCTCGGCGTCTTCGATGTGAGGCAGGCGGCGGGGCGGCAGGTTGACCTCTTTACGAAGTGACCGCAGATTGCCTCCTCCGTTTACAGCGGAGAGAGATCGCCTGCGGCAGAGGGGAGGGATTACATTGCATAAACGTATCTGTCTCTCGGGCGCAGATATGCACGAGCTCGAGGAAGTATTCACGGGGCGGCGCGGCATCGCGCACGTCCGTACGGGCTATATCAATGCGGCGGCGAACGCTGCGCATGACGATGTTATGAGCGGTGCATCCGGAGGACGGATGGGCATCGAGATTGTCTATGATCCGAAGAAGATCGACATCTCGCAGCTGCTCGACCTGCACTTTGCCGTCGTCACGCCGTACAGCATCGACGGGCAGGGATATGTGCGCGGTCCGATGTACCGCGCGGGCGTGTTTTATGAGAGCGCCGAGGATGAACCACAGATTCAGCTCTATCTCACCTTCCTTGCGGGGAAGGGGCGGTGCCCCGCCACGGGCGAGCACCTGACGCTCAACGATCCGAACAGCAGCGCGGATGCGCGGCGCGTCATGCACGCGACCATGGAGCGCCTGTCCTCCTTTCAGGCGGCGGATGATGATCATCAAGGATATCTGAAACGCCATCCGGAGACCGAGACCTACATCGACTTCGTACGGCTGCGCGAGCTGGTTCAGCTCTGAGACTGTGAAAGACCATCGATATTTGCCGATGGTCTTTTTTTATGAAATCAAAGATTGTTTTCATCTTAATGGGAGCATTATATGTTATAATCAGTCCAATAAAGAGTTTATAGAAATGCCGCGCAGGGATTCGTGCCGTCTGTATATGACGGCATCCGGAGCGGCATCGGAGCAAAGAGGAGACGGTATGAGCATACGAACAAAATTGCAGGCAATTCTGATTCTACTCCTGATCTTTATTGTGGGGCTGGTCGGACTGAACTTCTTCACCTTCAACGAGCTCAAGGGGGACGCGCCTGCGGTCAATGCGTCTGGCTCGCTGCGGATGCGTGCCTACCAGCTCTCGTGGCAGGCTGCGCGCCTTGCTGCGGCAGATGAGACCGAGGCACAGACGTTGCGCGCCTCCATGCAGAAGGATATCGCAGACTATGACCGCATCCTGACCGGTCTGGAGCAGGGAGATGCCTCGATGGGGGGCTCTGTGCCCGCAGACGAGGCGGTGCGTCAGCAGCTTGCTGTCGTGAAGCCGCTGTGGGCGGCGTACCGTGCCGATGTGACTGCGGTTGCCGACGGCGCGGACGAGGAGATGCGGCGTGCGGCAGAGGTCAAGGTGGCGGGAGCAGTTGCACCCTTCGTTGCAGAGGTCAACAAGCTCGTCGCTGCCTATGATGCTGCCGGGCAGAGCAAGATCGAAACGTCCAAGGACATCCAGCGCGGCATCATTGCCCTCGCCATCTTCATCGTGGGCGGTGCATTCTGGCTGATTCTCACGCAGATTCTACGCCCGTTGGCGGAGTTGACCGCATCGTTCCGCGGCATTGCCGAGGGCGAGGGCGATCTGACGCAGCAGCTCCATGCAGAGCGCGATGATGAAATCGGGCGTATCGTCCTCCATTTCAATACCTTCATCAGCCAGCTGCGCACGATCATGCGCGGCGCGCAGGAGACCGCCGCAGAGGTCGCACAGCTCTCCAGTGCCCTTTCGCGGGCCAGCGGAGAGAGCAGTCAGGCAGTTGAACAGGTCGCGGGTTCGGTCACACAGGTCGCGGGGCAGGCGAATGAGCAGAACGGCGATATCCATGCGCTCGCAGATAACGTGGCGCAGATCGCAGCACATATGGCGCAGATGCTCGCCTCTGCGGAGCACTCCGCGGCGCTTTCGGCAGACTCCGAGGAGAAAGCAGCCGATGGACGGGACGGAGCCGCACGCGTCGCAGCACAGACGGATGTCCTGCGCGAGATCGTCATGACGATGGATCAGAACGTGCAGACGCTGACACAGTACGCGGAGGATATCAACCAGATCATCGATCTCATCAAGGGCATCTCGGGGCAGACCAATCTGCTCGCGCTCAACGCCGCCATCGAGGCGGCGCGTGCAGGCGAGAGCGGACGCGGCTTTGCCGTTGTCGCAGAGGAGGTGCGCAAGCTCGCAGAGAACTCAAGCCTCGCGGCGGACGATGTCACGGCAAAGATGACCGATATCCGCCAGCAGGTACACGCAACGCGCAGCGCTAACCAGGAGCTGGTCAGCGAGCTCGCGAAGATCACGGAGGCGGTCGGCGCAGTGCGCACATCGCTGCATGCAATCGCCGCCAGCTCGGAGGAGAGCCGTAGGGCTGCTGCCGATATCATGCAGCTGAACCGGACAGCATCGGCGGGGGCACAGGATATGGCAGATGCCTCCAGCAATGTCGCTGCTGCTGCAAAACAGATTGCAGGACTCTCCGAGACATCTGCCGCTGCCATCGAGGAGCAGAGCGCAACGCTGGAACAGGTGGTCGGCACGGCCGAACAGCTGTCTGCGCTGTCGAAAACATTGGATGGGCTCGTTGGAAAATTCAAAGTGTAAATGAGAAAATTTGCGATAGAATCAATGAGAAGTTAGCTGTGATTACGCCGTTTTTTGTCAAGAAAGTGTTGCGATACGCTGTTTCTATGGTATAATTTCTATAACTGAAATTATCTATTGAAACGAAAGGGACAGCATGACCATCCACAACAAGCTCCGTATCACCATTGTATCCCTCTTCGTCTTCATCGTCGGACTCGTGGGGCTGAACTTTTTTACCTTCAACGAGATCAAGGGAGATGCACCCGCCGTCAATGCGTCCGGCTCGCTGCGGATGCGCGCCTATCAGCTCGCATGGCTCTCTGCGCGTCTTGTAACTGCAGATGCGGATGAGGCTGCGGATCTGCGCCGGAGTATGCGCACACGGATCGAGGAGTATGAGCATATTCTCACCGGTCTTTCCGCAGGGGATGCGGAACTGGGCATCCGTCCTGCTGCTGATCCTGCGATCGCGTCAGCGCTTGCTGTGCTGCGGCCTCAGTGGGAGGACTATCGTGCGCAGGTGTATGCGGTTCTGGACAGTCGGACGACAGAGGAAAAATACGCAGCGAATGCGCGTGTTGCTGCCGCCGTCGTCCCCTATGCGGAGGCAGTGGACGATCTGGTCACTGCCTATGACCAGGCAAATCAGGCCAAGGTCAGACTCTCGCAGCAGCTCGAGATGGCGGTTATTGTGCTGTCCCTCATCATCTTCGTCGGGTCTTCCTATGTCATGATCAGGCATGTCCTGCGCCCGCTCTATGCGCTGACCGCCTCATTCCGTGAGGTCGCGGGCAAGGAGGCGGATCTCACGCAGCGGCTCGAGGCGGAGCGCTATGACGAGATCGGACGCATTGTGCACTCCTTCAATAGCTTCGTCAGCGACCTGCGTCATCTCATGCAGCGGGCAAAGGCGTGTTCCGCTGAGGTTTCCGGACTCTCCGACAACCTCTGGAAGGCAAGTGTCGACAACAGCAGGGCGGTCGAGTACAATGCCGTCGCTGTCACCACGGTCGCAGCGAGTGCGAGTGAGCAGAACGACAACATCCGGATGCTTGCCGAGAGTGTTGCAGGCATCTCAGACCACATGGCGCAGATGCAGGCACAGGCACAAGCAGAGAACGTGAACCGCGCCGCACTCCTCTCCTCCATCGAGGCTGTGCGTGCCTGTGCACAGGTCGCTGCAGCCGCGTCCGCAGAGGTTGCAAAGGAAGCAGAGACCATCGCCGACCAGACACAGGACTCCGCCGCCGCCATTCAGCAGCAGACCGCCTCTCTCGAGTCGTTCGCTGCGGCAGCCGAACACCTCAAGGGGCTCGCGGGCGAGCTCGACGGCCTCGTCGGCAGGTTCAAGGTGTGAGGAGATTGATCTCCAATTGTATTCTAGGGAATTACTGATACAATCCTCCTGTCAGTGGTTTCTTAGGAGGAATGGAAATGGATTACAGGACGAAAGCATATCAGGCGTTTGATATGTTCGACAGCCAATGGCCGCTTATCACGGCGGGAACGATGGAGCATTTCAACTCCTGCACAATCTCGTGGGGCAGCTTGGGCAATCTCTGGGGAGATCCCGGAAAGAGCAGAGCGACAGTGACGGTATATGTGCATCCAACACGTTATACATGTGAGTTCTTGAGGCGCAGTGAGCAGTTTACGGTCAGCTTCCTTTCACCCGCGTACAAAAAAGTGCTCGGATATATGGGGACGCATTCGGGCAGAGATGGGGATAAAGCTGCGGCCAGCGGTCTTACCCCCATTGCGCTCAACGATACTGTGGGCTATGAGGAGGCTGCTCTGACATTTGTCTGCAGAAAACTGTATCAGCATCAGTTTGCACGGGAGGATATGGCCGCCGACATACAGGCGCATTATGCCGCCCATCCCGAACATTTCTCGGACGGGCATGGGGGCTGGCAGCCGCATATCGTTTTTGTCGGAGAGATTCTTGATGTCGTAGAACAATAAAAAGGTATAGTGAAGAGATCATTTTCTGTCGGTGACGCTGACATGCGTGCATCCGAATCGAAAAAAGTGCTGCGGTACGTTTAATTCGTACCGCAGCACTTTTGCTGTATGTGCGGGGTTATTCTTTGATCGGTTTCTTGAGCAGGGAGAGGATGACTGCGCCGACGAATGCACCGACGAGGATGCTCACGAGGTACATGAGCGGATTGCCGATGGTCGGGACGACGAAGATGCCGCCGTGCGGGGCGCGCAGGGTGCAGTCAAAGAGCATCGCGAGCGCGCCCGCGAGTGCAGAACCCACGACCATCGAGGGGATGACGCGGACGGGGTCTGCGGCGGCGAAGGGAATCGCGCCCTCGGTGATGAAGGAGAGTCCCATGACGTAGTTCGTGATGCCTGCCTTTCTCTGGCTCTCGGTGAAGCGGTTCTTAAAGAGGGTGGTTGCGAGTGCGATCGCAAGCGGAGGCACCATGCCGCCCGCCATGACGGCCGCCATGACGTGGTACTCGCCCGAGGCGAGGAGTCCCGTACCCGTGACGTATGCTGCCTTGTTGATGGGGCCGCCCATGTCGACCGCCATCATGCCGCCGACGACGATGCCCATGAGGACGCGCGCGGAGGGATCCATGCCGCCGAGGGTGGAGATCATCCACGTGTTGATGGCGGAGACAGGCGGGGCGATGATGTAGAGGGAGACGAGACCCATGATGAGGACCCCGAAGAACGGGTAGAGCAGGATGGGCTTGATGCCGTCGAGTGAGGAGGGCAGCCCCGCGAATGCCCTCTTAAGCGCGTTGACGGCGTAGCCGGAGACGAATCCTGCGAGCAGTGCACCGAGGAATCCCGTACCGGTCTGTCCCGCGAGTGCACCGCCGACGAAGCCGACGGCGAGTCCCGGACGGTCGGCGATGGACATGCCGATGAAGCCGGCGAGGACGGGGAGCATGAAGCCGAATGATGCACCGCCGACATCCATGAAGAATTTGGCGAGCGGGGTGTTCGAGCCGAATTTCGACGGGTCGACGGCGTAGTCGTCGAAGAGGAAGGCAAGGGCGATGAGGATGCCGCCGCCGACGACAAACGGGAGCATGTGCGAGACACCGTTCATGAGGTGCTTGTAGATCTGGCGTGCGATGCTCTCCTCCGGCGCATCCGCTGCATCCTCTGCTGTATCTGCGCTGCCCGCATGGTAGACGGGCGCACTGCCCGAGAGGGCGCGGTCGATGAGCTCATCTGCCTTGTTGATGCCGTCGGCGACCTTCGTGATGACGACGCGGCGGCCGTCAAAGCGCGCCATCGGCACATTCTTGTCGGCGGCGACGATGATGCCGTCGGCGGCAGCGATCTCCTCGGCGGTGAGGACGTTCTTGACCCCCGCCGAGCCGTTTGTTTCGACTTTGACCGTGAGGCCGCGCTTTTTCGCGTGCTGCTCGATGCTCTCGGCTGCCATGAAGGTGTGCGCGATGCCTGTGGGGCAGGCGGTGACGGCGAGGATCTGGATGTGGCCGGCGACGGACTGAGGCGTCTCCTCCGCTGCCGTACTGGGGGCGACAAAGCGGTCATTTTCCTTGTCGTCGATGAGGCGGCGGAACTCCTCGACGGTCTTGGCAGCGATCAGTGCCTCCTTGAAGTCGGGATCCATGATCATGGTGGCGAGCTTCGAGAGGATGGCGAGGTGCTCGTCGTTCGCGCCGTTCGGTGCGGCGATCATAAAGAAGAGACGGCTCGGGTTGCCGTCCATCGCGGCGAAGTCCATGCCGTCGGGGACGGTCATCGCGGCAAGTCCTGCCGCCTGCACGCCGTCGCTCTTGGCGTGCGGGGTGGCGATGCCGTCGCCGAGCCCCGTTGTGCCGCTCTCCTCACGGGTGAGGACATCGTTCACATACTGGGCTTTGTCGCTCAGGCAGCCGCCCTTTTCCATATAGTCCGCGAGCAGACGGATTGCCTCCTCCTTTGATGCGGGCGGTGCGATGCCGAGAGCGATGCTCTCAGGGCTGAGCAGGTCGTTGATATGCAAGGGAACCCCCTCCTTTTTCCATATTATACAATCGTCTCCAGCAGCGCGAGCGTCTCTGCGCGCGTAGCGAGATTCGGCGAGAATGCGGAGGCAGAGCCTGCTGCGACGCCCATGTAAAAGGCGCGCTCGTAGCTGCCGCCTGACTCCATGTAGCCAGCGAGGAAGCCCGCGACCATCGAGTCGCCTGCACCGACGGAGTTCACGAGCGTTCCCTTCGGCGCGGCAGAGCGGTAGAATACGCCCTCTGCCGTCAGCAGGATCGCGCCGTCGCCCGCCATGGAGACGAGCACGTTCTCTGCGCCCTCATCCTGCAGCTTCCGCGCATGGGCGACGATCTCATCGTCCGTGCGGAGCGTCGCGCCGAACATCTCGCCGAGTTCGTGATTGTTCGGCTTGATGAGGAACGGATGGTACTTCAGCACGCGGCGCAGCAGATTCTTCGTCGCATCGACCGCGATGCGGATGCCGCGCCCTGCCAGATGCGCCATGATGCGCTCGTAGATATCATCGGGCAGCGTGTTCGGAATCGATCCCGCAAGGACGAGCGTATCGCCTGCGCCGAGACGATCGAGCCGTGCAAAGAGGGCACGCTGCGCCTCCTCCGTGATGGCGGGACCCTGCCCGTTGATCTCGGTCTCGGTCTCCGCCTTGATCTTCACATTGATGCGCGAGAACCCCGCATCTAGACGAACGAAGTCGTCCGTCACGCCGAACGCGCGGAGCTGCTCCTGCATCGCCGTCCCCGTAAAGCCCGCGACGAAGCCCAGCGCCGTCGATGCGTGCCCGAGATTCTTCAGCACGATGGAGACATTGATCCCCTTGCCGCCCGGCAGAATCTGCTCGTAGCCCACGCGGTTGATCTCCCCCGGCGTGAACTGCTCCAATCGGACGATGTAGTCAATCGACGGATTGAAGGTGACGGTGTAGATCATGCAATCATCCCTCCCTGTCCTTTCTCATGAAAATGATTCTATACTGCCCCATTTTGTCTATCATATATCGCGCTGTCTGCAAAGTCAAGGAATCCCCGCCCGTACTGCAAAGGGCGTGCAGCGGATTCATCCGGCGGGGTTGTCAGGGCTTTTCCTTTCCTATATAATAAATTGAAATGGGATTGGATATGGGATAGGGGAATATCTATGACAGCAGAGACGGCGGTTCAGCAGGAAAAGACAGCGGCGGCGCATCCGCATGCAAAGGAGAAGCCGAAAAGAGGCGCGGGTTTTTACCTCAAAAAATGCCTGTGGCTCATCCTCGGCGCACTCATCACCGCCGTCGGACTCGAGCTTTTCCTCATTCCGAACAACGTCATTGACGGCGGGGTTGTGGGCCTCTCGATCATGTCGCAGACCATTACGGGGATGGGGCTCGGCGTCTTTCTCGTGCTCTACAACATTCCGTTCGTCTACATGGGCTACAAGCAGATCGGCAAGAGCTTTGCCGGCTCGACCGTGTTTGCCATCCTCATGCTCTCCGTCTGGTCGGGGGCGCTCCACGGCGTGCCGCAGGTGACGAATGATCCCTTCCTCGCCGCCATCTTCGGCGGGGTCGTGACGGGGCTCGGCGTCGGCATCGTCATGCGCACGGGCGGCTGCTTCGACGGGACGGAGATCGTCGCCATCATCATGGACGCGCGCACGCAGTTCTCTGTCGGCGAGATCGTCATGTTCATCAACCTCTTCATCCTCTCCTCGGCAGGTCTTCTCTATGGGTGGGACAAGGCGATGTATTCGCTGTTTGCCTACTTTGTCATCGCCAAGATGATCGACGTCGTGCTCAAGGGACTCGATGAGTCCTATGCCGTCATGATCGTCACGAACGAGCACGAGGAGCTGACCGCCGCGCTCAATGAGCGCCTCGGGCGCGGCGTGACCCTGCTCCACGGCGCGGGCGGCTACACCGGCGAGGCAAAGGAGGTCCTCTACTGCGTGGTGACGCGCCTTGAGCTGGAGAAACTCAAGGAGATCGTCCTCGACAAGGACGAGCGCGCCTTTGTCACCATCAACGCCGTGCACGACATCGTGGGCGGGCGGTTCAAGAAAAAGGCGATTCATTAGCAGACTGGCTGCGCCGTGAGGCGCACAGCGGAAGTGGGAGGACACGGTGGAGATGGACGGACAGACATATCTGGCAATCGTACGGCGTGCGCGCGCGTACATCGAGTGCGGCACGGAGGAGGATCTGGCGGCAGCGGAGGCGGAGCTTTCCTCTCTGCACCGTATCTTTCCAAAGCGGCTCGAATACATCTGTGCCAAGGTCGCCCTCATGATCGCACGGGGTGAGGATGGGGCAAAATGCCGCGATATCCTTGACTATACAGCGCAGGAATTCTATCCGATGCCGGCACTTGCGGACGTGTTTGAACTCAAGAGCCGTACATTCCCCGAGGGATCGCCGGCATGGCGGCAGACGAGATTTGCACATGACTTTTATGCAAACGGTGTTCTTCCGCAGGATGATTTTTCTCGCTTGGCTGCGCTGCAGGAAAAGTTTTTGACGGGATCGCTCGATGCCGACCTCCTGCGTGCGCTTGCCGAGGAATACTACGTCACGCGCAATATGACGGCTTATTTCATCCTGATGATGGCGCACTGCCGTGTGACGGGGCGAGAGGACTACGATGACATCCTCATCGAAGATACCGGGATTCCCTACCCAGAGCCGATCTATCGGGGCAACTTCGGCTTTCTGCTGCGGATGTTTGCGGACGGGAACAGCAATCTGTTTCTGCTCGTCGGCACGGCAGAGGATCGCTCCGATCAGCAGGTGCTCGCACGTGCGCTCAGCCTCCTCGGACAGCAGGCGATGCTTGTGTGCGAGACTGCGGCGACGGAGCAGGCAGAGGAGCTGAATGTCTATGCGCTGCACTGTGTTCAGGAGGCACGCGCCGACGGGGAGCAGATCGTACTCGATGTGGGGCGATATCGTCATGCGGACGGTAGAGAGGAGTCCGCGACACCCGCCGTTATCCGTCTCCTTGCCCAGAGCACGGCACAGACGTCGCCGCTGATCGTCATTGCACGCGATGACCGCATGGATGACCTGCATACGAAGGAGGCACTTGCGGGTGATATTCAGCGCCTTTCCTACTGCCTTCCACCGCAGTTTTCCTATGGCTTTTCTTTTGCACGGGCAGGGGCTTATCTAACGTACATCAGTTACTATTATGGTGAGAATATTGAGCCGCTGCTCGATGCGCCCGCTTCCTGTGATATCTCGATCGTCATTCCCGTGCGGAACTCTGCCGATACGCTGCGGTATACGTTGGAGACGTGCCTTGCGGTTGACTACGACGGCAGCTATGAGATCGTGCTCAGTGACAACTCGGACGAAGGACGCAGCGAGGTGCGCCTGCTCGTTGAGGAGCTGAACGATCCGCACATTTGTTACTATAAGACACCGTTTGTGCTCCCCCTTGCGAAGAGTTTCGAATATGCCTATCTCCACGCACGCGGTGCGTTCATTTTTTCACTGGGGGCGGATGACGGAGTGCTCCCGTGGGCCCTCAAATACATCAAACAGGCGATGGAGGACTACCCGTCAGCAGCCGTTATTTCGTGGAAACGCGGCTTTTATACATGGCCGGGGTTTATGCTCGAAGGACAGGATGAACAAATTGTTCAGCTCGTTGACTCGGAGCAATCGGAACGCTATGCAGAATACACGCTATGCGGCGATCATGCAAATATTATTTCGAAGGTCAAGGGGTGTCTTTATTCTCTCCCTCTCCTCTATATCAATTCAGGTTTCCGGCGCGGTTATCTGAGAGATGTGCTGCGGCGGACAGGACGCATACTGGATGGAATGTGCCAGGATGTCTATATGGGGGCTGTCAACCTCCTTTTGCAGGAGAGGGATATCGAAATTCAATGCCCGCTCACGATTGCCGGGATGTCGGGGCAGTCCCAAGGCTATGCATCCGGGCAGTTTGTTTCTGATGTTGAGGATATTCCATCGGTGTCCCCGAACGGATCCGTTTGTATACGGATGGGAGAGTATATTCCGCGTTATAGGGAAATGGTGATCCCTTACATTATCATGGCGGATACTTTTATCTTTTATATGAGTGTGAGTCGTTTAGGGGAATTCGGTATCCCCATGGAGTTTCGCCCTGAGCAGACTTATCGAGAACTCGCAAATCGTATCTTTCTGACAGATCTGCGCTTTGAACGCTATTGGGGGCTCGTACGCTATGGTGGGACTCTATGTACGAGTGATGTGCATGAAAACTGCTGTGAAGTCTATGAAGAAATCTGTGATCATCCGCAATACGTTGATGATCCAAGTGCAAGGATCCTTCATACGGGGGAGCGAGGGTATTCCGCGCAAAATCAAGCGATTACTCTGGATCCGACAGCGTTCGGCTGTCGGAATGTAGCGGATGCGGCACGTCTTGAAGCGCAGATTTTGAACCTCTGAGCATGTACGGGACACCGATGGAAAGTGAGAAGCGGGCGAGATGGACGATCTGAGTTTTTACAAGGGGAGGCGCGTCCTCCTCACGGGGTATACGGGGTTTAAGGGGATGTGGCTCTCACTCCTGCTCCTGCGTGCAGGGGCAGAGGTCACGGGCTTTTCGCTCGATGCGCCGACGGCGGGCGGACAGGAGGCGCTGCGGCGGCTCGGCATATTGAAAGAAATACGGGATGTACGCGGCGATGTGCGCGACCTTGCCGCTTTGCAGCACGCATTCCATCAAGCGCGGCCCGAGGTCGTGTTTCACCTCGCGGCGCAGCCCATCGTGCGTGAGAGCTATCGTCAGCCAGCAGCGACATTCGCGGCGAATGTGATGGGGACAGTTAATGTCCTCGAATGTATCCGTACATCGGACACCGTGCGCTCTGCACTCATCGTGACAACGGACAAGGTCTATGAAAACAAGGAGTGGGCATGGGGCTACCGCGAGAACGAGCCGCTCATGGGATATGACCCGTATTCCGCGAGCAAAAGCTGCGCGGAGATCGTCGTATACAGCTATCGGCAGAGCTTCCTCGCGGCGCAGGATGTGCGCGTCTCGACGGCGCGCGCGGGCAACGTGATCGGCGGCGGCGACTTCGCCCCCGACCGCATCATCCCCGACTGCATCCGTGCGGCGGTGCGGGGAAAGACCATTGAGATACGAAACCCGCACGCGACACGCCCCTATCAGCACGTTCTCGAGCCACTCTCCACCTATCTCATGATCGCCGCGCGGCAGACGGAGGATGCAGCTCTCGCCTCCGCGTGGAATGTCGGCCCCGACGATGCGGACTGTGTGACGACGGGGCAGCTTGCCGACCTCTTCTGCCGTGCGTGGGGGGCTGGCGTGCGGTGGGAGACGCGCGCGGACGGCGGTCCGCACGAGGCTCATTTTTTGAAACTCGACTGCTCGAAAATAAAGAGTGTGCTCGGGTGGCAACCTCGTTGGCACATCGGTGCGGCGGTGGAGCATACCGTCGCATGGGCGAAGGAATGGGAGCAGGGAGCAGATATGCGTACGGTGAGTGAGGAGCAGATACGGGAGTTCTTCGATGCCCACTAAGCATCGGGACATCGGGATGCGCTTACGCAGATCGCGTGTCGTTCGATAAAGTGTATAGGGATGTTACAGTAGGAACATATAAAGTTGGGAAAAGCATGAAATTATCTGATTATGTAATTCAAAAACTCAGGGATAACGGTGTGCGCGATGTGTTCCTGCTCGCGGGCGGCGGCATTATGCACCTTCTCGACTCCGCAGCGCGGGAAGATGCGATCAACAAATACTATACGCTGCACGAACAGGGGGCGGGCTTTGCCGCCGACGGCTATGCGCAGTGCTCGAACCGCCTCGGTGTCGTCTTTGCAACGACGGGGCCGGGAGCGACGAATGTGGTGACGCCGCTCGGCTCGGCGTTCATTGACTCGACACCGATGCTCGTCCTTTCGGGACAAGTTAAGACCGCCGATATGACAACGATTGCGGGCGTGCGTCAGACAGGGGCACAGGAAATCGGCATACTTCCCATCGTGGAGAGCATTACGAAATACGCCGTGACGGTGAAAGATCCCAAACGCATCCGCTATGAGCTCGAGAAGGCGATCCACCTCGCAACCCATGGCAGACCGGGTCCCGTCTGGCTCGACCTCCCCCTTGATATTCAGGCGGCAGAGGTTGACCCTACTGCGCTTGAGGGGTACACGCCGCTTCTGGAGCAGACAGATGCGCTGCATGACGAACAAATTGATACGATTGCGCGCATTGCGCAGGGACTTGCACGCGCTGAACGCCCTGCGATTCTGATCGGCAGCGGTGTCTTTCTTGCGGATGCGCTCGATGACTTCCGTGCGCTCGCGGCGGAACTTCGGATGCCTGTACTCACGTCGCAGCGTGTGAAGCGCGCATTCCGCCGCGGTGAGGATCGCTACTATTTCGGCAACGTTGGGCGCATTGCGCCGCGCTACGGCAACTACACCCTGCAAAATTGTGATTTCCTGCTCTCCATCGGCTGCGGACTGCGCTATTATCTCACGGTTTTCAATGAGGAGCGCTTTGCTCCGCATGCAAAACATGCAGTCGTCAACATCGCTCAGCCCGAGATCGACAAACTGCGTATGCCCGTGGACTATGCCGTCACAATGGATGCGAAGGAGTTTATTGCACATTTTCGCACGATATGGCGGGAGAGCGGCCGTAAGGCTTGCATGACCGACAAATGGCTCGCTTACTGCGATGAGATGCGCGCGAAATATCCCGTGCGAAACGACGTTATTCCACATGATGACGGCCTCTCGGACGGCTATCTGACAACGTATGCGATTGAGAAATACGCCAAGGACGACGATATCTTTCTCGCTTCGCCGTCGGCGTTTTGCTACACCTACAATATGCCGCTCAGAGGGCGGCAGGATTATGTCTGTCCGATGGGGCTCGGCAGCATGGGGACAGCACTGCCCGCCGCCATCGGCGCGTGCACAGCGGCGGGCGGACGGCGCGTGATTGTCGGTGAGGGCGATGGCAGCCTTCAGCACAACATACAGGAACTTGCGCTCTTGCACCATTATCGGCTGCCCATCAAACTCTTCGTAGATACCAACCTTGGCTATCGACAGATTTACACAATGCAGCAGACGCATTTCGGCGGGAATCTTGCGGGCTGTACGGTGGAGAGCGGTATTGAGTTCCCGGATCTTAGGGAAATTGCGCGCGCATATCATCTAGACTATTATTGCATCGAGAGCGCGGAGATGACTGACGCTGTTGTCGCGCGTGCGCTTGCGGACGATGCGCCTGCCGTCATCGAGGTGCTGAGCAATCTCAAGACGGAATTCGTTCCAAACATCAAGAGCCGTATGGGGGCGGATGGAAAGATGCAGACCTCGGCACTCGAAGATATGTTTCCGTTCCTCCCAGAGGAGGAACACCGCGCGAATATGGCAATCTCGGAGGGCTGAGCCGTGCGCATTTTGGCGGTCATTCCCGCACGCGGCGGCTCAAAGGGGATTCCGCGCAAGAATATCCGTCTGCTTGCAGGACGACCGCTCATTTATTACAGCATTCATACGGCGCTCGCGTGTGCGGCGATTACGGATGTCGCTGTGACAACGGACAGCATTGAGATTGCGGATCTCGCAGAGCAGTATGGGGCGGAGATCATCCTGCGTGACCCGGAACTGGCAACGGATGAGGCGACGCTTGACCCTGTCGTCTATCATGCTGCGTGTATGATGGAGGTACGAAAGCAGGCGGCGTATGATATTGTCATTACCCTTCAGCCGACGACGCCGCTGCTTCGTTCTGGGACGTTGGAGCACGGGATCTGCCGCTTTTTAGAGGGTCGTTGGGATACCTTGCTCAGTGTCGTGAATCGACCGCGTCTGTTCTGGGAAAAGCGGGGGGATGCGATTGTTCCGCTCTACACGGAACGTAGAAATCGGCAAGATCTGCGCCCGCAGTATCTTGAGACGGGGGCATTTCTCATCACGGGACGCAGCTTTCTGACGGCGGAGAGCCGCATCGGCCGGCGTGTTTCTGTCTTTGAGACGGATGAGGATGAGAGCATCGAACTGCGTACGCCGAACGACTGGCTGCTCGCAGAGCACAGACTTGAGCGAAAACGCATTGCCTTCCGCGTGGACGGCTACACCCAGCTTGGCATGGGGCACATCTACAACTGCTTGACGATGGCATATAGCCTTATGATGGAGCATGATGTCCTGCTCATCCTGCACGAGCGTTCTGTGGAGGGGATAAAAAAGGTACGAGAGTCCTGCCTCCCCTACGTTGTCTTGCATAATGATGCTGAAATTGACCGCGTGATTGCGGACTATCATCCTGACATCTGGGTCAATGACTGTCTCAATACAGACGAGGCATATATCCTGCATCTGAAAAAGAGCATCCCGCGTGTTGTCACCATCGAAGATTTGGGGACGGGCAGCGAGGTGGCAGATGCTGCCATCAATGCACTCTATATCGAGGCGGGTCGCGCTGCCCATGTTTACAGCGGGTATGAGTACGTCTGTCTGCGTGAGGAGTTCCAGATCGAGGAGCCGCGTGCGTTCTCAGAGGAGGTTCGCTCGGTCATCATCATGTTCGGCGGAACCGATCCTGCGAATCTCAATCGGAAGATCTACCACAGTCTGCTTAAGTACGCACCGCGTCATCCAGACATTCGTTTCTTGTTCATCACGGGAGTCGGTTACGACTACGAGGCGCATGGCGTTGTGACGCGAGAGGACTGCAATATATTTGTCTATCCGAATGTACCACGCGTATCGAAATACATGAAGGAAGCCGATCTCGCCATCACCAGTCAGGGACGTACCATCTTCGAACTGGCGGCAATGGGCGTACCCGCGATTGTACTCTCGCAGAACAGACGCGAGCAGACACATCGTTTTGCCCAGATGGCAAACGGCTTCATCAATCTCGGCATGGGCGAGGAGGTCGAACAGGTGATGATTGAGAACACGCTTGACTGGCTGATTCATACGCCGTCCGTGCGGCGCAATATGCATGAACTTCTTTTGCAGTACCCGCTGCGCGAGGGCGTAGAGCGGGTGCGGGACATCATACTTGGCAGAGGAGGTCGTTACAGTGGCATATAATATGATTGAGCGGCTGCACGCGGGACAGTTTACCCTAATGGCGGAGATCGGCGTCAACTACTACGACATCGCTGCAAAACTCCATATATCGCCGATGCAGGCGGCGAAGTACATGATTCTCGCGGCGGCGAATGCGGGCATTCACGCGGTAAAGTTCCAGACGTACAAGGCGGAGACGCTTGCCTCAAAATACGCGCCCTCCTACTGGGACACGAGCGAGGAGCCGACCACATCGCAGTATGAGCTGTTCAAAAAGTTCGACTCCTTCGGTGCGGAGGAGTATCGTGAACTCAGTCATTTTGCGGTGCAGACAGGGGTCGAGTTTTGCTCCACACCGTTCGATTTTGATTCGGCAGACTATCTTTCGGAGCTGATGCAGGTCTATAAGATCTCCTCGTCCGATCTCACGAATCTGCCGTTTATTGAACATATGGCGAAGAAGGGGAGGCCGATTCTCCTCTCGGTCGGTGCGGCGAACCTCGATGAGATCGAACGCGCCGTCTCTGTCATCCGTACCTACAATGACCGAGAACTCGTTCTGCTTCACTGTGTCCTCGAATATCCTACCCCTGCGGTACATGCGAATCTCGCGAAGATCCGCAGCCTGCGGGAGCACTTCCCCGATGCCTATATCGGGTACTCCGACCATACGAAGCCCGATATGGATGTCATTAAGACGGCATATCTCTTGGGGGCGAACCTTGTCGAGAAGCATTTTACCGTGGATAAGACACTCGTCGGGAACGACCACTATCACGCGATGGATCCCCACGATGCAGAGGAAATCCTGCGGGGCATTGCCCATGTGGAGCAGCTCCTCGGGTGTGGGCAGCTATCCGCACTCCCGAGTGAGGCGGCGGCACGGCAGAACGCGCGCCGTTCTATCGTTGCGCGCGTCCATATCCCTGCAGGGACGAGCATTCGTGCGGATATGCTGACCTGCAAGCGCCCCGGAACGGGGATCTCGCCCGTACGGATGGAGGAGCTCCTCGGCAGGGTGAGTGCCGTCGATATTGCAGAGGACAGCATTTTGCAGGAAGAAATGTTCGAGGACTGAAAACTGTGATGATCCATATAGCGGCATCCATCGACTTTACGAAGATCAGCGCGGAGTACGATGCCTACTTGGCGGTGCTCTGCGCCTCCATTTTGGAGAATACGACGGCAGATGTGGCGATCCATGTCTTTTTCATCGGAACGCGTACGGATGACTACTGTGTGCGGCTGACGGCGATGGTGGAACGCTATCGCGCTGTCCTTCGCTGGCATGAGGTGCACACTGACGCAGCGTTCATGGAGCTCTCCCACATTCACACATGGACGCCCGTCATTCTGAACAAATTTTACTTCCCGCAGATCCTTTCGGATGTGGAGAAGGTGATCTTCTTCGACCTCGATGTCGTCCTCAAGCGGGATGTGCGCGAACTCTGGGACATCCCGATGGAGGGATATGCGGTTGCAGGCGTGCAGTATGCGAACTCCTTTGCGCTGAACCGCGAGTTCAACTCCTATGAGGAGACGCACACCATCGACATGCGCGTCAACGGCGGTATGGTCATTATGAATCTTGCCGAGATCCGGAGAACGTGCGATTTGCTTGCAAAGGCAAAGGAATTTGTACGGGCGTATCCCGATGTCAAGGGCGTGGACGAGGTACTCTTCCACCATCTCTTTCACGCAAAGACAAAGCTCCTGCCCGCGCATTGCCAACACTTCCTCGGTATGGACGGGAAACTCTTTGACGAGGAGCCGAAAGACGTGCAGGATGCCGTGATCGCCATGCACTACGCCTATGAGTCGAAGCCGTTCCATTATGTGAACGGTACGCCGGACCGTTACTTTTGGCAGTATTTCAAATGTACACCGTTTTGCGAGGAGGATGCCGCAGCGGAATGGTATGCGCGTGTGGGCTTGATGCGGGCGGCACTCGTGAACGGACGGCGGCATATTCGCGCATTCTATGAGCGGCTGCGGGAGAATCCTGAGATCGTCGTCTTTGGGACGGGCGTCTTTGCACGCAAACTCGTACGCTATCTCGGGACGCGCGGGATTCCCGTCCATGCATTTTCGGACAATATGGAGGAACATTGGGGGCGGCAGGTGGACGGCCTCTCGGTGCTTTCGCCTGTGGACGGCTTGCAGTGCGGAGCAAAGCGGATCGTGCTGCTCGGCATTATCAACGAGCGCAATAACAGGGCCGTGCGGGAGCAGTTCTGTGCGGCAGGGCTGCGCGAGGGCGTCGATTTCTTCGATGCAAAAATTATTTTCGAGGATATTCGCAGGGATTAGGGAGCGCAATGCGTTCTATGCAGGAGGACGTTTGATTGTTCGTATATGATGCGCTGGCGAAGGAACGACGCGCCATCGTGATCTTCGGCGCGGGCTTTGTTGGGGAATATATAGGAAAACGGTGCACGGCGGCGGGCATCTCCGTCGCTGCATACTGCGACAATGTATTGGGGCGTACGGGCGGCGAGGTGTTCGGACTGCCTGTGCGCACACTGCCGGCACTGATCGAGGAATACGGGGAGAATATCGTATTCCTCATTTCTGTGCGCGACATTGATACGGTCGTTCAGCAGCTTGCAGCGGCGGGAGCCTTTTCGTGGCATCCTGTTCCTGGACTCTACGATCTTGCTGACATCCCCGCAGCGCTCCCCTTTATGGAGTATCAGAGACTCGAGGCAGCCTGGTATGTTCACAATCATTACTGCGATATGGAGCGGCTGACGCTGAACACCCTCGACTTCATGATCACCGAGCGGTGTTCCCTGCGCTGCCGCGAGTGCTCAAACCTCATGCAGTACTATGAAAAACCGCAGAACTTCGGGCTTCCTGCACTCCAAGAACAGATCGCCCGTCTTCTCGCTGTCTATGACGAGGTATACGAGCTGCGCCTTCTCGGCGGTGAGCCGTTCGTGCATCCCGAGATGAAGGAGATTATTACATTTCTGAACGGACAGGATGCGATCAAACGCCTCTGCATCTACACGAATGCGACCATCCTGCCGGGGGATGATGTGTTTGCAGTGATGGCGGAGGGCGGCAAGACATGGTTCTCCGTCAGCGATTATCATGCACTCTCACGGAATCTTACGCCGATGATCGCGAAACTTGAGGAATTTGGTATCGGTTATGAATTGAAGCCCGTAGACTACTGGACGCGCTGCGCCTCATTTGAAAAACACAAGCGCACGCCGGCGGAGAACCGCCGCATCTTCTACGAATGCTGCGCGAAGGATCTTTTGACCCTCCTTGGCGGGCGGCTCTACCCCTGTCCGTTTATCGCGAATGCGATGAATCTCAAGGGCATCCCCGCCGCACAGTGCGACTATGTCGATCTGATGGCAGATCAAAGTGCAGAGCAGCTGCGAAAGGAACTGCGTGCAAAGCTGAAGAACCGTCCGTACTACGTTTCCTGCGACTACTGCCTTGGTCGCCCCGCCGTTGCGTTTGTGCGGGAAGAGGACAAGATCCCGCCGAACGAGCAGACAGCGGCGGCACTGCCGTATCGGCGGCTGGAGGTGATGGCAGATGGCTGATACAGACTATCAGGCGAAGATTGGGACGGGACGCGATGAGAACCGTACCCCGCTCTGGCAGGTCGTGCCGATTCCCGTGCCGTTCTCGGTCGGCATCACCGTGAGCGACTTCTGCAACTTCAAGTGCATCTACTGCAACCACTCGATTCCGAACGCGATCAAGAATCCGAAGATGATGACGTATGACATGTTCCGCGAGATTGCCGCACAGCTTGAGGAGTTCTACCGTGTGCGTGGGACGGGGCGCACGAAAAACCTGCGGATGTGGGGGTATGGAGAACCCCTGATGAACAAAGATCTCCCGCGTATGATACGCTATGCACGGGAACGCGAACTCTCCGACCGCGTGGAGATCACAACGAACGCGAGCCTGCTGACGCATGAGATCTCGGATGCACTCATCGACGCGGGGCTGACGCGCATGATCGTCTCCGTGCAGGGCGTGACCGAGGCGAAGTACAAGGACACCTGCGGCTACATGATCGACTATCCGAAAATGCTGGATGAGCTCTCCTATTTCTACGCGCATCGGAAAAACTGTAAAGTCTTCATCAAGACGGTGGATGTGGCGCTCGACAATGCAGAAGAACATGAGCAATTCTATGAGATGTTCGGCTCCGTCTGCGATGAAATGGGCATCGAGCATATTTTTGCCGCGTTTGAGGGCGTGGACTATGCGAGCATTCGCCCGGAAGCGGACGGCACAACACGCTATCAGTATGATTACAAAGAAAAGCTCGTCTGCGATTCGCTATTCAGCCTTATCAATATTCAGACGAACGGCAACGTGGACTGCTGCGGGTGTAAATACCCCCCGCTTCCCATCGGCAACATTCACAGAGCCCCTCTCAAGGATATATGGAATGGGGAAACCCATCGGAAATATATGGAGCTGCATCTCACGGGGCGCTATCGCGAACTTTCCTCTTGCAACGGCTGTGAGTCCATGCAGTTCAACGGGCATCCGATGGATATTCTCGATGATCACCGAGAGGAACTGCTCCCGCGCATACGGGGGCTTGGAAAGGACACGCCATGATTAAGCGCGCCTGCCCTGTCTGTACGGGGGAGAAAACGGAAAAAGTATTTCATCGGGATTTCGGCGGCATGGAGAGCATCGTGCCGTTCTCCGGCTACGATGTTGTGCAGTGCACGCGCTGCGGCGCGTTCTATGCGGATAGCATCGGGGAGACGATGCCGCTCATGCACTACTATGAGCTGATGTCGAAGTATGAGACGGCGGCGTTCTCCGTGTCGCGGGAGGCTCTGGCGGAGTATGCGTTCGCCATCGGCTTTCTGCGCACCCATCTTGCACCGGAGCACTCCATTATCGACATCGGCTGCGGCAACGGGGCGATGCTGCACATGCTGCAGGAACAGGGGGTTCATCATCTCACGGGACTGGAACCATCGGAGAAGAACTGCCGCGGCATCATGGAGCGGTGGGGAATTCGTGCCGTAGCGGGCGCACTCGGAGAGGATATACCGCCGCTTGCCGGTGAGACATTCGACGTTGTTCTGATGGAGGGGGTGCTTGAACATCTCATTGATGTTCAGGGGAACGTGAGAGAGGCTCTTTCCTATCTCAAAAAGGACGGTGCACTCTATCTCAATGTGCCTGATCTCGCCGCATTCCCTAACTGCCATGATCTCTATCAACAGTTCAGTGTCGAGCATGTGAACTTCTTCAGCCTTCCGTCCATGCAGAACCTGATGGGGGCGTTCGGTATGATATGCACGGCTTATGAGCGCAACGGCTACGGCGTATTCACGCTCTGGCGGCATGCCTCGGAGGGTGTGCCAGCGCTCACCTTTGATCATGCGGGTACGGCGGATATGCGTACCTATCTGGCGGGCGCGGAACAGCTTGCCGTGCAAATGAAAGCTCGTCTTGCGCCGTATCGCGGATGCGCGGTCTATGTCTGGGCGGCGGGAACGCACACGGCGATGCTCTACCAGTTGGGGCTGCTCGACGGTGTTCATGTCACGGCGATTATCGATTCCAATGCCAACTATCAGGGGCAGACCATCTACGATGTGCCCATTATCGCCCCGCAGGAACTCCGTGCGCGTGAACCCCTCCCCATCATTATTTCATCTCAGCTCGCACAGGATGCAATCTATACACAGATTACGGAGCGCATGGGACTAACGAATAAAGTAGTACGGCTGTACTGAGGGGCAATCCTCTGCACGATGAAGGGAACGACCTTGAAAAACTACATCGTCACGGGAGCGGCGGGGTTTCTCGGCTGCAATCTTACAGAGAGGCTGATGCAGGAAGAGGATGCACATATCTATGCCGTTGTGCGTCCGAACGCCCCGCACAACAAACGCCTTACTGCGTCGAAACGGCTGACCATCGTACCCGCCGACCTGTCGGACTATGCGCGTCTTGATGAGATGATTGGCACATCGTGCGATGTGTTCTTCCATCTTGCGTGGCAGGGCGGACGCTGTGACTTTGCTGCACAGTACGGGAATGTTGCGGATACGCTTGGCGCACTGGAGGCAGCGGGGCACCTCGGCTGTGGCCGGTTCATCTGCACAGGCTCACAGGCGGAGTACGGGCGGACGACACAGATCATCACGGAGGAGACGTGCCCGCACCCTGCCGATGCGTACGGTACGGCAAAGATTGCCGCATGTGCGCTCACACGGCAGCGCGCGGCGGATCTCGGCATCGAATGGATCTGGGCACGCGTGTTCAGTCTCTATGGGCGCTATGAACAGGAGGGGCGGATGCTGCCCGCACTCGTGAAGTCGCTGTGTGCGGGACAGCCGTTCACGCTTTCCTCCTCGGCGGTGCAGAACTGGGACTATCTCTATGCCGCGGATGCTGCGGATGCGCTTCTTGCACTTGCCGAACGGGGACGTACGGGCGAGATCTACAATGTTGCACACGGCGGCTATCGTCCCCTGCGGAGCTATGTTGAGGAGGTACGGACGGTGCTTGCGGCGCGCTCGTCCGTCTCGTATGGGCGCGCAGATGCAGTCGTGTGTTCCCTTCAGCCGTCGGTCGAGAAGATTCACAGCGATACGGGGTGGCAGCCCGTGACGGATTTTGCCGATGGGCTGCGTTTGGGATATGAACTTTTGTCTTGAGAAGAAATCAATGTTGATGGATGGAGAGCAAAATGAGCGAGCAGGAGATGCGCGGGGAGATTCTTGCGTTGGTGCGGGAATACTGCACGAAATATCATGCGCCTAAGGAGAACTTTACGCCGGGCGACCGTCTGCCGTATGCAGCGCGTGTCTACGATCATGAGGAGATGGAGAATCTCGTAGAGAGTGCCCTTGAGTTCTGGCTGACGGCAGGGCACTATACAGACGAATTTGAGCGGGGGCTTGCTGCGTATCTTGGTGTAAAGCATTGTTCTCTCGTGAATTCTGGTTCGTCGGCAAACCTGCTCGCTTTTATGGCGCTCACCTCGCCGCTCCTCGGAGAGCGTGCCGTGCGGCGCGGTGATGAGGTTATCACGGTCGCAGCGGGCTTTCCGACAACGGTCGCACCGATGATCCAGTACGGGGCTGTTCCTGTTTTCGTGGATGTGACACTGCCGACGTACAATGTGGATGTGTCCCTGCTTGAGAAGGCCCTTTCGGCGCGGACAAAGGCGGTGATGATCGCGCATACGCTCGGCAATCCGTTTGACCTTGCGGCGGTGAAATCATTCTGCGATGCACATGGTCTCTGGCTCATCGAGGACAACTGCGACGCGCTCGGATCGCAGTATACACTGAACAGCAAAACGCACTATACGGGGACAATCGGCGATATCGGTACATCGAGCTTCTACCCACCGCATCATATGACGATGGGCGAGGGCGGCGCCGTCTATACGAATGATGCCCGCCTGCACCGCATCGTGCGCTCCCTGCGGGACTGGGGGCGCGACTGCATCTGCGCCTCGGGGCAGGACAACCGCTGCGGGCATCGCTTTGATCGGCAGGACGGGGAGTTGCCGCGCGGCTACGATCACAAATACGTCTATTCGCATTTCGGCTATAACCTCAAGGCGACGGATCTGCAGGCGGCGATCGGCGTGGCGCAGCTCAAGAAGCTGCCGTCCTTTGTCGAACGGCGGAGACACAACTTCGCACGCCTCAGAGAGGCGCTTTCGGATATGGAGGAGTTCTTTGTCCTGCCGACAGCGACGGAGCATGCAGATCCAAGCTGGTTCGGCTTCCTCTTGACTTGCCGTACAGGTGTGGAGCGCGCAAAGATTGTGCACTATATAGAGTCGAAGGGGATTCAGACGCGGATGCTCTTTGCGGGGAATCTGACGAAGCATCCCTGCTTTGACGAGATGCGTGCTGCAGGGGATGGATATCGCATCGTGGGGACACTCACCGAGACCGACCGCATTATGAACGATACATTCTGGCTCGGTGTCTATCCGGGGCTGCAGGATGTGCAGATCGACTATATGGCGCAGACGGTAAAGGATGCGGTGCACGCATCGTAAGCTGCCGCTTCATGAGAGGGAGACGAGATGGATAAGGAACAGATGCGGGCGCTGTTGGATGTCTCTGTTGAGGCTGTTGACTACATCGCAGCATCGTGCGGGCACGGCGCGGATGATTCCTCTGTTCCGGCGCTGATGGACAATCTGCGCCGGATTGCTGCGGCGGTCGAAGCGGAAACGCAGGAGGCGGACGGCCTCCTGCAAAAGGTGTATCTGTATGCGCGTAATATTCAGGCATCAATGGAAGATCTTCAACAAGACGCATCCTTGTTTGCACGCGTGTTTTCCTATGAGATCCGTCCGTTCGTTCTTGAGATGCAGCGCCTATGGCATCTTGCGGCGGAGGTCCTTTCGGATGACGGAAGCAAGGCGCAATATCAAGGGGAATTAATGCAGGCAATGCGTGATCTGCATGACGCCCCGCCTGCGGAATATCGTTATGATGTGACGATTGTGCTGTGCGGCTATAATAAACTGGAGTATACCAAAACCGCGGCTGAAAGCATCTTTGCACATACGGACTTCTCAAACGGGCGCGTGGAGCTCATCACCATCAATAACGGCTCGGATGACGGCACGCGGGAATTCTTTGAGAGTCTCCCCCACACGAAGAAAATAAATCTGAAATATAATATCCTCGGGTTCAATGCGGCGCAGCATATTGCTGAGGGGAAATACTATGTCAGCTATTCCAATGATGTAGTAGCAACCCCTCATTGGTTGGAGCAGATGCTTGCTGCGATGGAGTCGGATGCACGTATTGCTCTTGCTGTCCCCGCCTGCAATGCGGAGGGGGTGTCAAACGATCAGGGGATCTCCGTTTCCTATCCCAATACCTTTGCAGGGTTGGAAGAGATGCAGGAGTTTGCTGCATCTCACAACCAGATGAATCCTGCTCTGTGGGAGGAACGGGCACTGCTGATGCCATTCCTCTCGATCACGCGAATGGATGTCTATCGGATCGGACTGGTTGATCCGATCTACACGCGCGGAGAGTTCGTGGATGATGATCTGTCGACGCTCCTGCGGCGCACGGGATGGCGGCAGCTGCTCCTAAAGGATACCTTTATGCATCACTTCGGCGGGGTGACGATGGGAGAAGAGCGGTATCGGCAGGGGGATAGTGCCATTACTGCGATGCGCCGTGTCTACTATGAGAAGTGGGGCGTCGATGCATGGGATGGCCGCGGGTATTTTGCCGGTGTCGAGGATGTCGGGGCATGGCATACGTTTCGTGCGGATGAGCGCATGCTGGTGATTGAGCCACGCTTTGGCGGTATTGCCTGCGCGCTCGTCAATGAATACCGCCGTCAGGGCTGTGCGCCCCGTATGACGGCAGTGGTTTTTGATGAGCGCTATCTGCCGGATACGGGGTATCTCTTTGATAAAACCGTCCCCGCATCGGATATTGAGGATGCTGCTGCAAAGTGCACGGGTACATACGACGTTATTGCGGCGGGCTGCTATCTGGATGAACTGCCGCTTACGGATGTCATCGCAGGACTGGAGCAGCTCTATGGTCTCCTCGCACCCGGCGGGATGCTGCTCCTGCCCGTGCGGAACCCCAGCAGCGCCTATGAACTGACCTGCCTCATGGATACGGGGGCACGGGATGTGTACTGCGGCGGGAACGAGGTGCAGCCGTGGCGTTCCATTCCGTATCGGCCGCTCCTGCGCGCCGTTGATAGGCATCCGTATCTGCACAACTATCAAGTACACTCGATGAGTGTTCACGAGGATGCCCCGCTGGCTGCACATGTCAAGCCGCTGCTGCGTATGGGGGCGGATGCACCCGCAGATCTGGAGATGAGTTTCTCCGTGCGGATGTTCTTCCTCGGGATCTTCAAGGAATCGACGCAGCCCGCATAGAGGGCAATAAAAAAAGGAGGTTATACCTCCTTTTTTGTGCGCTGCGGGCGCAGACAGATGAGAAATGCGGTTGCATAGGCGGTGATGGGGATGGCGCAGAGGAGTCCGATGCTGCCGATGAGGGAGCGCACGATCTCGGTTGCGATCATGTTGAGGTTCATGACGTGCAGGAGCGAGATGTCCGGCTGCGCGGAGATGAGGAGGATGAGCGGGAGTGCGCCGCCGATGTAGGCGAGGACGAGGGTGTTCGCCATCGTCCCCATGACGTCGCGTCCGACGTTCAGTCCCGAGGAGAAGAGTGCGCTAAAGCGTGTCTTTGGTGCGAGCTGCTTCATCTCGTACTGGGCGGAGGCGATGGAGACGGCGACATCCATGACCGCACCGAGCGCGCCGAGGACGATGCCGGAGAAGAGGAGCTCGCGAAAATCTACGTCGCGCAGGTAGAGCACCTTGAGCATCCCCGCCTGTTCCTCGGCGACCCCCGTGAGATAGGTGCAGTGGATGGCGAGGATGGCGAGCAGTCCTGCGACGAGGATGCCGCCGATTGTGCCGATGATCGCACCGGCGGATTTGACGTTGCGTCCATTGACGATGAGCTGTGTAGCAAGGGTGATGGCGGTACCAATGAGAAAGGTCCAGAGGAGAATGTGCGAGGGGGCAACGAGAATGAGGGCGATGAGCCCCTTTGCGATGAGCAGGACGGCGAAGAGGAGGACAAGGAGCGCCTTGCCTCCCGTCATGCCGCCAAAGAGGATGAGGAGTGCGGCGAACCCGAGCAGGAGCCAGAGGATGGCGGGCAGACGGTCGTAGTCGACGATGGCGTAGCCTGTACCCTCGGCGCGGACGATGATATTCTCGCCTGCCTGCGGGTGGATGTCGAATGCGGGATTGTTCATCGTCATGTGGATGAGCGATGCTTCGCTGCCCTCATCTGGCCCGGAGTCCAGGCGGATGCGGACATCATACTGCGCGCTGCCGGGGGCAAATGCGGTTGTGCCGCCCGCGATCTCCTGCACAGCGAGGATCTCTGCCTTGTAGGCAGGCGGGTCGCCGTCCTCGCCGGCAGGCAGATGGAAGAGAAGCCAGCAGAGGGTGCCAAGGGAGAGACAGACGGCGAGAAAGCGCGCGAAGCGCTGCGGATGGATTTTCATGGGAGATGCCTTTCTTTGTGTAGGAATGCTCAAAATTATCATACATTGGTATCATGATATTTATATGAGGATATCTATGAGGGCAATAGTTATTCCTGATTACTACGAATGTATTGACAGGCGGAGTGTTCTCACATATACTGAGAACAACGAGATGATTCCAGAGAGGGCGGCATCTGCGATGTGCATGTCCTCACGGCGCAGGAATTGTCATCGTCTCACGGAGAACTCATTCAAGGCTGCCAACAGGGCAGCTTTTCTCTATCCCAAAGGGAGCTTTTCGGGGACGTTCACTCAGCGGTGAGGCAAAGCGCCAAGGAGCGAAGGGCTCAAGTGATTGAGCAGTACGACAAAGGAGGAACCATCATGTTCTCGAAGACAGATTTTTGGATTGGTCTTGCCGTCGGTGCAGTGGCAGGCGTGTTCGGCTACCGCTTCATGCAGGAGCGTACGCAGCAGCTTGCGGCGCTTGAGGCAGGACAGGCAGACCTTTCGCTGGCCGAACTGCAGCGCCAGAAGGAGGAGCTGGAGGATCTGATTGCGGCGCAGTCTGCGGCGCAGGCACAGCAGTAAGAATCTGCGGCGTGGGGGCTGTTGCGCGGTATCGCGCGCAGCCCCTTTTTCAAAAGCAAGCGCCCCAGCGGCGCACAGATAGATAGCATACATGAGACAGAAGGAGAGGAAGAGGAATTCCCATGAATATCTTTGACACCATACGGAACGCGATTCCGCAGTCGGCGATGGATGTATTCGTCCGCTCGACGGACATTGCATCCTATATGCCGGGGCGCGTGCGCCTATACAGCCGCCAGCTCGTGAACAATGCGGCGCTCGAGCGGCAGGTGCAGGCGCATCTCGGGGCGCTCGAGGAGATCGAGCATGTGGATACGAACATCGCGACAGGATCGATCCTCATCACCTATGAGCCGGAGCGGCTGCGCGCGAATGCAGAGCTGCGCCGTGTGGAGGACTATATGCGCAGCCATGCAAGGAGGAAGGCATCATGAACTATGTTTCCGGACTGATGCTGGGCGCATCCATTGCGAATATGCTGCGCCGTTCGCTGACAGGCGCGGGGGATGCAGGGATGTTCCCCGGCATGGGGGGCGGCCGTGCTGCACTGCCCGCAGGTCTGACGGGCGCACCGATGGGGTTGCTGCCTGACCTCAGCGGGGTGTCTGCGGGCGGCAAGAGCACGCCGCATACACCGACGGCGCAGGGCTCGGATGCGCCGCCGTTCGTCTGCGTGCACGCTTCGGCGGGGCGGCGCCGCTATCGGACGCCGTATCTGACGGCGGCATTTGCGGCGGTGCTCGAGGAGTGCCTGATACGTCTGCCGTTCGTCCGCTGCGTCAGTGCGAATGCTGTCTCTGGCAGTATCCTGCTCGGCTATGCGCCGGAGGATGAGGCGCACATCCTCGTCCTCGCGGAGGGTCTGGAGGAGATTTTCGCTGCGGGGCGGACGACGCCGCAGCCCGCGACGCTCGCACAGAGCATGCGCCGCTCGGTGCATGACTTCAGCGGGTGGATTCAGCGGCATACGGGCGGGGCACTCGATCTCAGTTCCATCGTGGCGGGTATCTTCGTCCTGCGCGGCGTGCGTCAGCTTGTACTGTCAAACAATACGCCGTCCGGTTCGCAGATGCTCTGGTGGGCACTGACGCTGATGAGAGGGTGGAAGGTATGAAGCTGATGCATACGCGCATCCGACTGCAGTCGGCGCTGCCGCGTGCGGATGCGATGCGTCTGGCGGCACGGCTGCGCCGCTTCCCCGCTGTGACGGCAGCATCGGTGCAGGGCAACTGTGCCGATCTATGGCATGAGGGCGCAATCCCTGCGCCGCGCATCCTCGGGGCGGCGGAGCGTGCCGTGCGTGAGGCAGTGTCGCATGCGGCGTCGCCGACGGAGCAGATGGCGGAGTTTCGCCGCGATGCGGTCATCTCGCTTGCGGGATTTGCGGCGATGGAGCTGCTGCGGCGCGGTGCACCTGAACTCTTTGCCTCGGTGAAGGTGCTGCGCGCACTTCTCGTGCTCGGTATCTCGCGCAATTTCATCAAGAACGGCATCGGCGGCCTCATCAAAGACCGACAGCCGAATGCGGACACACTGACAACAACGGCGGTCATCGCTTCGGTACTCGCAGGAAAACCGGAATCGAGCCTCATGCTGCTCGCCCTCAGCAACGGCGCGGAGATGCTGACGAGCTATGCGGCGGAGAAAGCACGCACACACATTTCGGGGCTGCTCTCGCTCGGACAGCGCGATGTCTGGCTCGTCGAGGAGACGGCGGACGGCGAGGTCGAACGTAAAGTGCCTGTGGAGGAGATCCGCCCCGGCGATATCGTTGCCGTGCATGCGGGGGAGAAGATTGTCGTCGACGGGCATGTGCTGCGCGGCGATGCGGCGGTAACGCAGGCATCCATCACGGGGGAATCCGCACCCGCGATGAAGAGTGCGGGCGCACCAGTCTATGCAGGCAGTGTGGTCGAGGCGGGCGAGCTGGTCATCGCGGTGGAGAAGGTGGGCGGCGATACCTCGCTTGCGCACATCGTTCACCTCGTTGAGGAGGCGCAGACGCGCCGCGCGCCCGTGCAGAACTTTGCCGATCAGATGGCGAACTACCTCGTTCCCGTCTCCTTCCTCGGGGCAGCCATCGTCTACGGAGCGACGCGCGACTGGGGACGGGTGCTGAATCTGCTCTTCATCGACTTTTCCTGCGGACTCAAGCTCTCCACAGCGACGGCGATGTCGGCCTCTATTGCGGCAGCGGCCAAACGCGGCATTCTCGTCAAGGGCGGCAACTACATCGAGGCGCTCGCGCGCACGGATACCGTGGTGCTGGACAAGACAGGAACGCTGACCGTCGGCATCCCAGAGATCACGTTCATCCGTACGGCACCGGATGTGGCGGAGAAGGAGGTCATCCTCCTCGCGGCATCGGCAGAGGAGCACTCTGTGCATCCGCTTGCCGTGGCGATCCAAAAATATGTAGAAGAGCACGCGTGGCGCGTACCGCAGCACCGCTCCTCCGAGACCATTGTCGCACGCGGGATGTGTGCCGAGGTGCCGGACTTCGAGGGCTATCGGGGCGGTACGGTGCGTGTCGGCAGCCGCCGTTTTTTGCAGGAAAACGGTATCGCGGACGAGGAGAATCTCATCGCGTCGACAACAGGAAAGAATCTCCTCTATGTCGCGCGGGATGCGCAGCTCATCGGCATCATCGGCATCGAAGATCCGATCCGACCGCAGATGAAGAAGACGCTGAATCAGCTGCGCCGCTGCGGCGTGGATGAGATCGTTATGCTGACGGGGGACGCGAAGGCGGTCGCGGCGGATGTTGCGCGCGCGATGGATGTGGACTCCTATCATGCTGAGATCCTGCCGGAGGACAAGTCGCGCTATGTCAACCTGCTGAAGCAGCGGGGGACGGTCATGATGGTCGGCGACGGCATCAACGATGCGCCTGCGCTTGCGTTTGCGGATGTCGGCGTCTCGCTCGGCGGGCGGCAGACGGATATTGCGGCGGAGTCCTCCGCGGTGACGATTCACTCCGAGGATCCGACGCGTCTCGTGGATGCACTGCGTCTCGGACAGCGGACAATGCATCTGGTTCACCAGAATTTCAAGGCGACGCTGCTCATCAACTCGTCGGCGATGCTGCTCGGTGCGCTTGGGGCGATCAGCCCGCTCGCAGCGGCGGCGATTCACAACACCGCGACGCTTGGCGTGGTGCTCAACAGCTGCCGCGTGCTCGCGCCGGAGGGCGGATTTCTTGCACGGCGCGCTGCGCAGTGATCTCCCTGTGGTCTTGCATTTTCACGCGTCCTGTTGTAAAATATGAGGGAAACACGAAAAGATAGCATTGGATCATGAGTGTATGCCGATCCGCTATTCGAGAGGAGAGTTTTGTCAATGGCAGGAAAGATGAAGAACTGCTCAAGCTGCGGAAAGGTATTCGTCGCCCTCGGCGGTGCCCGTATCTGCGTGGACTGCCGTGAGAAAGAGGAGCGCTGGGAAAAGGAGATCGTCGAGTTCGTGCGCGACCATCCGAAGTGCCAGATCGGCGAGATCGTTGAGGCGACGGGGGTGCAGGAGCCTGTCATCCGCCGCATGATCCGTGAGGGGCGTTTTGTATCGACGGGGGTCGACCTGTTCTATCCGTGTGAGAAGTGCGGCTCGCCCATCCAGAAGGGGCAGTACTGCGAAAAGTGTCAGAAGGAGATGCGTGAGGAGCTGACGGCCGCCGTCGCGAAGAAGAGCGCCTCCGGCATGCGCACGACGAACGAGCAGGGCGGCGGACGCCGTGGCTATGTGACGCTCGGATAAATAAAAGAAGAAAGAGATACGCTCTTGGGAAAAACTTCTTAAGGGCGTGTCTTTTTTTTTCGATAAAAAATGTGAAGGCACTCCGACCATTTTCGGAGGAACGGGGACGCGGCATCTGCTGCGGTCTCCGAGAGATATAGGTGGTGAAGGATATGTTGATCAGCAATCATGCAATTTCGGCGGTGAGCCGCCTTTACGCGGGCAGCCAGAGCGCCGGCGTGCGCCGCACGGGTGCGGCGGGCGCGGTGCAGCAGCCCGATGCGCTCGAACTCTCGGGTGAGGTACAGAGCTTTGGCGACATCCTGCAGAAGCTGCGCGGCATGGACGACGTGCGTGCAGAGCGTGTGGATGCGCTTGCCGCACGTACCCATGAACCGGCGGCTGCGGACATCGCGGCAAAGATGCTCGCGATGCGCTACTGATACAGGGGCAGGCGATGTGGAATACGTTCGCGGCGACCCTGGATCAGCTCCATGCCCAGTATGAGAAGATCCGCGCGGTGCAGAAGCGCAAGCGCGGTATTCTTGTCGCGCTCGACATGGAGGGGCTCGAGAAGCTTGCCGCCGAGGAGGACTTCCTCGCACGCGCGGTGGAGACTCTCGAACGGACACGCCTCGCGCAGCTGGTGCGCATCGCACAGACGACGCCGGGCGTGACCGCGGAGACGAATATGGAGGAGCTGGCGCTCCTTGCCCCGACCGAGGAGGCGCACTGTGCGGTGCGCGATGCGAGCCTGCGGCTGAGCGGCATCGTCAAGGAGACGAAGGAACTCAGCGAGGCGAATGCCCTTCTCATGGAGGGACTGCTTCGTGCGGTCAATCAGCAGCTCGGCAGGATCGGCGGTACTGTCGTCGATCCCGTCTACGGCAGCGGCGGCGGCGAGCAGGTGCGCCATCTAAAGAAAAATCTGGACTACAAGGCGTGAACAGCGATGACGAATGAGACCCGCGAGGCGCTTGTGCTTCTAAAAGCGCAGCTTGCTGCCTGCGAGGAGGCAGCGCATCGCTTTGCTGCACTCAAGGAGGCGCTCCAGCACTCGGCGTCCGGCGCAGGGGTTGCGGAGCCGACGGCAGCGGCGGAGCACAGCCTCAAGGAGGTGCGTGCACGCAGCCGGGCACAGGAGGAACTGCTCTCCCGCTGCGGCGGAGCACGGCTCTCCGAGGTGATCGGGCGCGAGCCGAATCTGCGCGAGCGGCTCGCCGTCGAGCGCGTCCTGCGCGCGGTCGCCGCACGGCAGGAGGAGCTGCGCGCGGCAGTACAGAGCTGCGCGCAGCTGCTCGATATGAGCGCGGCGTTTATCAGCTATCAGCTCAATGTCATCTCCGGCACAGCGGCAGATGATACCTATGGGCGCTCGCAGCCAGTGGCTGGTCCCGGCGCGGGCGTACGGCGCGAGATTGCCATGTTTGATGCGGATGTATAAAGGGAAAGAGTGAGGGATCTATGCGGTCAACATTTGCCGGACTCAATACGATGGTGCGGGGCATTCAGAACAACCAGCTCTCGCTCGACACCACCGGGCATAACATCACGAACGCCTCGACGGAGGGATACTCGCGTCAGCGCGTGGACTCGGCAGCGACGAACTATCAGGAGCGCCCCTCTCTTTACGGCGGGGTCTATGTCGGCGGCGGCGTGGATGTCGTTGCGCTCAACCGCGCACGCAATATCTACGCGGATAAGCAGTACTGGTCGGAGAACTCGACAGAGAGCCTCTACAAGACGTACAAGACAAATTATGACAAAGTCGAGACGGTGTTCAATGACTCGAAGAAGACAGGTATTCTGAACGCAATGCAGCAGTTCTACTCGTCGTGGGTGAATCTCTCCAATTATGCGAGCGACGCAGCCTCGCGCACCTCGGTCGTGACGAAGGGCAACAACCTCGTCGACCGTATTAAGACAGGCGCACGCCAGCTGCAGGATCAGATCGCTGCGCAGTATGACGAGACGCGCATCCAGGTGGGCAAGGTCAACAGCATTACGGAGAAGATCGCCCGTCTCAACCAGAACATCATGCTCGCTGAGACGAACGGGGCAAAGGCAAATGACCTGCGCGATCAGCGCGACCTCCTCGTCGATCAGCTCTCGCAGATCACAAACATCAACGTCTACGAGGAATCGAACGGGCAGTATACGGTCGTCTCGAACGGCATGACGCTCGTGCAGCGCGACAGCCGTCTCACGCTCGAGATGAGCGACCCCATCTATAATGACCAGTACGGCATTTCGGACTACACCATCCGCATCAAGGAGGCGGGCGGCCTCGGCTACGTTCCGCAGAGCGGCATCCTCAAGGCACTGCAGGACACCATTGTGCAGGACAAGGGCTACATCGACAAGCTCGCCGACATCTCCGCGACCCTCCTCACGACGTTCAACGATGTGCATAAGCTCGGTGCCGGCATCGACGCCAATGCAACCTCGTGGATGAATTTCTTCGGGCGGAATAATTTTAAGAGCAAGGCGACGGGCAGTGTATATAACGGCGAGCGCTATACATGGAACGTGGATGCCACCACGGGCGACCGTTGGCTGACGGCGACGGGACAGCACGTCACGCGCACGACGGCGGCGGGCACGACGACGGTCTCGACCGTTGACACATCGAATGCCGCCGACATTCACAAGCTGCGCTCGATGCAGATCATCAACGCGCTGCAGGTCAGCGACGAGATGACCGCAGCGGGCGGGCAGAATCTCGTTGCGGCGCGCCAGATCACGAACGGGACGGTCGGCGCGGGTCTTATGAGCTACACCTATACAACGGCGAATGTCAACGGCACGGCGGACGGTACGAATGCTGTCGAGCTGAGCAAACTGTTCAACATCGAGCAGGCGACAGCGGCGAACCCGTCCGGCTCGAAGAACCCCGCGGGCACGGAGCGCGCGACCAGCACGGTCTCGCTCAACCAGTACTACAACGGCATGATGAGCCGCCTCGGCGCTGACGCAGAGAACGTAGACCGAAAACTCAAGCAGCAGAGCGACCTCATGACGCAGATCAACCAATGGCGTCAGTCCACAGCGGGGGTCGACTGGAACGAGGAGCTGACCAATATGCTCAAATTCCAGACAGGATACGGCGCGTGCTCGCGCGTGCTCACGTCGATGGATGAGATGCTCGACCGGCTGATCAACAGCACGGGCGTCGTCGGAAGGTAAGAGGTGACCCATGGTACGCATCAGCAGCAACTACATGGTGCAGCGCTATCAGAAAGACCTGAACGAGCTGGACTATACGAAGACGAAACTCATGGAGCAGGGCGACGGCAGCAAGCTGCACCGCCCCTCGGACAACTCTGTCGACTACTCGCGCTACCTGCGCTACAATATCAACGAGGGCGAGAACGACCGCTATCAGAGCAGCGTACAGGCAGGTGTCTCGTGGATGACCTCCACGCAGACCGCGCTCTCCGGCATGGAGGATATCCAGAAGACGTTCAAGGCGAAGACCATTCAGGGCGCGAACGACGATAAGGATGAAAAGGGCGGCGACTGGCCGGCCATTGCACGCGAGATGAAGGCGGGCATCGAGCAGATTGTCTCTCTCGCCAATACACAGCTTGGCGACCGCTACCTCTTCTCCGGACAGGCGGATCTCAAGCAGCCGTTCAGCATGTCGGATGAGGGCAAACCGCGTACGCGCGGCCTTACCAAAACGCTTGATGATCGGCAGGCGGCATTCTTCAATAACGCGAGCAACAATCAGAGTGCGAATTTCCTGCATCAGATGCTCTCGCTCGAGGGCAGCGACGGCAACACCTACTACCTCAATACCCTCACGGGCGATGTCTATACGAAGGAATTCGTCCAGGAGGGGTACAAGGACGTCATCGCCAGCGGCCGTTCGACGGTTTCCGCGGCGGACCGTGTCGGCAACATTACGACCGGTACGAACTTCATCAAGAATAATTTCAAGAATACGGGCGAGATTGTCAATGATCCCGTCGGTGCACCGGGGATGGGTGCGAACTGGTCGAATACGACGGCAGTGCCCGGTGTCACATTGAAGTTCTCCACTGTCAAGCAGCAGATCGTCTCGTACAGCGGCGATATGCGCTACATCTCGATGGTCAAGCAGAACGGCTCGACCGAGCCGTCGGCGGATACGGTGAATAAGACGGGGCAGGACATCTTCGGCCGCGACCTCTTCGACGATGCGAACTCGGGCAACGAGCCCTCAGGCACGGCGATGGTCAACAATATGCTGACCGTTTATGCGAAGACGAAGTCATGCGACGCGCACTGGCTCAGCTCGGACGGCGTGACGCTCGCCGATGTTGCCAACCAGGTGACGCTGCAGGCGCATACCGAGACCGGTGCACGCAGCCGCCTCTACACAGATATGAAGGACATCCTCACAGATCACAAGGAGAACATCACGCGCGATATCACGGATGTCTCGAGCACTGATGTCGCGGAGCTGGCGACGAAGATGATGCAGCAGCAGACCATCATGAGCATGTCGCTCTCGATGGGGGCACGCATCCTGCCGCTCTCCCTCGTGGACTATCTGCGCTAAGGAATCACAGCGGTATCATAACGGGAAAGGAAGCCCTTTATGCCCATGCTTTATCTCAATGTGCGCCATACGCTCCCCATGATCGGGATCAGGACGCAGAGGAATACGCTGGATGCCTCCATCAGCCAGCCCCGCTACACACAGGAGACGCAGCAGGCACGCTCCAATCGGGGCGCGACGCAGCCGCGGCTCTCCATCGACACCTACCCGAGCCGGCACAGCTACGGCTACACGAACCATACGGACTTCGCGCGGGAGAACCTGCAGCGCGGACTCTCAGGCGTGCAGAAGGGAACGTCGAAACACACGCAGATGGCGTGGGCGCTCGCCGAGGACGGGCCAAAATCCGGACGGCAGGTCGGCATCGAGTTCGCCAAGCGCGACATGGAGAGCATCGCGAAGAAACAGCGCGTGCTCGTCGCACAGGCGATTCCCGACCCAGAGATTCACTTCGATACGGGCGAGGCGGTCGGAGAGCCGACTGTCGGCCGTACAACACCGCACTGGGACACGGAGGGACAGGCGCGGATTCACTTCAACCGCGGCAGTATTGAAACCTACCTGCAGCAGCGCGGCGATATCCGCCGCTGGGTCAGTGAGGGGAAATACGATATTCGTGCATAACAGGAGTCATTGATGAAGAAGATTATGACAAGCCGTTTCGGTGAGATCGAGGCGGCGGAGGATGCCGTCATCCATTTTGCAGCGGGGATTCCCGCATTCGAGGAGGAGCATGAGTTCCTCATCATCCCGTATGAGGAGGACAGTCCTTACGTCTTCCTGCAGTCGGTCAGGACACCGGAACTCGCCTTTCTCATGACCATGCCGCTCGCCTTCTTTCCGGACTACGAGTTCACGATTGACGACGAGGTTGAGCAGGAACTGGGGTTCACATCGCCGGAGGAGGTGCTGATCTACGCTGTGCTGACACTCTCGGGCACGGAGATCCGTGACCTCACGGCGAACTTGATCGCGCCGATCGTTATCAATGCGAAGACGCGCAAGGGCAAGCAGATCGTGCTCGACCGCAGTTCGTACACGACGAAACACCGCCTGTTCCCCGCAGAGAAGGAGGACAGGTAATGCTCGTACTCACACGCAAACCCAGACAGCAGATCATGATCGGCGACAATGTCGTCGTCAACATCGTCGAGGTTCAGGGCGACAACGTACGCATCGCCATCGATGCGCCGCGCACGGTCAAGATCTACCGCGGCGAGATATATCGGGCGATCCAGGAGGAGAACCAGCGGGCGGCAGCGCCGCAGGCGATTGACCTCAGCGCATTGCCCAAGAACTAACCAGAGTCTCACGGAAGAACCAACGGGAACGCCGGATGCGTTCCCCGTCACACATGGAGGGATGCCCTATGGCAGTAGGAAGTGTTCAGGATGTGATGCTGGCGGCGGTCGCTGTCAGCAGCATGAAGGACGGCGCAGCGGAGCCGGTACAGACGGCTGCCGGCGCACAGGAGAGCGCACCGCGCAGCGTCGATGCCGCCGTCGCGGAGATGCGCGCGCAGAAGCAGGAGGCGGATGCGCAGACGCAGCATGAGCCGCTCACGGAGGAGCAGACCGCATTCATCACGGAGCAGCTCAACGAGATCATGCGCAACATCAACGTCAACCTGCAGTTCCAGTACCATAAAGAAGTCAATTTCATGTCTGTGCGCATGCTCGATAAGAAGACGGGTGAGGTACTGCGCGAAGTGCCGCCTGAATCGATGGTAGAGCACATGATCAAGGTGCACGATTGGATCGGCGCCTTCCTGGACAAGACGGCCTAGGGGAAGATAGAGGAGGAATATCATGGCAGGAGCAAGAGGAATCTACGGCCTCTCCGGCTCGGGACTCGATGTCGAGTCTCTGGTCAAGGTCGGCATGATCTCGCAGCAGAAGAAATACGACCGCATCTATAAGAAAGAGGTCGAGGCGGAGTGGCGCAAGGAAGCCTACGCCAACGTCTATGAAAAGACGAATACGTTCCGCAATCGCATGTCGGACTATCGTCGGAGCGGCACGACAAAGCCGATGACGGCTACAACCTCGAACGCGGATGCTGTGACAGCGACGGCGAATGCAAATGCGGGACTCATGGCGCATACCGTCGAGGTCGCGCAGACTGCGACGAGCGCCTATCTCATGACGGCGGCGGGGCAGAAGGTCGGCCGTGCAAACACCGGCGCGTCTGCGAGCACCATGCTCAAGGATATCGCCTTCGCCGGCGGCACGAAGCCGCCCGGCATGGCGAACGGCGATACCGCGCTTACCTTCAAGATCTCGAATGGCACAGGAACGACGGAGATCAAGTTCACGGCGGAGGAAATCTTCACGAAGAACCTCACGCTCAACGATCTCGCCACCCGCATCAACAATGCACACTACACGGGCTCGGACGGCAAGAAGACCTCGCTCGGCATCCGCGCGAACTACGACTCCGTGTCAGAGGGATTCTCGCTCTTTAACAGCAAGACAGGCGATGCGAACAAGATCAACCTCTCCCTCACAACCACGTCCCCCTCGGCGGGATATACGACCACGCTGCTGAACAATCTCCGCCTGGGTCAGGTCTCGGGCGGTGCCATCGGTCCTGCGCAGACGCTTTCGGTCAGCGGCACGACCGCCTCGATGGCAGCAGCCGGTACGAATGCGAACGTCACGATTGACGGGCGCACCTACAACAACCTTCAGGAAAATAAGCTGGAGGTCGGCGGCGTCAACTATACGTTCAAGAAAGCAACGCCTGCCGGCACGCCCGCGCAGGTCAATATCGCGCAGGATCAGGATAAGCTCGTCGAGAACGTCAAGAAGTTCGTTGAGGAGTACAATGCCCTGCTCGACGACCTCGTCAAGCGCTATGGGGAGAATAAGTACAAGGACTACGGCGTGCTCACGAAGTCGCAGGAAGAGGGCATGACGAAGGACCAGGTCGAGAAGTGGAACGAGAAGGCAAAATCCGGACTGCTCTTCCGCGACGACTATGTCCGCTCCATCATCGGGGATCTGCGCGATGCGGTCATCAACCCCGTGAAATCCGTGCAGGGACGCTACAATACGCTGTCCTCCATCGGCATTACGTCGAAGGATCAGAAGGGACATCTGCAGATCGACGAGACGAAACTCAAGGCCGCCATCGCAGCGGAGCCGGACGCTGTGAACCGCCTCATCTCCCATGACGATGAACATGATGACTACGGCAACAACGGCGTCGCTTCGCGCATCTACAACAAGCTGAGCAGCAGGATCAAGTCGCTCGAGTCTCACGCGGGTGTCTCGGCAGATAAGACCGACCGCAGCGAGATGGGCAAGCTGATCCAGAACTATGAGAAGCAGATGAGCGATTTCAAGCGACTCATGACCTCGTTCGAGAATCAGCTCTACAAGCGGTACAATGCGATGGAGGTTGCCATCTCGCGCCTCTCGACGCAGTTCAATTTCTTCAACGGACACTAACGCAAGGGGGATGCCCATATGCTCAACAGTGCTGCGGAGGCGTATAAGAAGCAGCAGGTGCTGACGGCAACGCCGGAGGCGCTGACCCTCATGCTCTATAACGGATGTCTCAAGTTCATCAAAGAGGGGGTTGAAGCTCTCACAGAGAAGAACTACGAGAGTGCGAACACTGCACTGCAGAAGGCACAGAACATCATCTCCGAGTTCCGCGTGACGCTCAACATGGACTATGAGATCTCACATCAGCTCATGCCTCTCTACAACTATGCCTACGACCGGCTCGTCGAGGGCAATATGAAGAGCGATCCTGCCGTCATCCAAGAGGCGACGGACATCATCACAGAGCTCCGCGATGCGTGGGCGCAGGCGATGAAGAAGGCACGCGAGGAGAAGGGTGCACAGGGCCTGGAAGGGAGCGGCGTCTATGCCGGATGAGCGATACGAGGAGGCGCACGCCCTCTGGGACAAGTACCGCGTCCTCACACAGGAGCTGATGAAGTTCATCGACACGGAGGAGATTGATACCTTTATTGCGCTGGTGAACCAGCGTGAGCAGGTCGTTGATCTGCTGCGCGCCCTGCCGTCCGATCCCTTTCGTGAAGGTGCGGAGTGGGCGGCGCTGGACGCGGAGATCCGCCCGCTTGAGATGCAGATCCAATACAAGGCGCGCGCGTGGCTGAACCGCTCGCGCCGGCAGAACGCCGCCGTGCACAGCTATGACCTCACGGGGGCGAATCCGCTCGGCGGCAACCTGAATCGGCGGTATTGACAAAGCTGCGGAAAAAAAGTAAAATATTTGAAGTCAGATGCTTAAGTATGTCCTCTGCATGACGATATACTTTATGTAAAGATGATAATATGCAAGCGGGGCGGCTGCCATGGACGGCTAGCTAGCAGCCAACCAGGATAGACGCGTCACTTGCCTATTATACAGCGGGCATGGATGTCCGCACCACTTTTAAGATTCCGGCATAGCCGGGAACACACCAGGGAGGAATTTACACATGGCAATGGTAGTCAAGAACAACATGTCGGCGGTCAACACGCTCAACATCCTGAACAAGAACCAGTCGGCACTCTCGAAGAGCCTCCAGAAGGTTTCCTCGGGCATGAAGATCAACAACGCTGGCGACGATGCTTCCGGCTATGCTATCTCTGAGCGCATGCGCGTCCAGATCCGTTCGCTCGATCAGGACAACCAGAACGCGCAGAACGGCAACAGCATGATGAAGACCGCCGAGGGCGCTGTCTCCAGCACGGTCGAGATCCTCAAGACCCTCAAGGAGAAGGCGATCAACGCAGCGAACGACACGAACACCGATGAAGATCGCCGCACGATCCAGAAAGAGATCAACCAGATGGTTGACCAGATCGACGACAACGCGCTTGCAACGTACAACGGCAAGTACCTCGTCGACGGCACGCGCAACAGCAAGGGTCAGGCAACCTGCACCACGCTGACGAACGGCGCGATGGATACGGCGACGACTTGGGGATCCGCACTGACGGCCCTCAAGAGCCGCACGGGTGAGAGCCTCAACATCCAGTCGACGGATAACATCACGGTCTCCTATGTCCGTCAGGGCCGTACCTACACGACGACCTTCTCGGTCGGCTCGACCCAGACGCTGGAAGAGATTCTCGCATCGAAGGCATACAACGGCACGGAGTCCTTCACGGGTACGACGCTGATGGGCGCGACCGCTGGCGGTGCACAGATCGGCTACGACAAGGCGAACAACACCGTCTTCACGGCTGACAACAAGTCGGCACTCTCGATCGAGGCGAAGGGCGCAGGCACGACCTACCAGATCTCCTCGTTCACGCTTTCGATCACGGACAACACGGGTGCAATCCGCAAGACGGCGAACACGGCGCTCGATGCATTCAACGAGCGCATCCGCGCAGAGAACAAGTCCGAGGACAACGCACTCGTTCTGCAGACGGGCGTCAAGGCGAACCAGGCGATCAAGGTCAGCATGACCGATATGCGCTCGCTTGCACTCGGCCTGAAGGGCACGGACGGCTCTGTCCTCAGCGTTCAGACCCAGGACAAGGCAAACGCTGCGATCAACACGATCGAGACGGCGCTCCAGAAGGCGCTCGACGAGCAGGCGAACATCGGCGCTGTCCAGACCCGCCTCGCCTACACGAGCTCCAACCTCACGACGGCGTCCGAGAACGTTCAGAGCTCCGAGTCCACGATTCGCGATGCGGATATGGCGAAGGAGATGACGAACTACACGAAGAACAACGTGCTGCTCCAGGCTGCGCAGTCCATGCTCGCGCAGGCGAACCAGAACAGCTCCGCAGTTCTCTCGCTTCTCCAGTAATTTACAGCATCTGCTGTATCTATTACGGACAGAACCTCTCCCCGCAAGGGGAGGGGTTCTTTTTCTTTGCCAATTTCTCTCCCATCGCGTATAATGATCATATGTATGAAAGGATGTGCCGCATGAGAATCTCCGCCTGCTATATCGTCAAGGATGAGGCCGATGCGCTGCGCCGCTCCCTTGCCTCCGTATCGCTCGCCGCAGATGAGATCGTTGTTGTCTCGACGGCGGGTGATGCAGCGGTTGCTGCAGCAGCGGCGGACTATCATGCTGCATGCTATGAGATGCCGTGGCGGGATGACTTTTCACTTGCGCGTAATTATGCACTGCAGCAGGCTTCGGGCGATATCATCATCTTTCTCGATGCAGATGAATACTTCTTTCATCCTGGGGAGGTGCGGACGGCTATCGAGGAGACAGCGGCGCACCAGCCGGACTTTGACATCATCATGATTCAGCTGTGCAGCTTTCTCACGGCGGAGACGACGGCGGATGCATCCTATGACCGCAGTCCGCGTATTCTGCGCATGCCCATGCACTACGCGGGCATCATCCATGAGCAGGCGGTGCGGCCGGACGGGAAGGAACGCGTTCTCGTCTATGGCGACGAGCGCCTTGCAGCGGGGCATACGGGGTATCTGAAGGAGTGCGGAGCAGAGAAGATCCGGCGCAACATCGCCCTGCTGGAGCGGGATGCAGCACTGCATGGAAGGACGGCGGTGCATGCCTTCTATCTGGCAGACTGCTATTTCGGCCTGCAGGACTATGCGCAGGCACTCGTTCTCTCCGAGGAGGTTCTGCGCAGTGATTATGCCTTCATCGGCGAGGAGAGCAAGCTCTATCATCACATCATCGAGTCGATGCGTGCGCTCCGTTATTCGGATGAAGAGATGCTTGCCGTTGCGGACGAGGCGCTCGCGCGGTATCCCGACCTGCCGGATTTCTATGGGCAGCGGGGGATGATCCTCTGCGGTCTGGTGCGGTATGAGGAGGCGGCGCAGAGTCTTGCGGCATCTCTCGAACGGTTTGATCATGGATTCTCTGCGCTGCGGGATTCTTCGTTTTTCTCCCCTGCGGTGGCGGCGATGGTGGCGGAGCGCCTTTCAAAGATTGCCCTGCATCTGGGGGATCAAGAGGCGGCAGAGAAATGGACGGCGCGCGAGCGCGCATACCGCATGGAGACAGAGCATCCGATGCCGCAAAGTGAGCGCGGGCTGCATATCACGGCGTGCTATATTGTACGGGATGATGCCGCGCATCTTGCTGCATCCATCGAGAGTGTGCGGGGGGGTGTTGATGAGGTGATCGTCCTCGATACGGGATCGAGGGACGGCTCTGCTGAGACGGCTGCGCAGCTGGGTGCATGTGTCTATTATGCATCATGGACAGATGATTTTGCTGCTGCGCGGAATGAAGCGCTTTCTCATGCCGCCGGCGATTGGATTGTTTTCATCGATGCGGATGAGTACTTTTCCTCTGAGACACGCGGACATCTCCGCCATACCATTGAGACTGCGCATGAGGCGGGGGACGAGGTTCTGCTTGTGCCGTGGCACAACATCGATGAGGCGACGGGGGAGACGCTGCTCGACTCCTATGCGCCGCGCATCTTTCGCCGGCGGGAGGGGCGCCGGTATGAGGGCCGTATCCATGAGGAGCTGCGCGATGCAGACGGCTGTCTGCCGGATGTCCGTATCGTTTCTCCTCAGCTGCTCACTCTCGTTCATACGGGCTACTCTGCTGTGTTGACGCGCGCTAAGGGGGAGCGAAATCTGCGTCTCCTCCTGGAGGAGGAGCGGACATCGCAGCATCCCGAGCGGTGCTGGCGGTATCTCGCAGAGACCTATGACAATCTGGGCGATGCGCGGATGGCGGAGTACTACGCGCTGCGTGATATCGCTGCGGGGCGGCGCGGCGTTATCTATGCGAGCAGCTGCTACCGCCTGCTCCTGCGCATTTATGGCGCGCAGCCCGCGCGGCGCAGCGAACGTTTGGATGTCGCTGCACAGGCAGCGGCGGCATTTCCGGAGCTGGCGGAGATGCACGCAGAATACGCCGAGGCGCTGGCTGCGATGCACCGCTATACGGAGGCGGCGGAGGCGGCGGTGCGTGCCCTCGCAGCACCGCCGGATACGGGCGGCACAGAGCGTTCCTCCTTTACGGAGGAGATGGCTGCGGCACTGGTACGGCGCAGGGAGATCTGGCTGCGGATTGCGGCGCGTGCAGCGGAACTGCGCATCTGTGCGTGTGTCTTTGTGCGCGATGATCTGCAGGATATGGCATGCTGGCTTGACAATACCGCCGTCTATGCGGATGTGCGGATTGTTGCCGATACGGGTTCGTCCGATGGGACGCGCGCACTGGCGGAGTCGGCGGGGGCGGAGGTCTTTGACTTCCCGTGGCAGGATGATTTCGGTGCGGCGCGCAGCGCCGTGTTGGCGCGTGCACAGGGAGACTGGGTGACGATGCTCGATGCGGATGAGGCATTCTTTGACCCTGCGGAGGTGCGCAGCTATCTGGCGATGCTGGATGTGACGATGCCGCAGGCGGATGCCGTTCTCCTGCCGATTGTCCATGTGGATGAGGATGCGGACGGGCGTGAGATCGCGCGTGCGCCGCACGTCCGCATGCTGCGCCTCGGACGCGGCCTCTCCTATGAGGGCCGCGTACACGAGACGCTTGTCAAGGCAGGCGGTACACCTATGCTTTACCATGAGTCTGTTGCCCTTGCCATCCGCCATACGGGCTACTCTGCAGGTCGTATCCGTGCGAAACACGAACGCAATCTCGCGCTGATGGAGCGGCATCTCGCGGAGGACGGACTGCGCCCCGGTGATTACCGCTATCTGGCTGACACCTACTACGGGCTCGGTCAGTACGCATCGGCACTCTGCTATGTGCGCGCTGCGCTCGGAGAGAAGGTTCGTTCCATCGGTGCGCAGAGCCATCTGCATCACCTTCTCCTTGATGCCATGGAGCAGGAACATGAACCGATGGCAGCACAGATCACAGCGGCGCGTGAGGCGTGCCGCCTCTTTCCGCATCTGCCGGATTTTCACGGACGGCTGGGGCTGCTGCTGGCTGCAGCAGGGGAAGACGGGGCGCTGGAGACGCTGACAAAGGCATGTGACATGGCTGCGCATCCGGCAGATACGGCGGGCGAAGCATCCGCATTCCCCGCGTGGGCGGAGGCCATCGCCGCCGCGCGGGTGCGGCTTCTCGCGGAGCGCGGAGATCGAGAGACGGCAGAGGAGGCACTCGCACCTCTGATCGCCGTGCATCCCGTATCAGATGAGGTCCTTGATGTCTATCTGCAGCTGCATGCGGAGGAGGATGCGGCGCATCTGCTCTCTGCGCTGCGGCAGATGCGCGGCGCAGATGCCGATGCGCTTGCCGGCATCGTGCGGATGGCAGACGGCTATGGATGGACGGCGCTCGGCAGGGCGGCGCGTGCAGCGCTCCTCGCGGAGACGGGGCGTGTCATGCCCGCACCGCCGCTGATAGAGGAGGATGTGCCGTGTGCGCCCGATGTACGCGGATCGCAGGTCGTCGGGATGTTGGCATCCTGCGTGCGCGAGATCCCAGAGATGCTCCTCTGTCTGGAGCGTGCGGCCCATGCAGATGCCCCTGCGCTCTATCATCGGCTGCGCGATCTTCTGCCCGCGGCGATGCTTGCGTTCTGGCGGCACTACGATGAGCCGGATGCCGTGCCGTGTCCGCCGACGGCGGACGGCTGCCGTCTCGTGACGGAGGCGTTCCTTCATCATGCAGACGGAGCGCAGGCGGCGCGGTTCATCGCGGTTGTTGCTTCCTGCGGTGCAGAGGAACTGCAGCGGACGGCGCGAAGCTATGCGGCGGCGGAGCGCCCGCATGAGGCGCTGCAGGCGTGGCAGCTCTGCCATGTGCAGGAGATGCTTTCTGCCGATGCGCACTGGGAGACGGCGCTTGCCGCGTGGCAGGCGGGGGAGGGTGCTGCGGCGGCGGAGCATCTTACGCAGGCGCTTGCACTGGAGAAAGGACATCGGCGGTCGATGGAACTGATGGAGCTGATACAATGAAGATCTCTGCCTGCGTCATCGCGAAGAATGAGGCGGAAAACCTCCCGCGCTGGCTCGCATCCATGCGTGTCTTTGCCGATGAGATGATTGTGGTCGATACGGGCTCTGCGGATGCGACTGCGGAGATTGCACGCGCGGGCGGCGCACGGGTGTATTCTTTCACGTGGATCAACGACTTTGCGGCGGCAAAGAATTTTGCCCTCGATCAGGCAACAGGCGACTGGGTGGTCTTTACCGATGCGGATGAATTCTTTACGGAGGAGAGTGCGCCGCGCGTGCGCCCGCTGATCGAGGAGTATGATGGGCATGGGGCGCTCGACGGCTTCATCGTGCATCTCGTCAACATCGACATGGATACGGGGGCGCTGCTTGGTACGAGCGCCGATGTGCAGCGCATCTTCCGCCGTGCGCCGCACATCCGCTTTGTGGGGAGTATCCATGAGCATGTGGAGAATCTCAGCGGTGATCCAGGGCGCGAGATGATGGTGGCACCGGGGATTGTTCTCTATCATACGGGCTATTCGCCGCGCATCATCCGGCAGAAGGCACAGCGCGACCTCGCCCTCCTGATGGAGCGGCGTGCACGCGGCGAGTATAAGAAGCTCGACGACTATCATCTGATGGACTGCTGCTATACGCTCGAGGACTATCCGCAGGCTGCTGCCTATGCGCGGGCGGCGCGGGACAGCGCAGACCGTCCCATCGGGTCGGCAGATCGCCCGCATGCGGTACTCCTCCAGTCCCTCATCCTGATGCACGCGCCCGATGCCGAGATTCGCGAGGCGTATGATGCCGCGTGCACCCAGTTTCCAGAAAAGGCGGATTTCCCGCTGATCTACGGTGCATACGCATGGGCGGAGGGGTATCGAAAGACGGCGGAGGAGGCATATCGGGAGGGGCTGCGCCTGCACGAGGCACATTATCAAACGGGGGATTACTCTGGGCTGCTCGCACCGAGCGCTTGTACACGGCTGGCAGAGCTGGCAGAGCTGCGCGGTGCTGCGGAGGAGGCAGCTGCGCTCTGCGCACAGGCGCTGCGGATGGATCCGCGCTGTGCCCCTGCACTCTATCGCCTGCTGCGCATCTTCGCGGCGGGCGGGGCGGATGATGCGGCGGCGATCGAGGCGCTGCGTACGCTCTATCCCGATGATACGGCGGCGGCGTTTCTCGCCTCCGTGCTGGCGGCATCTCCCTTCCCGCGCGCTGCGCTCTACTATGATGCACGCAGCAGTACGCGGTTCTCGGTGCGGCGGCGCTGGCTGCTCGCGGGGGAGACGGCGGCGGCAGCGGCATCGCTCATCGAGGAGCTGGAGGGTGCGGCCGCCGTCGGCGCGGCCTGCGGCGATGCCTTCCCTCATGATACGCAGGGTGCACTGGCGCTCCTGCTGCCGCGTGCCTGTGCGGAGGTCTCGGCCGCGCCCGCGGTGCAGCGGATGCAGCGCCGCATCGCGCGCATAGCGGAGGCACGCAGATGAGAGCGGCAAAGATCGAGGGGCTGCGGGAACGCATCTATACGGCCCTCGCGCGCGGAGATGAGCAGGCGGCGCAGCGCGCCATCGACAAGCTGCGTCCGCACGCACCTGCGGAGGCGGCAGGGCTGCTGACCGCGCTGCACATCGACGCGGGGCGCACGCAGGAGGCTCTTGCGGCGTGGGCGGTCTGCGCACGCCATGCACCGGATGATCCCTATACCGTTTTTCTGCGTGCGCGCATTCATCTCGCCGCAGGGGAACGCATGGCGGCACTCATGATGCTTGCGCCGCTGCTTGATACACCGATGCCGCCCGCCGTCGCGGAGAAGGTCTACAATCTCGCGGGGCAGTGTGCGCGTTTCCTTGGGCGTGCGGAAGATGCCGTGCGGTACTATGCGCGTGCGCGCGATGCCGCGCCGGAGCTGCCCCTGCGCGCACTCAATGCGAGCAATGTCCTGTTCAACCGCCACTATCTCCCTGCCGCGCTCGCGGAGGATCGGCGTGCGGCAGAGGAGTACGGCAGGCTCTTTGCGGGAATCGCGCAGTATACGCATGATCGGCCTACGCCGCAGGAGAGGCATCGGCTGCGCATCGGCTGCCTTTCGCCGGATGTGCGCGAGCATGTTGTGCTCGCGTTCTCCTACGCGCTGATGACGGCGCTCGATCCTGCACGCTTCGAGGTCATGGTCTACGCGCTGAACGCGGAGGATCGCTATACCGCGCAGGTGCAGCGTTCGGTCGAACACTTCCGAAATCTCATGTGCTGCTCTGCCGAGGAGGCGGCGGATGTCATCCGCCGCGACGGTATCGACATCCTCGTTGATCTCGCGGGACATACGGCGGGGCGGACGCTGCCGATCCTCGCGTACCGCCCTGCGCCCGTGCAGATCTCGGGTATCGGCTACTTCGCATCGACGGGTCTGAAGACGGTGGATTACTTCCTCGCCGACCCTGTGCTCGCGGCGGGCAAGGCGCAGGAGGGGTTTACGGAGCGCCTGCTCGTGCTGCCTGCGACGCATTTCTGCTGGCAGCCGCTGCACCCTGCGCCGGATGTGCAGCACCCCCCCGCACAGGGGCGGCCTATCGTGTTCGGCAGCTTTAACAATTTTACCAAGCTGAATGACGGTGTGCTCCGCATCTGGGCAGAGATCCTGCACCGTGTACCGGACAGCCGCCTCCTGCTCAAGACAGATGTCTTTTCCTATGCAGATGCGCGTGCGGAGGCGCTGCGGCGCATTGCAGCGGCAGGCATCCCGCCGGCACGCATCGATGTGGAGGGCGCGTCGGCGGACTATCTTGCTGCCTATGCGCGGGTGGATATTGCGCTGGATCCTTTCCCCTATCCAGGCGGCGGGACGACCTGCGATGCGCTCTACATGGGCGTGCCTGTCGTGACGCTGGCGGGGGAGAGCCTCGGCAGCCGCTTCGGTGCGTCGCTGCTGGAGAACATCGGTGCAGGCGGTCTGATCGCGCAGACGGAGGAGGCGTACATCGCGCTTGCTGTCTCGCTGGCAGAGGATGCCGCGCTGCTGGATGCCCTCCACGCGGGTCTGCGCCGCATGATGGAGACCTCGCCCGTGATGGATGCTGCGGGCTACGGCAGTGCGCTCGGCGCGGCGTATGCGCATATTTGGGCGGCGTATACAGCGGGTGCCGTCCGCTAAAGATGGTGCCGTAGGGATACGATAACCTCAGTAGAGATCATGCAAGGGGGAGAACCTATGAAGAAAAAGAAGGCAAAGCGTGCAGGGGCATCCCGTGCGCTGCGGCAGGAGAAGAAAAAGAAGGAAAAGCTGCGTGTCGGCTATCTCTGCGCCGATCTGGGAGAAGGGCGCACGCGCGATTTGCTGCCGCCGTTTTTTTCTGCCTATGATCGGCTGCACTTTGAGGTATATGCCTATCATACGGGGACGGGCGGTGATACGGCGGTCTTTTCCGAGTCGGCGGTGCTGCGCGAGGTAGGCGCATGCACGCCTGCCGCAGCGGCGGAGTGCATCCGCGCCGACCGAATCGACCTTCTCGTCGATCTCTCGCTCTGCACGCCGGATGCCTTTGCGTGCAGCATCATGGAACTGCGTCCCGCGCCCTGCATCCTTTCCCTTGCAGATCAGTGTCCGCCGGCACTTGCAGATGTACTTCCTGCGGTGGAGGGCGCGCGGGTTCTTCCCTTTGCCTATGCGCCGCTGCAGCCGGTACATACCTATACGGCACGTACGCCGCTTCTCGATACGGGGGGCCCCGCCATTGGGTTTGCCGGACGGCTGGATGGGGCGGATGCGGTCCTGCTGGTGCAGCTGCTCACGGCATTCCTGTCCGAGATGGATGCCGTGCATCTCGTTATGCCCGCCGAGATCGCCGCAGGGATGACGGAGGAGGCTCTCGCGGCGATCACTGCCTGCGGGACGGAGCGTTCCTCCCTCACGTTCGTTGATGTGGTGCCCTATGAGGAGCTTGACCTCGTACTCGGGATCGGTGCAGATTTCCTCGACGTCTGCCGCGCGGCAGAGTGGGGGGTACCGCTGCTGACGGCGCAGGAACTCCTGCGGGACGGCTATGCGGCGGCGCTCCTTGCGCATCTTGGCATCCCGGCAGCGGATTCCATCGCGGCGGCGGCGGCAGCGGCGGCGTCCCTGTGTGCCGATCTGCCGCGTCTCTCGCGTCTGCATGAGCTGCTGCATTGGCAGCTGATGGACTGCTTCGATGCGGGGGCAGTCGTATTCTCGGTGGAGCGCGCCTATATGCGTGCGCTCATGCGTGTGACAGAGGAGACGGCAGAGGGGCTCTCGGCGCGTCTTATGCATGCGGAGGAGGCAAGAGACTGGCCGCTGGTGATAGCGGCCGCCCACCGGCTGGATGGGATGGAGATGCTCACACCGGCGCAGCGCATGACACTCGCGTGGGCGTATTACTTCAGCGGTGCGCTGATGTATGCGGGGCGCTGGGCGCGGGCAGCGGAGGGGGTATCCGAGGAACGCTTGGGGGCGCGTCTCTATCTCTCTGTCATCAGCCCCGTTCCTATCGATACGCCCATGGAGACCTACAAACGGGCGCAGGAGGGACTGGCGCGCATCGCCGCGGGGCTGCCCGCCGTGCCGGAGGTACGAACGCTGCTGCTCAAGATCTGTGCAGACAACGGCATGTTTGCCGAAGAACCAAATACCGCACAGTATGCGCTGGACTATGCTGCCGCAACGGATGACATCTTCATGCGGCGCTGCTACTACGGGGCGGCGCTGTTCAAGCTCAATGCCGTGGATGTCCCCGCCGCCGAGGTCTATCGGACGAGTCTCGGGTACGGCGGCCTCTTTGACGAGGTGCAGCCGTACACCCATGCGGGACGGCGCAGAAAGGAAAAGATCCGCATCGGCTATATCTCGGGTGATTTCTGCCATCATGTCATGCAGTATTTTATCTGGCCGTTTCTGGCGGGCTTTGACAGCGATGCCTTCGAGGTCTATGCATACAGCCTCGGCAAAAAGGATCAGTTCGCCGATTTCTTCCGAACGCTCGTGACGGTGTGGCGTGATGTCTCGGACAGCAAGCGCGATCCCGAGCGCATCGCGCGCATGATCTACGAGGATGAGGTGGATATTCTCTTCGATCTGGCGGGACATACAGCGGACTCGGGGCTTGCGGCGCTCGCGTGGAAGCCCGCCCCCGTCCAGCTCTCTGGACTCGGCTATATGGCGACGACGGGGCTGCCTGCCGTGGACTATTTCGTGACGGATCGGTACTGCGATCCGGAGGGCAGCGGGAGCGAGGCATTCTATACGGAAAAATTACTGCGCCTGACGAGCCAGTTCTGCTATAATGGATTTACGAGTCTGCCCGCATCGACCGGCACACCGGCACGTACGCGGGGCTACATCCAGTTCGTCTCGTTCAACCAGTATGCCAAGCTGCAGGACGAGACGCTGCACGCATGGCGCACGATCATGGAGCGTGTACCGGGAGCGCGCCTTCTGCTGAAGAACAGAGCATACGGGAAATCGGGCGTGGCCGTGATGGCGCACGAGCGTCTGCGGCGCCTTGGTTTTGACATGTCCCGCGTGGCGTTCGAGGCGGCGACACGGAGCTATATGGAGCGCTATCTCGATGCCGACATCGCTCTCGATACCTTTCCGTGGCCGGGCGGCGGGACGAGCTGCGATGCGCTCTACATGGGCGTTCCTGTGGTCTCTCGCTACACGGCGCGTCACAGTACGCGCTTTACATACAGCCTGCTGGCGAACATCGGGCTGGCGGAGCTGGCATCGGAGCGCATCGAGGACTACATAGAGACTGCGGTGGCGCTCGCAGGTGATCTCGACCTGCTCGACGCCCTGCACCGCACACTGCGTGCGCGCATGCAGGCATCGCCCGTCATGGATCAGGAGCGCTACATACGCGAGATGGAGGGGTACTATCGTGAGATCTGGAGCGCGTGGGAGGCTGGACAGCAGGGCGTTTGACCGCGCGTTTGATGCTGTGAAAGATCTGATCCGGCAGGATCGGTCAGAGCAGGCGCTGACGCAGCTCTATGCGATGGCAGACGCGGAGATGTTCCCTGCAGAGCGGCGCTGGCAGTGCCATGAGCTGATCGGCCAGCTGGAGTTCTGGCGCGCCGATCTGGATGCCGCTCTGCCGCATCTGAAGCTGGCGTGGGAGCTGCCGCGCGCTGACCACGGGGCACGCCTTACGGCACTCAGCAACTATCTGATGTATCTGCACTATGCGGACGGCGTGACGGATGCAGCGCTGCGCGAGGCGCATGCGGCGTATGCGCCGCTGCTCGGTGATGTAGAGCAGTACAGCCATACGAGGCGGCGGCGGGAGAAGCTGCGCATCGGCTATCTCTCGCCGAACATCGGCGACCACATCGTGCTGAACTTCGCCGTTCAGCTGTTCTCGGCGTATGACCGTACGCGGTTTCACGTCATGCTCTACGATGTCGGCGGCGCGCGGAGCGAGGTAACAGACTGGGCTGCGGAGATGGCGGATGGCTATGTCGATCTCTCGCGCAGCACGCCGCAGACGGCTGCGGAACGCATCTATGCGGATGAGATCGACATCCTCTTTGACCTCGCGGGGCACTCCGCGGGCGGACGCGGCCTGCGGATTGCAGCGCATCGGCCTTCCCCCGTGCAGCTCTCGGGTATCGGCTACTTCAACACGACGGGCGTGCCCGCGATGGACTACTTCCTCGGCGATGCCGTCTGCGACCCGCCGGAGATGGATGCACTCTTTGCCGAGTGCATCCTGCGTCTGCCGCAGACGCATCTCTGCTTTACGCCGTCGGAGCGGTTCCGTCCCTACGAGCAGCTGCGGCGCACGCCGCACGAGACGATTGTCTTTGCGAGCTTCAACAACTTTGCAAAGATCACGGACACTATGCTCCGTCTCTGGGGCGAGATCCTCAATGCCGTACCGTCGGCGCACCTCCTGCTCAAGAATGTCCATCCCGGGCACGGAGCGCTCGCACGGATGCAGGAGCGCACTGCGGCAGCGGGCATCGATCCTGCGCGGGTTATGCTGCGCCCCGGTACGCAGGACTATCTCAGCGACTATCTGGATGCCGACATCATTCTCGATACCTACCCTTATCCGGGGGGCGGGACGACGTGCGAGGCACTCTGTATGGGGCTGCCCGTCGTTACGATGGCGGGGACGCGCCATGGGGCGCGTTTCGGTGCAAGCCTGCTGGCGAATGCCGGGCTCGGTGAGCTCGTTGCGGACAGCCCTGCGGCATACGCAGCGTGCGCCGCAGCGCTCGCACAGGACAGGGAGCTGCTGACGGCGCTGCATACGGCGATCCCGCGCATGATGCGGGCATCCCCGCTGATGGATGGACGCGGCTATGTGCGTGCCGTGGAGACGGCATACGAGATGATATGGGAGCGGTACCTCAATGAAGAAGCGTAAGCAGCGCCGTGCAGAGCGCACGCGCAGGAAGCGTGCGCGGCGGGAAGAAAAACGACAAGCGAAAGGGACGATGACGATGGCAGAGAAAAAGATCATGACGGCAGCAGAGATTCATGCACTGGTGGAGAAGGGGGCGTATGCCGAGGCGATCAACGCCTTTGCCGGTACGCTTGCGCAGGGCGATCCTCCGCAGGCGTGCTACGCCGATATCGCACGCGCCTACTTTGAGCTGGGCGACTATGCACGCGCAGCGAGCTGGGTGACGAATACGCTCGCCCTCGATGCGGAGAACGCGGCGGTACGCATCCTCCTCGCACGCATCTGCCAGCGGGAGCATCGCGCGGACGATGCGCTGAAGGTCTATGAGAACCTTCTCGCCGTGCACGGCGCTGCGCTTTCCTACGCGCAGCGTGCGGAGATCGGCCGTTATGCCGGACTGGACGCACGCCGGTATCCCGACAAGACGCGCACGGAATATCCGCAGCTTGCCGTGCTGCTCGGCCTTGCCGCACCGACGGAGACGTCTGCACCGCAGACGGCCGCATCGGCTGCTGCGCCGTCTGCCCCCGCTGCACCTGCGCCGGCAGAGGCAGCCGCCTTTGATGCGTCGGCGACAGCGGCGGAGATCCTCGCGAAGAATATCCGCCCGCTCGAGAAATGCCGTGCGCTCAACGCCTTTGCAGGCGTCGCCTACATGGACGGCGACTATGCGGGGGCGAAGCTGCTGCTCATGGAGACCATCCGTCTCGACCCCGGCAACATTGACGCTGTGCGGAACATGGCGCTGCTCCTGCACGAGATGGGCGACCATGAGAAGGCAATCGCGCTGGCGGCAAAGATGCGCAAGACGGACTTCCTCCTGCTGCGCGCGCTGAAATCATGATGCGCCTCAGCATTGTTCTCGCAGCGCAGGAGAACGTGTATCTGCGCGAGACCGTGACGGCGGCGTATGCCGCCGCCGCGGCCTGCGGCGTGCAGGCAGAGATCATCGCCGCGGCAGATGCGGCGCACGCGGATGATGTCCGGCAGACCCTTACGGGGCTGCCGGACATTCGTATGTGCACAGTGGAGGCGGCGGGCGCGGCACAGCTTCAGAACTGCGGCGCGTCGGCAGCGGGGGAGGAGCTGCTGCTCTTTCTGCGGGCAGGAGTCATCCTTACGGCAGAGGGGCTGCATGCCCTCCTGCAGCCCCTCCTATCCGATGAGAAAGTCGCCGCTGCAGGGCCGTTCCTAGACCGCACGCTGCTCTCGTGGCAGTATCTGAATGCCGCGCGCATCCGCAGAGATGGCATGACGCCGGAGGCGTACCTTGCCGCATCGCTCAATGCGCCGACGCAGAGTCTCGTGCTCGAGGATGCGGCGCTCCTCATCCGGCGCAGCGTGTGGCTGGCAGCGGGCGGATATGACGAGGCATTCACTGCGGGCGGGGCGGACATCGACCTCTCCCTGCGCCTGGTGTGTGCAGGGCACATTCTCCTGCGCGTGCCCGCCTATTGCGCGCATCTGGGCGCAGAGGAATGCGAACTCTGGGATCTCGCGCGTACGCGGATGCGGCCTATGCTCTCTGCCCGTTGGGGCCTCGATATCGGTATGCCGGAGAGTCTCTGGCAGCCGGCACTGGAAGCCGTCGCAGGATGCGAAAACGAAGCTCTCATCCGTGCGACGCTCCGCTCCGCGCTCCTGCGCACCCCTCTTGTGAGCGTGCTGATTCCTGTCGAAAGTGAAGCAGATGCGGTCTCTCTGACCGTAGACAGCGCACTCGCACAGACCTATCCGCACATCGAGATCGTCGTACGGGACACGAGCGGTGCGCCGTGCATTGCGGAGATGATGCGTGCCTATGCGGATGAGCCGCGCGTGCGCTATGTGCGCTGCGGTACGGGCACGGGAAACTGCGCCGCCGTCGAGTCGCTCGCGCAGGGAGACTTCCTCCAGTTCTGCACGCCGGGGGATATCCTCCTGCCGGACAGGATCGCGCTGATGATGGAGCGGCTGCTGTCTGCGCCCGAGGCACGCGCCGTCGTCTCAGTCTGCGGACAGGTGGATGCCGCGGGAGCGCTCACGGGACTCTCCGCGCAGGAACTGCCCCTCTGCGGCCTCTGGACGGAGATGGAGGGGCGCTCGTTCGGGCGTGAGATGCTGTGCCGCCAGGAAAATCCGCTGGGGGAATATACGGCAGCACTTCTGCGCCGCGCCGATCTGCCGGCAGACGGTGCCCGCGGAGAGGAATCCGTACGCCTGTGGCTGTATCTGCTCGTGCACGGCGATGTGCATCTCTGTGCGCAGCCGCTGCTCCTGCACGCCGCACCAGCGCCGCAGGATGCAGCGGACGTGGTGCGGGAGGCGCTCCTCTGGCGGCATCTGCTGGAGGAGGAGGGGCGGCGGCACGTCTTCCTGAGCGAGGCAGACGGTTCGGCGGTGCAGGAGGCATTCGGGGATCGCTGCGCTGCGCAGATCGAGCCGCTGCTGCCTGCGGTACCGGAGGAGTTGCGCCAGGCGTATGCGGCAAAGACGCCGTCCCTGCACATCATCGTGATGAGCCGTGTGGAGGAGTGTGCACCCGTGCGCCTCGATGCGCCGTTTGCGCGTCTGCGCGCGGCAGGGGAGCTCTCGCTGGCGGGCTGCACACAGCGGGGCGCTGCGCCCATCGAGCTGGATGAGGTCGGTGCGGTGCGGGACAGCATCCTGCTCCTCCAGCGCGCTGTCCTGCGCCGCAGCTCCGCGGTACGCGATCTGCTCGCCGCACACGGCGCGCGCGGTAATGTTCTCCTGCAGGAGATCGACGATCACCCGATGATCTCGCAGCAGAATGTTCGGGACGGGTATTTCAGCTATCGCGCGGTCTCTGCGGTGCAGACCTCGACGCAGCCGCTCGCGGACTTTCTGCGGGATTTTAACCCCTATATCTACCTCTTTGAGAACCAGCTGACGGAATTGCCCGCACGGCGCACCTACGATGCGGCAGCGCAGCAGGTGACCATCTTCTTCGGTGCGCTCAACCGCCAGCCCGACTGGGCACCGCTGATGCCCGCACTCAATGCCGCTATCCGCCGCTATGGTACGCGCCTGCAGTTCCGCGTTCTCTCGGATCGCGCCTTCTACGATGCGCTCGAGACGGATGCCAAGACCTACGAGGGCGGGTCGCGTGATGCCTCCATCGTTGTCCCGTATGAGCGCTACGCGGCGGCGCTGCACAGCGCGGATATCGCACTCCTGCCGCTGAACGACACCGTGTTCAATCGCGCCAAGTCCGACCTCAAATTCATCGAGTCAGCGGGACACGGCGCAGCGGTGCTCGCTGCACCGACCGTCTATGAACGCACGGTGCGCGACGGTGAGACAGGGCTGATCTACCGTACGCCGGAGGAATTCGCGCAGAAGCTCGCACTCCTCATCGAGCGCCCGCGTCTGCGCATCTCCATCGCAGAGCGTGCATACCGCTATGTGGCGGAGAACCGCCTCCTCTCGCAGCACATCGGCGACTATGCCGCCGCCTACGCTGAGATGCGTGCACGGCATGCGGAGCTGGAGCGTGCACGTCTCGCCCGTATCGAAGAGGCATTTGCCGTACGTTGAGAAAATTTTCCAGTGGAGAATGAAACCTAAAAAAGTATGAATACTTGTTCTTTGTCATGCGCGATGATAGACCATTGACAGTAACTTATACGGCTCTTATAATAGGAAGAAGCGTATATGCAGGTTTGGAGAAACACCGACCGCAGAGCATTCTCTCTCAGTGAAAGGAGAGCCGATTATGACGGGAAAAGTCAAATGGTTCAGCGCGGATAAGGGATATGGATTCATCTCCCGCGCGGACGGTGATGACGTGTTCGTCCATTTTTCCTCGATCCAGGGCGAGGGGTACAAGACCCTCAGCGAGGGACAGGAAGTGGAGTTCGACATCGTTGAGGGCGCACGCGGTCCGCAGGCGGACAACGTCGTCAAAAAAGAATAACGGACAGAATCTGAAAAGCCCGGCTTACACAGCGGGCTTTTTCATTTGCCCGAAAAGGCGGCGTGCGTCCTTAAGCGATGGAGCGGTACGCAGGAGACGGGAGCAGACGGCGAAAAAATCAGAATTTAGGGAACTTGGCAGGGGTTTTCACATTCGTGTCGAAATAATATAACCAAGGGGGAGCGCAGAGAAGCTCCCGTGAATAGAAAGGGGCTGTGTTTCATGGCTGCATTCACGATTCGGGGAAAGAATGTTGAGGTTACACCGGCGCTGCGCGACTATGTGGAGAAGCGCGTCGGCAAGATCACGAAGTATTTCGAGAACGTGGGCGAGATATCGGTTCTGCTCTCGGTCGAGGGGAAGCACCACAAGGTAGAGGTGACCGCCCCCATCGTGCGCGGTGTCCTGCTGCGCGGCGAGGAGCACTCCGAGGATATGTACAGCTCCATTGATCTCGTTATCGAGAAGCTGGAGCGTCAGATCCGCAAGCAGAAGACAAAGCTCGAGCGCCGTTTCCGCCACGGCGGGTTCAAGGCAGAGGCAGTGGAGACTTTTGTCCAGCCCGTACCCGAGGAGGAGGACATCTTCCCCGTTGTCAAGACGAAACGATTTGCCCTGCAGCCGATGGATGTGCAGGAGGCAATCATGCAGATGAATCTGCTGAATCACCACTTCTTCGTCTTCCGCAACGCGGAGACGGAGGAAGTCAATGTCGTATACAGCCGCAACGACGGCAAATATGCCCTGATCGAGGTCGAGGAGGGCTGACTCAGCGAATGGGGGACGGCTGCGCCGTAGGAGTGCAGTCGTCCCTTTTTTGTCCCGCTTTGATTCATTTTGTGGTATGATAGGGGACAGTGACATCTATGAATAAAATTGGAGTAATCAATGCGAAGAATCTACATTATTCATCAATGGGTGAGCCTTATCTGCGCTCTTTTTCTACTGCTGCTGACGCTGACGGGGCTGCCGCTGCTCTTTCGGAGTGAGATCAACGCGTGGAATACGGTGAATATGCCGCCTCCCGGAGATCCCATGCCGCTGCAGGAGGTCTGGACGGCGCTGCCCGCAGGCACAGCGGCGGTGACCGCAGCGTTCCCGGAGAAGGAGATCCTCGGCGTGACGCCGGACGGCGCGGACGGAACACTCTACTTCCTTGTCAAGGAGCGCGGCGGCAAGGCAGGCCGTGCCCACATGCGCATGGGCGGCGAGCAGATCATGTACGATGTGCGGACGGGGACGGTGTTCAACCGCAGAGATCGTGTCTACCGCTCGGAGGCCGTACAGTCGTTCATGCACACGATGCACATTCTGCATGTCCGCATGGGCATGGAGGAGGGCGGCCGCGACTTCCTCGCGACGATGTGCGTGCTCTCGATATTCTCCATCGGTACGGGTATCTATCTCTATCTGCCGATGATGCGGCGCATGGCGTTCGGTACGCATCGACGGAGGACGCGCCGCCTGTTCTGGTCGGACTGGCACAAGATTACCTCTGTTTTTGCGGGGGCATGGACGGTGATGATGTGCGTGAGCGGTGTCTTTATCGTGCTGTACTCTGTGGGGATACGAGACTATCACCGCACCGCGCACACGATGGCGGCGGAGCATTTCGCCGCTGTGCCGCAGGATGCGGCGGCGATCCCCGCAGAGGAGGCGCTGGCGCGCGTGACGGTGCAGTTCCCCGCAAAGGATGTCATCACGATGCATCTTCCAACGGCGCGGGACGGTTATTACAGCTTCCAGATTGCCGACCCTGCCGTGCGGCCGACGGATTTCGCGCTGGGCGAGCAGGTATATCTGCCGGCGGGCGGTCAGGGAGATCCGTTCTTTGTTCCTGTGCCTGCGTGGCTGACGATGGCATCGTTCTTTCTGAACATCCATATTCATAACCATGAGATGCCTGCGGAGAAAATCTTCTGGGGGATGCTTGTTCTGATGACGGCGGCGATGATTGTCACGGGGATCGCTCTCTGGCTGACACGCTGGCGCAACCGTATCTCGGATGCTGTCGAGATTGCGGTGCAGACGAGAACCAATGCGTCGTGGGAGGAGCCGGCACGCATTGCTGCGCTGACGTTGATCCTCTGTATTGTGCCGCTGTACGGGCATCTCGGAGAGATCATCGCCCTTGGTGCCAGCGCCTACCTCGTCTTTTTCTTTGTGCAGGCAGTACGCAGGTGAGGGATGGTTCGAACTGAGGGAAGGGGAAACAGGTGAAATTCACGGGACTGACGACGGCGGAGGCGGATGCATCGCGTGAGAAGTACGGTGCGAATACACTGCCTGAGCCTGCGTGGATGACATTCAGCCAGGCATTCCTGCAGACGTTCCGCGACCCGATGATCCGTATCCTGCTCGTGATGGTCGTGCTCATGATCGCAATGTTCTTCGCGGGGCACGCAGAGATCTATGAGCCGATAGGGACGATCGTGACGGTTATCATCGTGGCGACGGTGACGGCGCGGACGAATGTGGCGAGTGATACGGAGTACCGCGCCCTGCGTGCACGCACGGCAAAGGACACGGCAAAGGTCTGCCGCGACGGCGGTCTCGTCGTCCTGCCCGTGGATGAGATTGTCGTGGGCGATCATGTCATCCTGCAGGGCGGGAACAAGATCCCCGCCGACGGTATGCTCATCGAGGGCGAGCTGCGCGTCAACAACACCGCGCTCAACGGCGAGACGGAGGAGTGCCGAAAGCGTGCCGCCCATGCCGACGATGTGTTTCCCGCAGAGATCTCGGGTGATAGCTTTGTGGATGAGACGACGCTCTTTCGCGGGAGCGTCGTTTTTGACGGTGAGGGCGTGATGCAGGTGCACCGCGTCGGTGCACAGACAATGATGGGCCGCATGGCGGCGGAGATGCAGGAGCGGGAGCCGGACTCGCCGCTGCAGGTGAAACTCGCCAAACTCGCCGACCAGATCTCGGCATTCGGCTACATCTCGGGCATCGTCATCATCTCGCTCTACATGATGTTTTTCGCCCTCGGTGCGGGCGGGCTTGAGTCGTACGTCATGCAGGGATGGAGCCAGATCCTTGTCGATCTGATTCAGGCAGTGTCGCTCGCCATCCTCATCATCGTCTGTGCTGTGCCCGAGGGGCTGCCGCTCATGATCTCGCTCGTTCTCATGCAGAATACGAGCCGCATGCTTGCGCGCGGCGTGCTCGTGCGCCGCGCGGTCGGTATCGAGACGGCGGGCGCACTCAACATCCTGTTCAGCGACAAGACGGGCACGATCACGTGCGGCCGGCTCGAGGTCGTCGATTTCTTCACTGCGGACGGTACGGTGCACGCGCCGGAGGCGCTCGCGGCACGGCCGGCACTGCGGGAGAAGCTGCATCTTGCCATCGGCATGAACGCCGCGGCCATGTACGATGAGGCAGGCGCGGTTGTCGGCGGCAACCCGACCGATCAAGCGGTCATGCGCTTCCTCGGGGCGGACATCTACCGCGCCCTGCAGGCAGACGAATCCTGCCGCGCAGGACGGCGGCAGACCTTTAATTCGACGAATAAATTCAGCCAGGCAGCACTGCCCGTACGCGGCATCGTCGTCTACAAGGGGGCGCCTGAGGCGCTCCTCGCACGGGCAAAATACGCACTCACAGCGGATGGAGCGGTTGCCTCCTTTGATGCTGCCGCGCTGAACGCAGCCATCAACAGCTATGCAGCGCGCGCCATGCGCGTCCTCGCCTTCGGCTATTCGGCAGAGGCCTTTCAAAAGGACGAGATCAATGCGGATATCGTTCTCATTGGATTTGCCGCCATTCGCGACGACGTACGCCCGGAGGCGCGTGATGCGATCACCGAGGTACAGGCGGCGGGCTCATGGTGACGGGGGACCGCCGTGAGACCGCCGTCGCCATCGCACGCGATGCGGGACTGCTGCGCGCGGATGGGGATCTGGTGCTCACCAGCAGCGATCTCGCGCAGATGAGCGACGCCGATATCCAGCACGTCCTGCCGCAGGTACGCGTCATCGCACGCGCACTGCCGACGGACAAGTCGCGGATTGTGCGTCTCTCGCAGCAGATGAACCTCGTCGTGGGCATGACGGGGGACGGGGTCAACGACTCGCCTGCGCTGCGCCGTGCCGATGTCGGCTTTGCGATGGGCAGCGGCACGGAGGCCGCGCGCGATGCGGGGGATATCGTCATTCTCGACGACAACTTCCGATCGATCAAGGACGCGATCCTCTACGGGCGCACCATCTACAACAACATTTTGAAATTTTGCCGCTTCCAGCTCGTCATCAACATCGCGGCGGTCGTCGTCAGTGCGGCCGCGCCGTTCTTCGGCATCATCGAGCCGCTGCGCGTGACGCATCTGCTTTTCATCAATCTCGTCATGGACAGCCTCGGCGCAATCATGCTCGGCAACGAGCCGGCGCACGCGAGCTATATGCGTGAGAAGCCGCGCCGTCGCGATGCGAGCCTCATCACGCCCGCGATGAGTGTGCAGATCCTCTGGATGGGGGCGTGGCTCGTTGGGCTCAGCTTTGCCTTTCTGACCGATACGCGCTTTGCCGCCTGTTTTGACGGACGGGCGGAGCACTATACGGCGTATTTCCTCCTGTTCGTGCTCGCTGCGCTGATGAACGGGTTCAATGTGCGCTCGACAGGGTTCGGTATCTTTCGCAGACTCGGAGAGAATGCGGGATTTATTAAGGTCTGGGTGTCTATTGTGCTGATTATGGCAGTGATCATCAATGCGCCCTACATCCCGCATGATGTCGGTCTGTGGATCGGCGGGATGTTCAGCACCACGCCCATCCATGCGGGCGGCTGGGTACTGGTATCTCTGCTCGCGGTGACGATGATTCCTGCGGATCTGCTGAGAAAGGCCGTCTGGCGGGGGCTTGTACGGCTGCGGATGTAAGAGGTGATCCATCTCTCCTCATGAGAAGAGCGGCACATAGTCCGCACCGACTGCCTCCGCGCCCTGTACATAGACGCGTGTCATGCCGAGCGTACGCGCAGCATCGACTACGGACTCATACTCGAATGTTGTGAGCCGACGATGCAGCGGGGGAAAATCGTGTGCGCGGTAGAGAGGGGTATACTGCCGCATGAGGCTGAGCTGAACCGTATCTCCGAACGTCTCCCAGAGCCAGCGCACGAGGGCGATACTCTCGTGTCTGCCGCCGGGGAGGACGAGATGGCGGACGAGTACACCGCGCAGGAGCCGTCCGTCCGCGGCAAACTGCACCGTGCCGAGCTGTGCTGTCATCGCCGTGATCGCCGCCCGTGCTGCGGCGGCATAGTCGGGGGCAGCGGAGTAGCGCTGCCCGTATGTGGTGCTGTCATACTTCAGATCGGGCAGGTAGATGTCCACCGCTCCCGCGAGCCGCTCGATGTTCTCACGCGTCTCGTAGCCGCTCGTATTCCAGACGATGGGGAGCGTGAGCCCGTGTGCGCGTGCCAGTGTCAGTGCGGATAGGATCTGCGGTGTGTAGTGCGTGGGGGTCACGAGGTCGAGTGTCGCCGCGCCCTGCCGTGCGAGATCCAGAAAGATCTCTGCGAGCGCCTCCTCGCTCACATCTTTTCCGCTGCCGCCGTGACTGATCTCGTGGTTCTGGCAGTAGACGCAGCGCAGCGTGCAGTGGGAGAAGAACACTGCGCCCGCGCCGTGCGTGCCGATGAGACAGGGCTCCTCCCACTGGTGGAGCATCGCACGCGCCATCCGCACCGTGCGCCCCGCGCCGCAGAAACCGCGTGCGCCCGCCATGCGGTTCACGCCGCAGCGGCGCGGGCAGAGTGTGCAGTGTGAGAGCAGATCCTCCAAGCTGATTCCCCCTTTGATTCGACTGGTTTGGGTGATGACTCGTATCCCTATATTGTCGCACAAGAAAACCGAGACGGCAAGACCGTCTCGGTTTTATACGAATTATCTTGAAATTGGAATTGTTTCGACTTATTACGGCAAAACAATATCTACGCCGAGTTCTGCTGCTGCCGCGCGGATGTCCGACGGTGGCTCGGTATCCGTCACGAGACCTGACAGTGCATTGAGCGGCGTGTAGTCGTAGTTGCCGTCCGTCGAGAGCTTGCGCGCCTCAGCGACCACATAGGAGCGCTTGCTGCGCGCGATGATCGTCGCCTTGTTGATGCCGTCATCGATATCGTAGGTGGACACGCTGTTTGCCTTGACATCGACACCGACCGCACCGACAAATGCGATATCGGGCTTGAGCCGTCCGATGAAGTCCTGGGTCATACCGCCCCAGAATCCATCGCGGCCGCGGTTGATCTGCCCGCCCGCAAAGATCAGCTCGATGCGGGGGTTGCGTGCGAGCACGCCGAGCACGTCGACCATATTGGTGACGACCGTCAGATCACGGTCGCTCTTCATGAGCAACTCCGCGATGGCGAGGTTGCTCGTCGATACATCGAGGAAAACCATATCCTTGTCCTGGATGAGAGAAACTGCTGCCTGCGCGATACGCCGCTTTGCTTCGACATCCATGTGACGATGACGGCTGACCTCGATCATGTGAACACTCTGCGTCAGTTTCACAGCGCCGCCGTAGGTACGTTTCAGGCGTCCCTGCCGTTCGAGTGAGCCCAGATCCTTGCGGATGCAGTCCTCGGTGACCTTGAATTTGGCGCTGAGCTCTTTGACTTTGACCTTACCGTCACGCTCCACCATGCGGACGATGAGCTCTTGGCGCTCCTCCAGAAACATGATATTCACTCCCTTTTCGCAGATAAGATAGGTAACGCTCACATATCTGCTGTCAATGAGCCGACCATCCTTTTTTTTAGTGTACCGCAAAACTGATAAAATAGCAAGACTATTTTATCTATTGAATAAAATTTATGAGAGTGAATTCATTCTATATATTCTATTATAATAGACAATATCCTCTATTCGGTATGATTAAATTATAATTATGCAGTAGATGAATGGAAAAAAGAGAAAATTCTTATGGATACCTACATGTAGAGCGTAAAAAAAGCCGCATTGCGCGCGGCGGCGTCGAATGGTACAATGACGTCACCGGCCGAGGACGGCGCGCCGTTTGAGGATGTAGTTCCACACCATGACGATGGCGGCGGCGATGAGCTTGGCGATCATGTAGTAGATGCCCGCGCAGTCGACGAGTACCCACAGCAGGAGTTGATTGAGCCCGAGTCCTGCGATGCTCGATCCGAAGAAAAGCATCTGCGCGCGGCGGGTCTGCGCGTTTGCGCCGCGAAAGACGCAGACGAGGCAGAGCCAGTAGTTGAGGAGCACGGAGATGCTGAACGAGATGCCCGCCGAGAGGAGATAGTGCAGTCCGCCGTACTCGGTGAGTGCGTAGAGCAGGCCATAGTCGAGGATGAAACATGCACCGCCGACAAGGACGAAGCGGGCAATCTCATGGAGTCTGGCACGCGGCATAGAGCACCTCTCTGGTTGGACGCTGCAGGCGGCAGGGCGGGGCACAGCATATCACTGGGAATATACGCGCATGAGAAAAAAGGAGTGTATATGATACAAAGATTCTTCGCAATCGGTAAAAATCCTGCTATAAAAATTCCGTTTGTTTTTCTGTTGGTCTGCATGCCGCTGCTCGGCGGGTGCGGCGGCAGTGCGCCCGCGACGGCGGAGGAGACGAAGATTGTCATGGGGACGGTCGCGCGTCTTACCGTACGCGCCGATGAGATCGCAGCACAGGCAGCGCTGCGCGACGGGATGACGGTGCTCGTACAGACGGAGGCGGATGCAGACGGCGCTGCCGTCGCAGCCATGGAGCAGGCGGCGGGGACGGGCGCATGGACAGAGATCTCACCCGCACTCTATGAGACACTGGTGCGCGCACAGGAGATTGCACGCCGCAGCAACGGTGCGTTTGACATCACGGCGGGTGCGCTCACAGCCCTCTGGGATGCGGCGCGTGCGGCCAAGACACTGCCGTCTCCTGCCGAGGTCGCCGCTGCGCGTGCCTGTGCCGGATACGATGCGCTCGGCCTCGACACCGTAGAGGAGGACGGGAAAACGGTGTATCGGGCACGTCTCCTGCGTGCGGGCATGAAGATCGACCGCGGTGCACTCATCAAGGGGCTGGCGCTCGACGGCATCGACCGCAGCTGGCAGGCGAGCGGCATTGAGGATGCACTCGCCGATCTCGGTACGAGCTCCATCCTTGCGCGCGGGGTGAACGCGACAGGCGAACCGTGGCAGATCGGCATCCGCAATCCGCGCGGTGAGAGTGCGGCGGACATGATCGCGGTCATGCCGCTCTCGGACGAGGTGCTCTCCTCCTCAGGCGATAACGAGCGCTATTTCCTGTATGAGGGGCGGCGCTATCATCACCTCATCGATCCGCGCACGGGCTACCCTGCCGATACGGGGCTCGCCTCCGTCGCTGTCATCCTGCCGCGCGTATCCGAGGAGATGCCGGCATGGCAGGGGCACATGGGTCTGCTCTCGGATATGCTCTCGACGGCGATCTTTGTGCTCGGACCGGAGAAGGGCAGAGCCCTTCTTGCAGATTTCCCCGCCGCACTCGTCATCCTTATCGGGCCGGACGGGCAGATGCTGCCGTGACGGTTTGCGCCAACAAAAAATGCCGCACTGCGGCATTTTTTGTTGTAGATATCAGATGCGGAACGCACCGTACGATCACAATAACGAAACCCTTGAAAGATACTGCCGTACAACTGCACGGCAGCAGTTTGTGGATCGGCATTTCATCCGAGCTGCGTGACATGGCTGACCTTGAACCCCTTTGCCCAGAGGCGTTCTTTTACGGTGTCCACGTCGGGGATGTCGGCACGGATGATGATCTGGTAGGCGCCGCTCGGCTGCGGGAGCGTGACCATGCTGCTGATGCTGATGTCGAGGTCGGCGAGGATAGTGGAGATGTCCCGCAGGACCCCCTTGCTGTCCGCAACGTCGATCGTCAGGCGCGTGAGCCCGCTGTCGAGTCCCATGACGGCGATGAAGGCGTTGAGGATGTCCGTACCGGAGATGATGCCGACAACCTTGCCGACGGCTGAGAGGACAGGCATCCCGCCGATGCGCTCACGCGAGATGATGAGCGCCGCCTCCTCGATGGTGACATCCTCGGTGACGGTGATGACGTTCTTCTGCATGACATCGGCGACCTTGATCTTCGAGAGGAGCGTGCGCTCCTCGAACCGGTCGAGTGTTGTCGCCGCAGACGGGGAGGTGCGCAGGAGGTCGCGGTTCGTGAAGAAGCCGACGAGCCTGCCGTGTTCGACGACGGGCAGGCGGCGGAAATGCCCCCGCTCCATCAGCTTCGCCGCCTCGTCCAGTCCTGCGTCGGGTGCGATGGTGACGGGGTTCTTGGTCATACAGTTGGCAACAAACATATACGCTCCCCCTTGCTGGTGAGTAAGAATATCGTTTTTGTATTATTCTATATTTAGGAAGATTTTCCTTCTTTATGAAGAAAAGTTTGGAATCGTCAATCAGTCCGTACGCTGTCAGCCGCCGAGGTAGGCGCGGCGGACATCCTCGCTCGCCGCGAGCGTGCTTGCTGCACCGGAGAGGGTGATGCGTCCCGTCTCGAGGACGTAGGCACGATGTGCGATGGAGAGCGCCATGTTCGCGTTCTGCTCAACGAGCAGGATCGTTGTCCCCGCTCTGTTGATATCGACGATGATGGAGAAAATCTCCTTGATGAGCAGCGGCGCGAGCCCCATCGACGGCTCGTCGAGGAGGAGCAGGCGCGGGCGGCTCATGAGTGCACGTCCCATAGCGAGCATCTGCTGCTCGCCGCCCGAGAGCGTGCCCGCCTGTTGGGAGAGGCGCTCCTTCAGGCGGGGGAAGCGTGTGAATACCATGTCCATGTCGCGGGCGATGCCGTCCCTGTCGCTGCGGATGAAGGCACCGAGCTCGAGGTTCTCGAGTACCGTCATATCGGCGAAGATACGCCGCCCCTCGGGTACCTGCGAGAGTCCTGCGCGCACGATATCATGTGCACCGCAGCCTGCGATGCTCGTCCCCTCGAATTCGATGCTGCCGCTTTTCGGCGCGAGCAGCCCGGAGATGGTGCGCAGCGTTGTGGATTTGCCCGCGCCATTCGCACCGATGAGGGTGACGATCTCGCCTTCGTTGACATCGAGAGACAGCCCCTTGAGCGCGTGGATTGCACCGTAGTATACCTCCAGATCCCGAATGCGGAGCATGGGGGCTTTTGCCCCTGCTGCAGGGGCGGTGTTTGTTGTCTGCTTGCTTTCCATATTACTCCTCCGCCCCCAGATATGCACGGATGACCTCCGGATTCGAGCGAATCTCCGCAGGCGAGCCGTTCGCGATGACGGCACCGTACTCGAGCACATAGATGCGCTCGCAGATGCCCATGACGAGAGACATATCATGCTCGATGAGCAGGATCGTGATGCCGAACTCCTTCTTCACCCAGCGGATCATCTCCATCAGCTCGAGCGTCTCCTGGGGGTTCATGCCTGCTGCCGGCTCGTCCAACAGCAGGAGCGAGGGCTGCGCTGCGAGGGCGCGCGCGATCTCGAGGCGGCGCTGTGCGCCGTAGGGGAGATTCTTCGCTTTCTCCTGCGCCGCGTCTGCGAGGTGGAAGATCTCGAGCAGGCGGTATGCCTCCTCCGTGAGCTTTCGCTCCTCCGCCCAGTATCGCCCGATACGGAGCACTGATTCGAGCAGGCCGTAGTTCATGTGGCAGTGGTAGGCGATCTTGACATTATCAAGCACGGAGAGCTCGCCGAACAGGCGGATATTCTGGAATGTGCGCGCGATCCCGCGCTCTGTGATCTGGTATGGAGCGAGGCCGACGATGCTCTTATCCTTGAATAAAATCTCGCCCGTCGTCGGCTGGTAGACCCCCGTAAAGAGGTTGAACGCCGTGGTCTTGCCTGCGCCGTTCGGACCGATGAGCCCGAGGAGCTCTCCGTTTTTGATGTGGACGTTGAAGTCCACGATGGCCTTGAGGCCGCCGAAGACCATCGAGACATCCTTTGCCGTGAGGAGATCGTGTGTCATTGTGCCTCACCGTCCTTTCGGAAGAAGCGGCGCAGGGGCTGCATCGCCGTGATCTCGACGTAGCCGAAGAGTCCCTGCGGGCGGTAGAACATGAGCAGGATGAGGGCGAGCGCATAGATGATCATGCGTGCGTTCGGGAAGCTCGCGAGCGCCGCCGAGAGGAAGGTCACGACGAGGGCGCCCGCAATCGATCCGGTCATCGAGCCGAGACCGCCCATGACAACCATGATGAGGATGTTGAACGACTGCATGAAGGTGAACGAGGCGGGGCTGAGGATATACATATTGTGCCCGAAGAGCACGCCCGCGACCCCTGCAAACGCCGCGCCGATGGTGAACGCGAGCACCTTGTACCGCGTCGTGTGGATGCCCATGGACTCCGCTGCGATCTCGTTCTCGCGGATGGCGAGACAGGCACGGCCGTGGCGGGCATTCACGAAATTCTTGATGAGGTAGAGGCTGGCGAGCATGAGGAAGAAGACCCAGGTGAAATCCGTCAGATGGGGGATGCCCTTAAAGCCTGCTGCGCCGCCGACGTAGGGAACGTTGATGATGACGATGCGGACGATCTCGCCGAGGCCGAGCGTCGCGATGGCGAGATAGTCGCCGCGCAGCCGCAGGGTCGGCAGACCGATGAGCGCGCCGAGCAGCCCGGCCGCTGTACCGCCCGCGAGGATCGCCGCGGCAAACGGCAGGTGGAAGTTCGTCGTCAGAACGACGCCGACATACGCGCCGACCGCCATAAATCCGGCATGACCCAGCGAAAATTGTCCGGTATACCCGTTGATGAGATTGAGACTCGCGGCGAGGATGATGTTGATGCCGGCAAAGATGAGATTCAGCTGCCAGAAGGCACTGAGCATCCCCGCACTCGTCAGCCCCATGACCAGCGCATAGATCACGAGGGCAAAGACGAGCATTTTGAGGTCGTTTTTCTGCGATGCGTTCATCTGCGCCCCTCCTTAGACCTTTTCCTTGATGTTCTTGCCAAAGATCCCCGCGGGCCGTACGAGCAGCACGAGAATCAGGATGGCGAACGCCGCGGCATCACGGAACATCGAGAACCCGAATCCCGAGATGAACGCCTCGACGATGCCGAGGACAAGGCCGCCGACGACCGCGCCCGGCAGGATGCCGATGCCGCCGAATACCGCTGCGACGAACGCCTTGACCCCCGGCATGAGTCCCATGAGCGGGTCGATCGAGTTGTAGTAGATGCCGATGAGCACGCCCGCGACCGCCGCGAGCGCAGAGCCGATGGCGAACGTGATCGAGATGATGCGGTTCGCATTGATGCCCATGAGCTGCGCGGCCTCCGTGTCATAGGATGCGGCGCGCATCGCCTTGCCGATCTTCGTCGAGCGCACGATGTAGGTGAGGATGAGCATGAGGATGAAGGTCACGCCCATGATGAGGAGCTGCTGCCCGCTGATGATGAGTCCCGCCAGCTCGAACGAGACGTCGCTGATGGCGGCGGGGAAGGTGCGCGGTGTCGGCGAGACGACTGCCATCATCACATACTCGAGCAGGAACGACACGCCGATCGCAGTGATGAGCACCGAGATGCGCGGCGCATGGCGCAGCGGACGGTAGGCGAACCGCTCGACGAGGATGCCGAGGAGCGCCGTGACCGCCATCGAGATGAGGATGGCGGGCAGGACGGGGATGCCGAGCGTGACCGCGTAGAACCCGAGATATGCGCCGACCATGTAGATGTCGCCGTGCGCGAAGTTGATGAGCTTGATGATGCCGTAGATCATCGTGTAGCCGAGTGCAATCAGAGCGTAGATACTGCCGAGCGAGATCCCGTTGATGAGCTGCTGCAGAATCTGGTGCATAAACTCCATAGATGAACCCCCTTTGGGAATGGCGGAATCGATGTGTCGGTGATTCCTACGAAAAAGAGCCGCAGATCTGCGGCTCTTATGCATTGTCAGCCGAATAACTACATGCTCGGCATGATCTTGGCGACGACAGTGCGGTCGCCGTCCTTGTTCTCAAGGATGACAGCCTGCTTGATCGGGTTGTGCTGCGCATCCATCGTGATCGTGCCCGTGCCGACGACGAGATTCTTCGTCTCCTCGATCGCCTTGCGCAGCGCCTCGGGATCATCTGAGCCGGCGCGCTTGAGTGCATCGACGAGCAGCTTGCCTGCGTCATAGCCGAGCGCCGCAAAGACGTTCGGGGCGTGGTTGTATTCCTTCTGGAATGCATCGATAAAGGGGCGTACCGACTCGTCCTTGTCCGAGTAGTGCGTGCTGAAATACGTTCCGTTCAGCGCCGCTGCGCCCGCGAGCTCGGCGACCTTCGGGTCGTCCCAGCCGTCCGTGCCGATGATGGGGGCGGTGATGCCGATCTCACGCGCCTGCTTGACGATCTTGCCGACCTCCTCGTAGTAGGCGGGGACGAAGATGACATCCGCATTTGCCGCGCGCAGACGCGTCAGTGTCGCCTTGAAGTCCTGATCCTTTGCGAGGAAGCCCTCGGTCATGAGCACCTGTCCGCCGCCTGCGGTGAACACCTTCTGGAAGACCTCGGCAAGGCTCTTGGAGTAGTCCGTCGAGTTGTCGATGTAGATGACTGCCGTCTTCGCCTTCAGGGTCTCAAGGGCAAACTTTGCCATGACATCACCCTGCTGCGGGTCGATGAAGCAGCTGCGGAAGATCCACGGCTTCACCGTACCGTTTTCGACCGTGACATCGACCGCGGTGGCATCCGGCGCAATGACGGGCACCTTGCTGTCCGATGCGACCTGCGACTGTGCGATGACGTTGCCCGTCGTCGCAGGGCCGACAATCGCGCGGACGTGGTCGTCGGAGATCAGCTTTGTCGCTGCATTGACCGACTCCGCCGCCTCGGACTTGTTGTCCGCCTCGATGAGGACGATTTTCTTGCCATTTACGCCGCCGGCATCGTTTGCCTCCTTGATCGCGAGCTTCAGACCCTCGAGCGTCGACATGCCGTAGTTTGCCGTGTTGCCCGTCATCTCGAAGTTTGCGCCGATGCGGATCTCGTCCGACTTCGCCTCATTCCCGCCGCAGCCCGTGAGCGCCGCACCGAGCAGCGCCGTGCAGGCAAGTGCTGCCGCAAGACGCAGCGCCTTTTTGCCAAATACCATAGATATACCCCCTCATCAGTTCCCTCATGTATACAATATGAGATGAAAAAAAGATAGCCCCCATTATATGCGAGCGCGCACCATTCGTCAAGGTATACAATTTGACAGGGAGATTTTACCGTTGCTATAATGAACCATCTATTTGGATGGAGGATATTATGAATGAAAAGAGATTCCCGCTCAGCGCCGCAGAGACGCGCGCGCTGACCGAGCGATACCCGACCCCGTTTCACATCTACGACGAGGCGAAGATCCGCGCGAACTTCCGGCGGCTGCGCGATGCATTCGCATGGGCGCCGAGTTTTCGTGAGCATTTCGCAGTGAAGGCACTGCCGAACCCGCGCATCATCCAGATCCTCCACGAGGAGGGGGCGGGTACGGACTGCAGCAGCCTGCCGGAGCTGCTGCTCTCCGCTGCGGCGGGGGTCGCGGGCGAGGAAATTCTCCTCACCTCGAACGATACGCCGTACGACGAGTTCCAAAAGGCAATCGAACTTGGTGCTGTCATCAACCTGGACGATATCACGCACCTCGATTACATGGCGCAGCACGCAGGACTGCCCGCTGTGCTCTCGTTCCGCTACAACCCCGGCGACCTCATCGAGGGGAATGACATCATAGGAAAGCCCATGGAGGCGAAGTACGGTCTCACGCGTCCGCAGATGTTCGAGGCGTACCGCCGTGCACGGGAGATGGGCGTGCAGCGCTTTGGCCTGCATACCATGGTCATCTCGTCCGAACTGCGTACAGAGGCGTTCCTCCTCACGGCGCGCATCATGTTTGAGCTGGCGGCGGAGCTGAAGGAACGCCTCGGCATCTGTGTCGAGTTCGTCAACCTCGGCGGTGGGTTCGGCATCCCGTACCGCCCCGAGGAGAGCCCCGTGGACTACCCCGCCGTCGGCGCGGGCATCGCACGCCTCTACGATGAGATCATGCGCCCGGCGGGTCTCGGCACGGCCGGCATCCGTACCGAGAGCGGGCGCGCCATGACGGGCGATGCGGGGTGGCTCGTCTCCACTGCGATCCACAAGAAGGATACCTACAAGCACTACATCGGCCTCGATGCCTGCATGGCGAACCTTATGCGTCCTGCGCTCTACGGCGCGTATCACCACATTACCGTGCTCGGCAGGGAGGACGCTCCCCTGGATCACGTCTATGACGTTACGGGATCGCTCTGCGAGAACAATGACAAGTTCGCCATCGACCGCGCCCTGCCCGAGGTCCGCATCGGCGACCTCCTCGTCATCCACGACACGGGCGCGCACGGGAGTGCGATGGGATTTAACTATAATGGAAAGCTCTGGTGCGCTGAGCTGCTCCTTCGCACGGATGGCAGCATCGAGCTCATCCGCCGCGCCCAGACCATCGACGACTACTTTGCAACCCTGCGATTTGAAGGCTCATTGATGAAATAGGGAACGAGGAAAACTGCACAACAAAGGGGGCTGCTGCACGAAATAAACGTGCAGCAGCCCCCTTTTCTACGGCACTATGCCGTGATGCCGAGAATCCTGTCCAGCTTCTCGCGGTCGTAGCTGAGAGCGAAGTCCACGCCGTCCGCTGTCGTGACGGGGACGATGGTATCGCCGGAGATGCGTCGGCACTCCTCGCGCGCCGCTGCGTCCTTCTCGATGTTGTGCTCCTCGTAGGGGATGCCGCGGTATTTGAGGTACTTCTTGACCTTGACGCACCACGGGCAGACCGTGATGGAGTAGACCTTTACCATAGCGCCCTCCTTATATGCCGAGCAGCTTGTCGATGGCGGGCTGGTCAAAGCCGCGTACATATTCGCCGCTGTCCGCGAGGATGACGGGGCATGCACCCTCACCCGTGAGCTTTATGAGATCGTCGTAGGCGGCGGGCTCTTTCTCGATATCGCGCACCGTGTAGGCGACGCCCTTCTTGTCGAGATACTTCTTTGCCTTCGTGCACCACGGGCACGCATCGAACGAAAATACCTGAGTCATGGGAAACCCTCCTCTATATCGTTATTTCTTCAAAGATGCCAGATACTTTTCCGCATGGAGTGCAGCGGTCGTGCCGTCGGCGGCGGCAGTCGTGAGCTGGTGGATCTCCTTCACGCGGATATCACCCGCAACAAAGACCCCGGGGATCTCCGTGCGGCAGTTCTCATCCGCGGCGATGTAGCCCGTCTCCGTGAGCGCAAGCTGTCCGACGAAGAGCTCGGTATTCGGCAGCACGCCGATATTGACGAAGATGCTGTCCACAGGCAGCGTCTCGCGTTTGCCCGTATCCTTGTGCAGGAGATCGACAGACGTGAGGCGGTCCTCGCCGTTGAGGTGCTCAATCTCCGTCTCGAGCATGACCGTCACCTTCGGATTGGCGTAGAGCGCATCCTGCGAGGACTTGTCCGCGCGCAGCTGCGAGCGGTGGATGAGGTAGAGATGCGATGCGTACTTCGTGAGGAAGTTCGCTGCATCGACTGCTGCGTTGCCGCCGCCCATGACCGAGATCACCTTGTCCTGGTATGTGTGGCCGTCGCAGAGCTCGCAGTAGTGCACGCCGCGGTTGAAGTAGTGCGGCTCCTGCGCGAGCGGGAGCTTCCGCCGGTTCATACCGGATGCGATGATGATCACGGGCGTCTCGTAGATGTATGTCTCCGTCTCGACGATTTTCGGCGTGCTCTTGAGATCAACACGCTCGATACGGTCGAACTCGTCGATCTCTGCGCCGAAATTCGCCGCCTGCTTCTCGAGCGTGCCGATCAGCTCCATCCCGCTCACCCGCTCAAAGCCGGGGTAGTTCTCGATGTCCGCTGCCGTCGCGATCTGCCCGCCGACGAGCGAGTTCTCGAGCACCAGCGTTCTGAGATTCATCCGCCCTGCGTAGAGCGCGGCGGTCAGCCCCGCCATGCCTGCGCCGATGATGACGACATCCTTTTGGATACGTTCCTTTGCCATGAATCCATCTCCTTCATCTGTCCGCCCGTAGAGGCGAGCGAAAATATCAACCAGTCTGAACCTTGTGCAGCCGTTTTGACCTTTTGATTTATTATAGCATATCTGTCAAGAGATTTTATTATCTGTGGAGAGGAATTCTAGAAATCTCCGACAAAATGGAACAAAAATAGTCCACACTCCACTGTGGACTATTTTTGCTGTGTATTATATTTTAGGAGAGCTTTGGAAACGCCTCACGGCATCTCCTAACGAAAGCCTGGATAAAATATATCACATGTGAGAAATAAAATCAATAGGGGGTGAGAAAAATTTTCAGCGCTCAAATCACAAAGACCTCCCTCATCGAAGAGAGAGGTCTTGCTGTAACCATGATGCGGCTGCTTAGAACTTGTACGTCAGCTGGAAGCGCGTATAGTTTCCGAGACGGAACTTCTCAGAGCCGTGGAGCGTATCGCGCCGATTCGTTCCCTTTGCATCGAATGTGTAGAACAGCTCCACGAGCCAGTTGCGTGCGGGGACATAGCCCCCGCCGAGGGTGAAGCTCTCGATGCCGTCGAGGTAGCGGTCGGGGAGATACCCCGTGCCGTTTCCGCCGAAGAATGAACCGTGCTCGAAATGCTTGTAATCCACGAATGCGCTCCATGTACCCGTGCGCTCCATGTCCGCGCGTCCGATGTCGAGACGGAGCGTCCAGAACTTCGGCGCACTGCCCTCGCTGCGGCCTTTCGGGGTATAGATATCGGTGCGTACAGGATGATCGAACATCGTCTCGCCGTTCATATACTTGCCGAATCGGGTGAAGTTGTACCCGTAGTCAAGCGAGACGGCGGTCTTTGGGCTCATCTGCCACTGTGCGCCGAGCGCGAAGACGTTCGCGAGCTGGTCAAAGCTGTGGTTGTCATTGGCAGTGCCGTTTGCAATCTGCGTCGTGTGCGTCTTGTCGCCGATGGAGCGCAGATACCATGCTGTGACACCGAGATTCGGGCGCATCTGCTTGCGGTACTGGAGGAAGAGCGCCTTGTCGATCGGCGGGATGTTGTCGCGCTCGAGTACCGTGCCAGCCGTCTTGATGAGATTGCCGACCACGTTGCCGAGAGCGGCGCGGGGGAGTGTCGTTCCGTTGTCGGCTTTGGATAGAACATCATCCAAGGTTCTGAGGTAACGGTAGCCGATAAGATTCAGATTCGACAACTGGTATTCGCCTTGCGCCTCGGTAGACGGCGTTTGATACAGGTCATGATTAAGTAGATTGAGCGTATCGATATTTCCCATCTTATACTTATACATCGAAGGCTCCGACCATTCGTATTGTCGGTTGTATATACCAACAACACCGTCAAATGTGTAGTCTGTGGATTGCGTGACCCAGTCGTTCGTTAATTTACCACGCCCCCCGGACAGATCCCACGTCTCGCCGAGCGCTTGACTGTATGGATTGCCGGAGGAGTCTTCTTTATAGTCCTTCCAATCGGCTTTAGCTCTGTATTCTGCTATCTCGTTATAGGCCGCGGCCAGTTCGGCAGCGTGCTGGCGCAGGTAGGTGTCATCAGATTGGAGTCCATTGGGATCGGTTGGAGAGATGGAGAACTTCTTTTCCATCTCTCTTGCCCATGCTTTCCCTGCTGGTGTAAATTCGCCGTCTACGCCATTAAAGTGAATCCCTGTTCTCTTTATTTTTGTATTTCCATGGGAATCTTTGACTCTGTAATACACATCTGCAGATCCAAAATTAGGGGTGAACTTTATACGTTTTTTTGATAACTCACTGCCGTAGGCTTGATTGATGATAGACTGCATGCGGCGCAGAATTTGTGTTGTTTCCTCAATCGTTGTAGCGGCTTTGAGCTGTTGATAAAAGTAGAGATTTTGTGTTTGTGCCGTGTCGCCAGCAGCCTTTGCGGCAGCATAGGCTGCATCACCGCTTTCTGACTCTTTCGCTAACGTCCCTTTTTCGGGAATGTCGCGGTCGAGCCCGAGAAACTCTGCCATCGTCGGCGGACGGTAGAAGGTCTGGTGCGTGACATGGGTATATGCTGTATCAGAGATGCCCGTGGAGTTCTTGAACGTGCCGAATCCAAGGCGCAGCTGTGACGTCTTGCCCGTGAGCACACCGCGTACACCGTCGTATGTGCTGCCGAACCAGTAGCCCGTCACGCCCATGGACTCCGTGAGACGGCCGAGAGAGAGATCCCACTTCTTTGCATGCTGCGTGACATCGACGTTCTCGATGCGTGCTTTGCCGAGTCCCTTGCTGTCCGGCTGGCTGTGCGCAGGATCGACCTTCGGCGTGCCGGAGAGACTGCCGAGGATGCGGATATTCGTGTTCTCGGCGATGCGTGCATCTGCACCGATGCGCAGACGCTGCTCGAATCCGTGCTCGTGCGCATCCCGCATATTCCGCACGGCACTCGTGTTGATGGATGAGGTCGCTGTGTAGGTGGACTGCGGACGGTTTGTCCCGTTATGTGCTGTCCAGCGCCACTGGTAGTCGCCGATGAGGGAGACACCCATCGCCTTGCTCTCGTCGAACGGACGGGCAAGGAAGTTGTTCAGCAGAGCGGCCTCCTGTGCACCCATCTCCGTTGTACCGTTCGTGAGGAGGCTCTTTTTGGGGCCGCTCGTATCGAACTTGAAGTTTGCACCAATGCGGTAGACGCGCTCCTGCTGTGCGCGGTCATCATCGCGGTGGTTGAAGATGTTGTTCACGCCGAGATAGACCATTGCACTCTCGCTGAGCTTTTTCTGTACCATGAAGTTCCAGATACCGAAGGTCTTCTCTTGGTACTGCTGTTTTTTATTAACGGCAAGTGAGCCGTCTTTATAGTCTAACCAGTAGTTCGTTCCATTCGCGAGTGTGTTGCTGTCGAGCATGCGGATGTAGTAGTCGCCCCAGAGCTGTGCGAACCAGCCTGTCTTCTTGTCGTCGTAGGAGATGCCGATATCCACCTTGTGCGTCGGACGGTCGAGGAGCTGCTTCGGCATGAGCGGATCGCTCTTGTTGATGGCGTGGAGATAGGTATAGCCCAGCCGTGTATTCCAGTGCGTGCCGATCTTCTGCCGCACCTCCGCCTCGAGCCCTGTGATCTCTGCACGCCCGATGTTCTTGAAGCTGTAAATAAGATCTGGTGCACGCATCCATTTATCATCGTCGCCGAGCTGCGGAGCGAAGTCCATCAGTCTGCCCGTGTAGTAAACGGTCATGTAATTGCGGATGCGGTTGTGGAAGATACCCGCACGCGCATAGGTGTTCTTCGTCTCACCCTCGATGCTCATGTCGATATTGACGGATTTTTCAGGCTTCAGATTGGGATTGCCTTCCCACCACCAGCCCAGCTTTGCGTCACCGATACCGACGGGGTTGCTGCCGTACATCTCCCAGTTGTACCAGAGCTCGCCCATGCCGGGTTCTGCGTAGCTCGTGCCGATGTTCGCCTTGAAACGTCGGTGCGTATTGCCGCCGATGTTGTGCGTCATGCCGATACTGCCCGAAAGATTCGTCCCGAATAGACTGCTGCGGTCGACGCGCAGGATGGGGAAGAGGATCGTATCCTTCGAGACCTGCCATGTGTCGCCGACAAAAAAGTTCTGCTTATTAATCGATCCTGTGCCGACGGTGATGCGCTGATCGCGTGACCAATACTCTTCAAGGTAGGCCTTGCCGTTGAGCTTCGGAGCATTGGGGGCTTGATCTTTACCGCGCATGAAATACTGCTCGACAATATTTCCGCCCGAAGGGAAGGAGGGGTTCTCCTGACGCAGACGATCTCGAAGCGACATATAGGCATTGTAATCTTCGGTGGACATATCGGAACCGTCGGGCCAGTGTGCCTGCCAATCGGAACCAGCCCACCATGGCTTTTCGGTTACCTGTGTTCTGCCTTTGAGGTATTTATCGTATTTTTCGTAGTCAATCTTGGGGCGGAAGGAGTTTGCGTTATTGCGGTCATAATTGTAGTATTCGTATTCAAAATCCCAATGCGGCAGACCGTTGTCCTCATGACCGGAGAATTTGTAGTCATGGATATGCGACCATATATAGTGCTTGTTATCGCTGCCGCGCATGAGACGATCCTGCTTTTCGACGAGAAGGCTCTTATCATAGTCCCATGCATTGATGTAGCGTGTGGAGGTATTCGGCGAGCCCTTGATACGGCTGCCCTCACCGGACTCGCTCGAGATGCCGAGTCCGAATGAAAGTAGGTGCTTGTTGCTCAGCTGCGTATTCATGGATGCCTTGAAGTCCGTCTGCTTGTGATCCACGTTGTCCACATAGCGCAGCTCGTTATTTCCTTGATACTGGGTTTTGCCTGCGTAGTTGATGAGGGAGACGCTGTCCTCCTTGAGATTCGTGGAGTTTAGCTCGACGTTCCAATCACTCGCATTGTTGTAGCCGCTCCAAGCGATATTATAGGCGTTGCGCGTTGCATCTCTCTTGAAATGCTGCTGCGGCTCGAGTTCGGAATCTGTGCGCTTGACATCACGGATGAGATTCTCGGCGTAGTGGTCGAGGCGAAAATTGAAAGTGTTTTGGGCATCCGCTTCATATGTCCCTGTGAGGCCAACGGTCGCTGTGTCGCCGTAGTAGCGGAGCGCGGTCGGATACCAGTTCTTGACTTTGTTCCATGCAGTATCGCGCAGGTTGTCGGGGATGGTTCTACGCAGTCCCTTACTCGCATAGACCGGCATCACCTCGCGCTTGCTGCCCGAGAGGCCGAGGCGCAGCTTGCCCATCGCGCCGGAATCCGCGCGCAGGAAGAAGTTCGAGAACGGCAGATCCTTATCGTCAGCGCGTCTCAGTCCCTCCCAGTTGAACTGGAGTCCCGGCTCCTTTGTCGCCTTCTTCGTGATGATGTTGACGACACCGCCGATGGCATCCGAGCCGTACTTCGAGCTTGCCGCACCCTGCACGATCTCGATGCGCTCGACGTTCTCCGTGCCGAGGCGCATGACCTCGTCTGCTGCGCCCGAATATTTCGCAAGGTCGCCGAGAACGGGCTGCCCATCGACAAGGATCAGTGTGTGGCGCGGCTCTGCGCCGCGGATCGAGACACCGACGCGTCCCATCGCATCTACCGTGCGCGAGACGCCCGTCTCACTGAAGATGATGTCCTCGACGGACTTCGCCTGTTTCTTCTCGATGTCCTCCTTCGTGATGATGGTCTTCTGCTGGGACTCTATCTTGGCCTCTTCCTGTGCGGCATCCACCTCCACGTGAATATCCGCAGTAGATACACTGCCGCTGCCTGTACTGCCGTCGTCTGCAAAGGCAGTGTAGGCGGGCAGGGCAAGCCATGCCGTTATCGCATAGGAGAGCAGACGCAGCGGGCGCCGACCCTTTCTTCTGATCATATAGACCTCCTCTATACTATTCAACAGACGCGCTCCCATCCGTCGGAGCACATACGCCGCTCTGCGGACAGAATAACCTATCAACAGAACAAGCCAAATGAGAATAATAGTCGCACCCACATGTGCAGATGTATTATAAAGGCGAATGGGATTCATTACAAGAGCTTTTGAAAAATTTTTTGAATTTTCTTCTCTAATGAAACCACATAAGTATCTGTTCATATCAAAAACAGGCATCTTAATCATTCGAATAAGATGCCTGTGATAGTGCAATATTTATAGTTTGATGGATAGGATACGGGTTAGATACGATCCATCTCTGTGTAGGGCTTGATGTCGATGACCGCGCTGCCGTCGAGTGCGTCGAGATGTTTGACGCGGAGGATGCTGCCGTCGCGCTCGATGAGCTCTGCGATGCAGAGGGAGAGGGGGTTCGGACGGCCGGGGGAGCGGCTGGCAAAGACGCCGTGCAGCTCCCGCGCGGCCGGCGGGAGTGTCTTCAGCAGGTCGCGCTTCGCCAGATGCGCCCAGTAGAGGACGATGAGGTGCTGATGCTGCTCGATCCTGAGCAGACCGTCCGCAAACGCCGGATGGATGACGATCTCCGAGACGGCATCGCCGAGCCGGCCCTGCCGCGGGATGTCCGTGAGACTCTTGTAGGCATTTCGAATGATGCCGATTTCCTGAAGCTGCATATATATCCTTTCTGTCGCGTGTCTATAAGAATAAAACCGAGACCGCACGGATGCAGCCTCGGTTCTGTGCTGCGCATAGGCAGGGGGACGCTCCAGCCTATGCACAGATCGTTCAACTCTCCGGCGGCTGTCCGTTATGAGAATCCAGCGTCTTCACCGTCTCGCCCGCAGGGGTTTCGGCGAGGCACTGCATGAGGCGGGGGTAGAGTGCCTCGATGGGGCGCGTGCCGCCGGAGATCGCGCCGAGCTCTGCCGCGCGTCTGCCGACCTCGTAGTGCGAGATGTCCGCACCGCCCTCGATGCATTGGGTTGTGAGGACGATGGTGCATGCGCGCTCCTTTGCGCGTGCGAGTGAGGGGAGGAAGCTCTCCTCCGCATCGTCGCCGGGGACGCTGCCGAGGCCGTAGCCCTCGATGATGATGCCGCGGTATCCCGCTGCGATGTGGGCATCGAGCGCAGCGGGTTTCATCCCGGGATAGAGGCGGAGGACGGCGACGCGGGTGTCGAGTGCATCCTGCAGGTGAAAGGGCGGGGCATCCGCTGCAGCAGGGGGGAGCGTGGCGAGGTCGATGTCTGCACAGCCAATGCTGCGAAAGGCATCATCGGCACGGGAGTGGATTTTCTTCGCTGCGTCGCCGCGGATGATGCGTCCGCCGAATGCGATGCAGACGCCAGCATAGCTGCTGCATGCCGTTGTGTATGCGTGCAGCAGATTGGCCGCTGCATCCGAGCCGGCCTGTCCGAGCGGGCGCTGTGCGCCGGTGAGGACGACGGGGCGGTCCATGTGTGCGAGCATATACCAGAGTGCGGCAGCGGTGTATGCCATGGTGTCCGTGCCGTGTGTGACGATGAAGCCGTCGTATGCGGTGCGCACCGCTGCGATTTTGCGTGCGATGGTCTGCCAGTGGGACGGAGCGATATTCGTGGAGTCGAGGGAGAGAAGGTCGCAGATCTCGATGCTGTCTGCTGCGCCGACGGCGGCGCGCATATCCTCTGCCGTGAGGGCAGGGCGCAGGCCGTGCGGTGTCGCGCGCGAGGCGATTGTGCCGCCGGTGGCGAGGAGCAGGATCTTTTTCATGGGGTCATCTCCTTCTGTTCGCGTTTGCGTGCCTGATGATCGAGCCACATGTGGTGCAGGGTCATGAGCGGGTGATGCAGGAGCATGCGCGGCCCGCTGTACCGCATGACGGTACGGATGGCGGCGCGCATGTCCTTCGTATAGCAGTGCACGGGACAGACGGAGCAGAACGACTTGACTGCCATACGCGGGCAGCCCGCGACGCGTGCGAGTGCATAGGCGCGCAGCCGGCGGCAGTCGGGGCAGAGTGCATCGCTCTCCCCGGGGGCGCAGGTGCGGCTCTCGTGATGGTTGCCGCGGCAGTAGATGGCGATCATCTTTGCCATGACATCCGCCTCTAGCGCACGTTTTTTCTCGGTGTCCATGGGATTCCTTTCGGTGCTTTATTTCTTGCTCTGTTTCCGCTCCTCCTGCGCGCGGCGGAATTTCTCGAGGAGATCCATCTTGTGCTCCATCTTGCCGACGAAGGTGCGTGCGGCGGCAAGATCGTCCGCATTCGGGTGGTCGGCGGCGCGTACCCAGCGTTCCTGTGCCTCGGGGCTGTTGTGCGTATCGTCGGGGTCAGACTTCTGGCGGCGTGCGATGAGCGCGGGCGCGAGCTTGCCCTGCGCGGAGAATGTGCCGAGGATCTCGCAGTCTGCGCCGAGGAGGTAGGCGGCGCGTGCGAACGATGTGACCGCGTGCTCTGAGCCGACGTCCGCGCCGTGCGTCTGGAAGAGGACGGTGCGCATGCCCGCGACCTGCGGCAGATACGCCTTCATGAGATCATCCGGGCCGCCGCGCCGCAGCCAGTAGCCGAGTGCTGCGACCTCGTAGCAGGAGAGGTCGGCAGGAGCATCCTGTACGCGGAAGATGTCCGCGCCCGACACCGCTGCGATCTCCTCGGCGATTGCCTTCGTGTTGCCTGTGGCGGATGAATAGATAACGACCCATTTCCTCATAGTGTTGTTCTCCTTTACTGCTGTCTTATCTTTTTCATTACATCATATTTTCCTGCGGGACGCAAGGGGCTCGGTCACACCTGACGCCGTTCCTTGCGGATTGCTGCGCTATATGAAATAATTATATGTGAGATGAAAAATATTGATACTGCTTATTTCGTGCGGCATATTGTCAAGTGCATTCGATTCCAGTATCATTAGGATATTGAGAGGAGTTCATCTTCTTACCGATGGGGGCTATTTGTTGTAGAACTGGAGGCAAACGATGCTGCAAAGTAAGAGCTGGGACGGTTTTGAGGGGGGCGTATGGCAGGAGGAGGTCAACGTCCGCGACTTTATTCAGCGGAACTATACGCCCTATGACGGCGATGAGAGCTTCCTCGCGCCCGCGACGGAGGCAACGAACCGCCTGTGGGGGCGTGTGCAGGAGCTGCAGAAGGAGGAGCGCGCAAAGGGCGGCGTGCTCGATATGGAGACCGAGATTGTCTCTGGGCTGACGGCATACGGCGCCGGCTACATCGACCCTGTGCTGAAAGATCTCGAGAAGGTGGTCGGCCTGCAGACGGATAGGCCCCTCAAGCAGGCGTTTATGCCCTACGGCGGCATCCGCATGGCGGAGGAGGCGCTCGAGAACTACGGCTACAAGGTGAGTCCGCAGCTGCATGAGATCTTTACGAAGTACCACAAGACGCACAATGCGGCGGTCTTTGATGCGTACACGGACGAGATACGCGCAGCGCGCCGCAGCCATATCATCACGGGGCTGCCCGATACCTACGGGCGCGGGCGTATCGTGGGCGACTACCGCCGTGTGGCTCTCTACGGCATCGACCATCTGATCGCATTCAAGCGGGAAGATCTGCAAAACAACGGCGACGGCGTCATGACGAACGATGTCATCCAGCAGAGAGAGGAGATCTCCGAGCAGATCCGTGCACTCGAGGGCATGAAGGCGATGGCGGAGATCTACGGCTATGATATCTCCGCGCCCGCACGCGATGCACGCGAGGCGGTGCAGTGGCTCTATTTCGGCTATCTCGCAGCGATCAAGACCCAGAACGGTGCGGCGATGAGTGTCGGGCGCATCTCGACCTTCCTCGATATCTACATCCAGCGTGATCTTGCGCGCGGTATCCTCACAGAGACGGAGGCGCAGGAGCTGATCGATCACATCGTGCTGAAGTTCCGTATGGTGAAGTTCGCACGCATCACCTCCTACAACGAACTGTTCTCGGGCGATCCGATCTGGGCAACGCTCGAGATGGCAGGCATCGGCATGGACGGCCGCCACATGGTGACGAAGAACGATTTCCGCTTCCTCCACACACTCGAGAACATGGGCCCCTCCCCCGAGCCGAATCTCACGGTGCTCTATTCCTCGCGCCTGCCGGAGGCGTTCAAGAACTACGCGGCGCGCATCTCCATCCGTACGAGCTCCATCCAGTATGAGAACGACGATGTCATGAAGCCCGTCTGGGGCGATGACTATTCCATCTGCTGCTGCGTGTCGGCAACGCAGACAGGCAAGGAGATGCAGTTCTTCGGCGCGCGTGCGAACCTGGCGAAATGTCTCCTCTACGCGATCAACGGCGGTGTGGATGAAAAGAGCGGCGTGCAGGTCGGACCGGCCTATCGTCCGATCACGACGGAGTATCTCGACTACGATGATGTCATCGAGAAGTATGAGCGCATGATGGACTGGCTCGCGCACGTCTATGTCAATGCGCTGAACGTCATCCAGTACATGCACGACCGCTACTACTATGAGGCAGCAGAGATGGCTCTCATCGATACGGATGTCCGCCGTACGTTTGCGACGGGCATCGCGGGCTTCTCCCATGTCGTCGACTCGCTCTGTGCGATCAAGTATGCGAAGGTGAGACCCATCTGCAAGGACGGCCGCGTCGTTGACTACGAGACGACGGGCGACTTCCCGCGCTACGGCAACGACGACGACCGTGCGGACGAGATTGCAAAGTGGGTGCTCAAGACCTTCCTCGCGAAGATCAAGGCGCGCCATACCTACCGCCGCTCCGAGCCGACGACCTCCATTCTCACCATCACGTCGAACGTTGTCTACGGCAAGTACACGGGGGCGATGCCGGACGGGCGCAAGGCATGGACACCGCTTGCACCGGGCGCAAATCCAAGCTACGGTGCGGAGTGCTGCGGCCTGCTCGCCTCGCTGAACTCGGTGGCAAAGCTGCCGTATCACTGGGCGCTCGACGGCATCTCGAATACGCAGAGCATGAACCCCTCGGCGCTCGGACACAACGAGGACGAGCGCGTGCAGAACCTCGTGAGTGCGATGGACGGTTATTTCGATCAGGGAGCACATCATTTGAATGTGAACGTGTTCGGCCGCGAGGTGCTCGAGCACATCATGGAGCATCCCGAGGATCCCGCGTATGCGAACTTTACCATCCGCGTCTCGGGCTACGCCGTTAAATTCATCAGCCTGACGCGCGAGCAGCAGGAAGATGTGATTGCGCGTACCTTCCATGACCGCATGTGAAGGCTGTGAGAACGGCCGCATCAGCGCGACGGAGAGCTTCGGCTCGGTCGACGGGCCGGGCATCCGCTTCATTGTGTTCCTGCAGGGCTGCCGCTATCGCTGCCTCTACTGCCACAATCCGGAGACATGGGCGCTGACGGGGGGATATGAAGCTGCGCCGGAGGAGATCCTCCGGCAGGCACTCCGCTACCGCCCCTACTGGAAGCAGATGGGCGGGATTACGGTCAGCGGCGGTGAACCGCTGCTGCAGATCCCGTTCGTGACGGCACTGTTCCGTCGTGCAAAGGAGAGGGGCGTCAGCACCGTCATCGACACGGCGGGCGAGCCGTTTACACGGGATGAGCCGTTCTTCAGCGCATTTGCGCAGCTGCTGCCGCTGACGGATCTCTTTCTGCTCGATCTCAAGCACATCGACGCCGCAAAGCATACGGCGCTCGTCGGTGCATCCAATGAGCAGCCGCTTGCGCTCGCGCGGTTTCTCTCGGAGCGGGGCAAGCGGATGTGGATTCGTCATGTGCTCGTGCCGGGGTGGACGACGGGAGCGGACGATCTGCGGCGTCTTTCGGACTTCATCGCGGGACTGCGGTCGGTTGCACGCGTCGAGGTGCTGCCCTATCATGCGATGGCGCGGCACAAGTACGAGGCGATGAACCTCCCCTATCGACTTGGGGACACGCCTGCACCGACAGCGGAGGAGATCGCCCGCGCGGAGGAGATCCTGCGCGTGGGGGACTATACAGGGTATTTGCACTAGATGAAAGGCGAGGCACTGCACGGCGCAGCACCTCGCTTTTTTGTTTTGCTTTTCGGCGCGTTCAATGCTGTCACGGTACGCTGAGATGCGGCAGTTCGCTTGAAGCGCGCGGCAGCTTTGTGACGGCGTGTACAGCTGCCCGCAGCATTCACCTAACGAATAATTCATTTGAAAAACCATGGCGGAACTGCTACAATGAAAGAACCTGTCAATACGATTTCATGGTGCTGACGATATCTGGAGCAGCCCGCTGTTCGGGTGCATCCTGGCCGCGGACGAGGAGGAAATGGATTTGAACAAGAGGGGATATTTCGGCAGACGGCTGGCGCGTATACTTGCGCTGTCGGCTGCGGCCGGACTTTTTGCAGGGACGGCGGCGGCGCAGACGGTGACGCTTGACCTGTCAAAGAGTGTGGCGATGGCGCTCGAAAACAACCGCACGATCAAGCAGGCGCTGACGGATGTGGATGTGGCGCACGCATCCCTCTCGCAGGCACGCCGCGCGATGGGGCCGACGCTCACGTGGGAGTCGACGGCGAACCGCATCGGCGGACGGGGCTACGAGCAGGCACGCATGACGGGGCGATATGACTACAACTACGGCAACACAGGGACGGTGGCGCTGCCGCTCTACAATGCGGGGCTGAATGCGCAGCGCAGGGCGGCGCGCTACGGTCTGAACGCGGCGGACTTTGCGCTCGAGCGGACGAAGCAGGCGATCCGCCGCACGGCAACGGCGGACTATTTCAGCATCCTGCAGGCGCGCAATCTCGTGAAGGTGCGCGAGGATACGGTGGCAACGCTGACGGCGCATCTGAATGACGTCAATGCACAGCTGCGCGCGGGCACGGTCGCACGCGCGGATGTGCTTGCCTCCGAGGTGGAGCTGGCGAACGCGCAGCAGGCGCTGACGACGGCAAAGAATACCTACGAGGTCGCGGTCGCGACGCTGAACAATGTGATCGGTCTGCCGGCGGATACGACGCTCACGATCCATGACGAGCTGCGCTATACGGCGTATACACCGGCGCTCGAGGACTGCACGGACTACGGCATCCTCTACCGCGCGGACGGCGCAGCAGCATTCTATGCGGTGAAGCAGGCAGAGGCAGAGGTGCGCGCGGCAGAGGCAGGCTACCATCCGACGCTGAACGCGGCGGCGACCCGCTCTGTGGCGGGGGAGCGCCCCTTCCGCAAGGATCATGCGAGCAGCGATACCTGGGCGGCGGGACTCAGCGCCTCGTGGAATATCTTCGACAACGGCGTGACGGCGGCGAAGGTCAGAGCGGCGCGTGCGGCGCTGCAGAAGGCAGAGGAGGCGCTCGCTGCAACAGATGAACAGATCCGTCTCGATGTCCGTACGGCATATCTGAATCTGCGCGCGGCGGAGCAGAACATCCAGACAGCAGAAAAGGCGGTCAAGCAGGCGGAGGAGGATTACGGCATCGCGCGCGTCCGCTACAATGCGGGCGTGGGAACGAATCTGGAGGTCATGCGCGCATCGGACAATCTGACGACGGCGCGCATGAACCGTGCGACGGCGCTTTATACCTACAATACGGGCAAGGCCGATCTTGACAATGCGATGGGCGTGCCCGTCGATCTCGATGCCGTGCGCTACCGTGCTGCCGAGACGGACGGGAAGCCTGCCGTATCGGCGCGCGCAGCGGCACAGCTGCATGAGGAGGCCCTCTTTGAGACGCCGCGCGGCGCATCTGTCCGTCCTGCGGCACCTGCACCCGCGCCGGAGGCCTCTGCTGCAGCAGCTGCACGCGTACAGGCGGCGCATGCGGCATACGAGGCGGATACGAGCAAATAAGGGAGCAGCGCTCCCCGCAGAGGAGTTCTATGAGACGGAAAGCGTGTATCGGCATCGCTGCACTGGCGGCGGTGCTCATCTGCGCGGCGGCCATCATCCACATCGTGCGGGCGCAGGCATTCATGGCCGAGGCAGGCAGGATGGCAGAGAGTCTTGCGGCGCGCAGACTCGGGACGGATGTGCACATCGGCGCAGTGGAGATCCGATCTCTGCACGAACTGACGATTGATGATATTGTGATCTATGACAAGCAGGCGGAGGAGATTTTCCGTGCCGATGAGGCACGGGTGACGCTTCGCCTGCTTTCTCTGCTTTCTTCCCCTCAGACGGCAGTCGATGAGATCCTGCTCACGGGGGCGCACGCGCACATTGCTCAGCGTGCGGACGGGACGTGGAACTACGGCGACCTTGCGGCGGATGATACTGCGCCGCGTACGTTTGCAGGACGCATCCGCCTCGCCGATGCATCGGCTGCGGTGGAGACGGGCGGACGCATGTACGAGGTGGACGGCATCACGGGTACGGCGGACGTGGATGGAGACGATGTCTCCTATGATCTCAGGGGAATGCTTGCGGGCGTTCCCCTGCGCGCGCGCGGCGGCGATACGGGCAGTGTGCATGATCTGCGGCTGACCGCAGAGGATGCCGATCTCCTGCCGATGACGGCGCTCCTGCCGGCGCAGACGATCCCCGAGGCGGTACAGCTGCACACGCTGCACGTTCGCCGCATGGCGGCGTCGCTGCGCTGGACGGACGGTATCTGCACGGCAGACGGACGTGCAGACGGCGTATCCGTATCGGCATCGGTCTACGGAACGGAGACGACGGTGCAGAGTGCAGCGCTTACGTTCGACGAGCATTCTCTTTTCCTTGCGGCGACGGCGGAGGCGGCGGGACAGACGGCACGCATCGACGGGACGGTGCGGTTTGATACGGACGCGCCCTATCTCGACCTCACGGTGCGCGCGGACGATCTTGCTGTGGACAGCATCCTATCCGAGAGCCCCTATGCAGGGGCGGTGACGGCGGATGTCCGCGTGACGGGGACACCCGCTGCGATTGCTGCAGCGGGGCATCTGTCGGCAACGGAGGGGACGGCATACGGCATTTCCTTCCGTGATGCGGCGGCGGATGTCTCCTATGCGGACGGGGTGATTTCCTTTGCGGATTTGACGGCGCAGGCATTCGGGGGAACGGTTGCGGGCGAGGGCATCGTCCGCCCCGCCGACCTCTCCTATACGATGCATCTGACGACGGACGGCGTGCAGCTCGCACGTCTGCGTGCGGAGGCGGATGTACCCATACCGGGAGGCGCGGACGGTGCGCTGCGCGCCGATCTCGGCATCGCGGGACGGGGGACGGACGCAGCGGCGCTCACGGTTTACGGGAGTGCGGATGTGCTGGACGGCGCGTACCGCTCGATTCCCGTAGAGCGTGCGAGTGCGTCTTTCCTGCGGAAGGGGGACGATCTGACGATCGACTTCCTCAGCGTCAACCTTCCGAACGATACGGATCTCGGCATGGAGGGCCGCATCACGGGGACGAACCTTGATCTGCGCTTTTACGGCGGACATGCGGATCTCTCCATGCTCAACCGTCTGGACGAGCGCCTCAGCTTTGCGGGGCTGTCGGATTTCAGCGGCGAGGTGCACGGCGATCTCAGCGATCCGTATGTGGAGATGAAGGTCTCCGCGACGCACGGGCAGCTGATGCATCAGCCGTTTGACAGTCTGCTGTTTCGTGCGGACGGTTCGCTCTCGGGTATCGGCATCTATGATTTCTCCATGGAGCGCGGCGGCCGCGAGGTCTGGCTCGTGAACGGTACGGTCGGCTTTACGGGAGAACGCCGTATCAATCTGCAAATTGATACGATGGGCGCGCGTATGGAGGATGTTGCGGCCCTCGTAGCGCCCGATCAGCCGATTACGGGCAACATCGACAATATCATCAAGTTCACGGGGACGCTCGACAATCCGCATGCAGAGGGATATGTGCATTTCTACCGCGGCAGCTATGCGGGCGCACTGCTCTCCGGCATGGACGGCGACTACTTCCTCGAGAACGGCATTCTCCGTCTGCAGGTGTTCCACATTTATTCGCCGATGGTGGATATGGTGCTCAACGGCACGGTCAGTGCGCAGGGGATGCTCAATCTCGATGCCGAGGTGCGCGATCTCGATATGAAGCGCTTCGAGCACAAGCTGCCGTATGCAGTCGAGGGGCACGGCGTGTTCAACGGAAAGGTCGGAGGCACGCTCTCACATCCGGTCTTTCACGGTGCGTTGAAGGCGGATACGGTGACGATGAACGGCACGGAGCTGCGCGGGATCCGCGGCTTCGTACGCTATGAGAACGGCATCATCGAAATGGAGGATACAGGCTTCCGGCAGGGAGCGGACGGCACGGTGACGGCGCGCCTGCGCTATGATACGGCGACGCAGGCGCTGCGCGGAGTGATGGACATCGACCGCATGGATGTGCCTGCGCTGCTGGCGCTCGCCAATCAGCGCGAGGAGCGTGTGGCGGGGCAGATCACGAGCCGCGTGGTGCTCGGCGGGACGCGCGAGAATCCGTCTGTCACCGTGACGGGGCGCATTACAGAGGGGACGCTTGCCTCCTATCCTGTGCGCGATGTCGCGCTCGATGCCTCGCTCGCCAACCGCGTGCTGACGCTGCGGACGCTGCGCGGCACACAGGGCAGCGGCACGTTCTCTGCAGCGGGGACGGCGGACTTTGACGGTCTGATGAACGTTGATGTGACGGCGTCGGATATCGCGCTCGGTATCTTCACGGGGCTGGCGGGCATCGAGGAGAACGTGACAGGTACGGCATCGGTCACGGCGCACATCGGCGGCAGTATGCAGAATCCGGCAGCGGATGTGCATCTGACGGCGCAGAACGGCGGCATTCACGGCGCTGCGTTCGACGTGCTCGCGGGCGAGGCGCAGCTGCGCAATGCGGTCATTCAACTCGGCAGCTTCTCGGTGACGAAGTACATCGACGGCATTGCCTACACGGCAAGCGCTCATGGAACCCTGCCTCTGCGCGCCCTCACGGCGGAGCGCGGCGATGCGCTCGACGCATACGAGCAGATCGATCTGACGCTCGCGCTCGACAATGCCGATCTCTCTCTGCTGCCGATGCTCTCGGAGCGTGTAGAGTGGGCATTCGGCCGTACAGAGGGGACCCTCAAGGTGCATGGGATGCTTGCTGCCCCCCGCATCGACGGTACACTGCGCATGACAGGCGGTGCGGTGAAGCTGCGCGGCATCGAGCATCCGCTCTCAGAGATGCAGGTGCAGATTGATGCGCGCGGCGATATCGTTGCCGTACGTACCTGCACGGGGCGCATGGGTGCGGGCAGCTATATGCTGACGGGGCAGATGCGTCTGGACGGCACACGCACGTCAGACTATGATTTCACGCTCGTGATGAACGGGCTTTCCCTCAAGACCGCCTTCTATGACGGCCCGCTGACAGGTGTGCTGAAGCTGACGGAGGATGCGTACTGGGGCGAGCGTCTGCCGAAACTCGCGGGCAAGATCGATATCGACCGCGCACTCGTGTCGATTCCGTCAATTCCCGAGACGGAGGACGCCCTGCCGCATATCATCCTCGATGTGGATGTCAGCGTCGACCGTCATGTGCATTTCTTCAGCCCGAACCTCTACGATATGCATCCGTCGGGACGGGTTCACTTCGGCGGGACGACGCAGCATCCAAAGACAACGGGACAGATCTCTGTGCGGCGCGGCGATACGGTGAGCTATCTGCGCACTGTGTTCAAGATCCGTGAGGGGACGGCGACGTTTAGTCAGATGGAGTCGTTCCTGCCGGTGATCGACTTCTATGCGGAGGCGCGCCTGACACATACGCGCGTCTATCTCTCCGCGCATGGGCCGCTTGAGCACATGGAACTGCGCCTCGGTGCATCGCCCGAGATGTCGGAGGAGGAGATCATCCGTATGCTCACACTGCGCAGTGCAAGTCAGATGGGTGAGGGCGGTGTGACGGCGGCGGATGTCCTGTCCATCGGTCTGCAGATGAGCATCCTCTCGGAGGTGGAGGACTCGGTGAAGAATCTCCTGCATCTCGATGTGCTGCGGCTCTCCAGCGGCAGCGGGGCACTCTTTGAGACCAAGGACGAGGAACAGCTCAAAAAGAATGAGAATGCATACAATATCGAGGTGGGAAAATACCTCGGCGATCGTGTGCTCCTGCGCTATGTGCAGGGACTGGGCAGTGCGTCGGATAAGCATCGCTACGGCATTCAGTACGACTTCAGTGATACATTCGGCATCTCGTATGACCGCGAGGGGAAGGAGCATCTGCTCGGTGTGGAGGCGCGGATTCGGTTTTAGGGCATCAAGGAGGTGCGTTCATGTTCTCGGATTATCTGGCACGGCTCTCCGCCGTGCAGAAGCTCTCCGCGGAGGAGGAGCGCACGCTCTGGCGTGCCTACAAAGAAGCGGGGGATGAGGCTGCGCGCCGGCGGATCATCGAGGCGTATCAGCCGCTCGTCTTTCGCGAGGTCCTGCCGTACCGTACCCTGCCTGCCGTCATGGATGCCGTGCAGGAGGGGACGATCGGCCTGATCGAGGCGGTGGAGCGCTACGATCCGTCGCGCGGCGCAGCATTCAGTCTCTATGCCGTGCATCGTGTGCGCGGGCGCATCCGGGATTTTCTGCGGCGCGAGGTGCAGGTCGATCTGCCCTGTCTCGATGCGAATGCGGGGGCGCAGGAGACGGCCAAGGAACTGCTTGCCGATGAGTGTCCCTCAGTGGCGGAGCTGGCGGAGCATCATGCGCTCGCAGGCGTGCTCGGCGCAGCACTGGAACGCCTGCCGGCACGGGAGCGCTGCGTGCTTGAGGGCGTGACCATCGGCGGCGTGCGTGCCCAGACGATGGCGGATGCGCTCGGCGTGACGCCTGCACACATCTACCGTCTCCAGCAGAGCGGTATACGGCGCATCCGCGGGATGCTCTCGCGATTTATGCAGCATTGGTAGCGGATTCTGTATATTTTTCATGTGAGAACGGATTTTATTTCAGACTTCTTGAATCTGCAATACGCAGTGTAGTATAATCCCAGAGAGGAGGGAGCGGGATGGACAGCGAACGCAGGGAGCGTGCCAAATCCATCCGCGCTGCGCGTGACTGGCTCACGGGGGCGGAACGCGCACTGGCGGGCGAGGATGACCTTGCGGGGGATCTGAAGCTGATGCTTGCCCGTGCCGAATTGGCGCGCATCGCGGCATCCCGCCGCGCACGTCTGCGGCGCTGGGCAGTCTGGCTGCTCCCGCCTGCGGCGGCAGTTGTCTGGGCACTCCTGTCGTGGACACCGCCTGCTGCCGAGCGGGCGGCGCACAGCCTCCCGCCCCCTCCGCTGGGAGAGCCGGCACAGGCAGCATCGGCGGGGGGGGATATGTCCGCAGCTTCGACTGTACCGCCTGCCGTGCAGGAGCATGCCGTGCCGCATGCTCCGCCGGAGACATCACCGCCGCCTGCTGCTGCACCGACGCCGCAGCAGACTGCTGCCGCTGCTCCCTCGACGGAGGCGCAGCGGCGCGTTCCGAGCGCCGATATGCAGCGTCTGATGCAGGTCGGCGGAAAAATTCTAAGAGAGTGATCCGATGGATTCCGCGCCCTGCGGGTGCGGTGAGAAGCAGCTCGTTATGAGCATATATGGTCTAGGAGGTTTCGCCTTTGAACAGCAAAAGATATCAGAGACTCGCATGTGCCGTTGCCCTGCTGGGGGTATCCGCTGCGGCACTGCCGCAGGCGTTTGCCGCGCAGGAGACGTCGATGCACACAGCAGCAGCGGCAGCCCCGACGGATGCGCCTGTGCTGACTGCAGATATGCCTGCTGCTGCACCCGATGAGCGTGCCGCCGCATGGGCGGCGCAGCGGCCTGCCGAGGAGGAGGTTGCGGGCGGTCTCGCTGTACAGACGGGCAAGACCATCGTGGAGATCAATTTCTCAGGGGCGACCCCTGCGACGGAGGCAACGGCGCGCGCAGCGCTCGCAATGCACGTCGGGGATGCCGTGACGGAGGCGGGACTGGTGAAGGACCGCGATGCGATCTACGCGACGGGCTACTTCTACGATCTCTATCCGACCTTTGAACCGGTGCCGGAGGGCGTTGTCCTGACCTACCATGTGCTCGAGAATCCGCTGCTGAAGGAGGTCAAGATCGAGGGCAATACCGTCGAGACGACAGAGACGCTCATGGGGCTGATTACGGTCAAAAACGGTGAGCTGCTGAACTCCCGTATTCTGCAGGAGAATGTGCAGGCGATTCAGGAGAAGTACCGTGCGGACGGCTACATCCTCGCGAAGATCACAGATCTCAACATCGCTCCCGACGGGACGCTCACGATCAAGGTGAGTGAGGGTACGCTCGAGGGATACAAGGTCAAGGGCAACGACAAGACGAAGGAGCGCGTCATCCTGCGCGAGATGCGCCAGAAGCCCGGCGAGCCGTTCAATGCGAATATGGCGCGCCGCAGTATGCAGCGCGTCTACAATCTCGGGTTCTTCGAGGACGTCAACGTCAAGATGAATCCGGGCGTTGAACCGAATGCCGTTGTCATGGAGATCGACGTCAAGGAGAAGCGCACGGGTTCGTTCGGCATCGGTGCAGGCTACTCCAGCTCGGACGGCATGGTCGGTATGGTGAGCGTCAGCGACACGAATTTCCGCGGGACGGGCGATACCATCAGCATCAGCTATGAGATCAGCGGTGATGATACGGATGCGCGCGGCTACACGTTCATGTACCGCCGCCCGTGGCTCGACAAGAAGGAGACGGCGGGCACGCTGCGCGTCTACAACCGCACCTATGAGTATGACGACTACGATGCAAACGGCAACCACAAGGAGTCGTTCATGCGTAAATACAGCGGCGGCGAGTTCACACTCAGCCGTCCGATGAGCGAGTATTCGACGAACTTTGTTACGCTGAAGAACCGCAAGGATGCCTATGTCCGTCATACGGAAACCGGCAATGCGGGCAACCGCAGCGGGAACAACGGGTGGCTGCGCGACAACTTCGGCACGACGCGCAGCGTGACGCTTGAGCATGTTACGGATACGCGCGACAATATCTATGAGCCGACGACGGGCGCGCGCGCCTCGCTCTCAGCGGAGTTCGCGGGATTCGGCGGCGACTTTAGGTTCCAGAAGTATACCCTCGGCGACGCACACTATTTCAAGGCGGGACGCGCGCAGGTCTTTGTCCTGCGCGGGCAGTACGGCTTCGGACAGGGATCGATCTCGGAGTACAATCAGTTCCGCGTCGGCGGTCAGGATACCATTCGCGGCTACCGTGAGGATCAGTTCCGCGGGACGCGTATGGCACTGACCTCGATCGAGTACCGCTTCCCGATCGTTTCGAAGGTGACGGGCGCACTCTTTGCCGACTACGGCGGTGCGTGGAGCAGCGGCTTTACGCCGGACAATCTCCACGGCAGCGTCGGTGTCGGCCTGGGGCTGAACACGCCGATCGGCCCGCTGCGTCTCGATTACGGCCGCGGCTCGCAGGGCGGGCGCGTGCATTTCCGCGTCGGCGGCACGTTCTGATGCGGCAGGGGATGTCCCTGCTGCGTCGGACACTCGTTCTGACCGCACTTGTTTTCGGATGGGGGCTGTATGCTCCCGTATATGCCGCAGAGGACTCCCGTGTGGAGGAGACTGCGGCTATTGTCATGGGTGCGCAGCCGATCCCGCCCATCGTGCGCGAGCGTATGGAGCGCACTGTTGCCGCCATCGCGGCGGAGCGCATGGAGGGACGGCGCACGGCGGAGATCTCGGCAGAGGAGGAGGCTGCGGTCATCGGCGCGGTCTTTGACCGCCTGCTCGTCGGCTATACGGTGACGGGCGTCACGGTGCGTCCAGGTACGGCGGCGACGGTGGAGATCCAGCTCGCCCCGTGGGCGGATACGATCCGCAGTGCTGTACTCAGTGTCTCAGTTGAGGGGATGCCGCCCGCGGTGGAGGAGATGGTGCGTGCCGATCTTGCAGGGGCGGATACCGTCTTTGCCGATGCGCTCATCGGACTGCCTGTCGCGGCGGCGGACTGGGCGGCAGGTGCGCTGAAACGCCGTCTGACGGCGTACATGGAGGAACATCTGCCGGAATTTCGCGCGGACTATGACATCGACGTTGCAGCGGAGGCGGCGGTGCACCTCACGGTCTACCCGCGTCTGCCTGTCGTGCGGACGGCGGATCTGTCGATGCGCTCGGATACGATTCCGAATGTTACGCTGCTCACGCGGCGCAAGGCGTTGGAGGAGGAGGTCAGCCGTCTCGTCGGCGTACCCGTCGCCTTCCTCGCGCGGCACCGCACGGCGTTCGAGGAGCGTCTGGCGGCGCATCTGGATGCGGGCGGCGACTTTCGGCGGCTGCATCTCGCCTCTCGTGTGCACATCGTGCCGGATGAGCGCATGGCGGTGATGTGCCGCACGGATACGCAGCGCTACCGTCTGCGCCTTACAGGCTGGCTGGACGTGGGTCGCAGTGCGGCACGCACCGGCGGTACGCAGCGTGATCTCCATGTGCGGCTGCACGCGGGGCAGATGCTCGGTACGCGTGACGAGCTCTACCTGGAGACGGATGTTGCGCCGGAGGATCTGCGTTTTGTCTGGCGGGCGGGCTATGCACACATGCTCACGCCGCATCTGACGGGAGCGCTGCGCTATGATCTCACCGCCGGCCGTCTGTCTGCCGCCGCCTCGTATGCGCTGCATCCGCGCTGGCTGCTCCGCTACGAGCACTGGCAGAATGCGGGGGAGTGGGAGCTGCGCTATCAGCTGCATGACTTCCTCAGCATCGCAGGCATGGCCGACCGGCATAGCCGCTGGCTGCGGCTCATTGGAAACTTTTAGCGCAAGGGGGCGGATGTATTGTGAAACGCGTTTCGATCGTTGTTCCTGTCTACAATGAGGAGGACAACATCACGCATTTTGCGCAGAACATCGCTGCCGTCATGGCGGCACTGCCCTATGACTACGAGCTGCTCTTCATCGACGACGGCTCGCGTGACCGCAGCCGAGAGATTCTGCTGGCGCTCGGGGCGCGCGATGCGCATGTGCAGTCTATCTTTCTTGCGCGCAACTCGGGGCATCAGATCGCGCTGACCTGCGGTATCGACCATGCGGACGGGGACGCGGTCATCACGATGGACGGGGATATGCAGCATCCGCCGGAATTGCTGCCCGTGCTCCTCGCGCGCTGGGAGGCGGGGGCAGAGATCGTGCAGACGGTGCGTCTGACGACCGAGGGGGTCTCACCCTTCAAACGGTTCACATCGAAATACTACTATCGACTCCTCAATGCGCTCTCGGATGTGAATATCCAAGAGGGCGGCTCGGATTTTCGTCTGATGGATCGCAAGGCAGTGCTTGCGCTGCGCCGCTACCGCGAGCATGCGCGCTTTATCCGCGGCATCGTGGGGGCGATGGGGTTTCGGCGGGAGACGGTGGAGTTTGTGGCGCAGGAGCGCTTTGCGGGGCAGTCGAAGTTCTCCCTGCACAAGATGATCTCCTTCGCGCTCGACGGTATTCTTGCCTACTCAGTGCAGCCGCTGCGCGTCTCGTTCTATGTGGGAATGCTCTCGGCACTGATCGCCGTGCTGCTCTTCCTCCATGTTCTGTTTGAGACGCTGCGCGGGGAGACTGTGCCGGGCTGGTCAACCATCGTTGTGTGCAGTCTGTTCTTCGGCGGGATGCAGATGATGATGCTCGGCGTCTGCGGCGAGTATATTGCACGCATCCTGCAGGAGGTGAAGAACCGCCCGCTGTATCTTATCGCGTCGGACAACAGAAAGGGGGCGGATGGCAGATGAATGAGCGGATGACGACTGCGGCGGCGCTCCTCTTTCTCGTTGTTCTGTATTTTTGGGGCAACGGACAGCTCGCCGTGACTGCGCCGGTCGAGGTGAACTACGCGCAGACGGCGAAGGAGATGCTTGCAGCGGGAGATTATCTCTCACCGCAGATCTACGGGAACTACTGGTATGACAAGCCGATTTTCTTCTACTGGGAGCTGATTGGTGCGTTCTCGCTGCTGGGGGCAACGGACTTTGCTGCGCGCTTTTTCCCCGCGCTCTTTGCGGCGGCGGGACTCCTCATGACCTATGCTTTTGCGCGGCGGCTGTACGATGAGCGGACGGCGTTCTGGTCGGCAGTCATCCTCGGGACAGGTGTGCTGTACGCTGTGCTGGCGAAGCTCATCCTCACGGATATGAGCCTCTTCGTCTTCTTCGGCGGGACGCTCGGCGCATTCTTCATCGGCTACTACGAGGAGCGGCGCGGCTGGTTCTATCTCGCCTACGCCTGTGCGGGGCTGGCGGTGCTGACGAAAGGTCCGATCGGACTCCTCCTGCCGGGGCTCACCATCCTCGTCTTTCTCGCGCTGCGGCGCGACCTCGCGGCACTCGGACGCATCTGCATCCCGACAGGGCTGCTCGTTTTTGCAGCGGTCTGCGCACCGTGGTACATCTATATGTATCTGGCGCACGGTACGGACTTCGTGAATACCTTTCTCGGGATTCATAACGTCCTGCGCGCGACGGTGTCTGAACATGAGAAGTGGAATGTCTGGTACTTCTACCTCGGCATTTACTTCCTCGGGATGTTCCCGTGGAGCTTCGGGCTGCCGCTCGCACTTTACCGTGCGTGGCGCATCCGCCCTGTCATCGACGTGCGCGCGCAGTTCCTCCTTGTCTGGGCGGTCATCGTGCCCTTGTTCTTTCAGCTCATGGCGACGAAGTACCCGACGTACAGCTTCCCTGCGTTCCTGCCGACAGCGGTGCTGACGGCGCGTCTTCTCGCACGCAATCCGCGCGTGCTGCGTACGGGTGCCGTCCTCGGTATGGGACTGTACCTCGCCGTGGTTTTTATTGCGACGAACTACTCTGCACGCGACGGGCATTTCAGCGGGAAACAGGCGGCAGCGATTCTCTCGCCTGTCCTGCAGCGTGATGATCTCCTCGTCTGCTACGGTGATTACACGGCGACTGTCCCGTACTATACGGGGCATACGATGTACGCGCTTGCAGCGCGCGAGGAGATCGCCGCGCGCGCACCGAAGGAGATGAGCTGGAGCAGCAAGAACGTGATGCCGTTCCTGCCGCTGGACGAGCTGCCGTACGATCGGACGGTCTATCTCGTTGTGGAACGGCACGCGTTTGATGCGTTTGATGCGCAGTTTGACGCTGCGTCGTGGGAGCTCCTCGGGGCGCTGCCCGCAGAGGGGAGAACGAAGCTGCGTGTCTACCGGCGTGCGCCGATGCCGTGAGAGATCCTGCGGTACGCGTCTTTTTCATCTCCATGGTTGAATGAATGCCGTGAATGGTGTATGATGAAGGCGTATTTGGGAGAGGAGCCATGCGTGCATGGCGGTATGGAGAAAGAAGGTCGGTCATCATGATGAAGAAAAAAGCATTGGGGATTGCTGCAGCGGTGTTTGCCGCATCATCTCTGCTTGCTGCCGGATGCGGCGGGAAGACGGCGGAGCGTATGCCCGCACCCGGCGCACTGCAGGGGCCGCGGGATGCGCAGGATGTCATCACAGATGAGAGTATTGCCGCAGTGAAGAAGGGGATGAGCGTCGGCGAGGTCGCGGCGGTCTTCGGGCAGGAGGGCGTGCTCGTCGGGCGCAGCATCGTGAACGGTGTCTACTCCTATACCTACCGCTGGCAGGACGGCGGGAACAAGATGGTCGATGCGACCTTCTCGCGTGAGAACCTGCTGAACAATCCCCTATCACAGCTCTCGCTCGTTGAGGCCGAGATCAGTATGAGTACGCCGATCGCGCAGCGTGCCGTGAAATAGCGCAGGATTCATTTTATCGGCGGCTTCTTGAATTCGGTTTCCGTCTTTGCTATAATGATTTCGTTCGGCTGATGGCCGATGGTTCTCATAGAAAAGGAGTATCTATTCATGATCAAAATGCAGCAGAAGCAGGTTAAGCTTATCAGTATTCTCATCGCTGTCGTCTTCGTCGGCTCGGTGGTTGCCCTCGCGCTGACGCAGAGCGGCTCGGGGATCGCCTCGGCGGCGACTTCCTCGGTGGGCGTTGTGGATTACCGTCAGGTCGGCAGCCAGCATCCGCAGCTCGCAGCGGCGAACGCAGAGATGCAGAAGGCGTCGCAGGAAGCGCAGTCGGATTTTGAGACGAAGGCTGCGAATATGAACGATCAGGAGAAGTCGGACTACTACCAGCAGACGATGCAGCGTCTTCAGCAGAAGAATGAGGAACTGATGGAGCCGATCGAGAAGAGCATCCAGGATGCCGTCAAGAGCGTCGCGGAGAAGAAGGGACTCTCCGTCGTCATCGAGAAGGGCGCTGTGGTCTACGGCGGTCAGGACATCACGCAGGATGTCATCAAGCAGTTGGGCAAATAATCCGCACGAGATGCGCATAAGTACCGGGCAGCGCGCTGCTCGGTATATTTTTGTAATGAGGGAGGTGCGCCGTGCAGCAGATGTGGCAGACCAGACGCCGGGAGATTCTCGCGGGCGGCGCGTGCCTTCTTATCATTCTCGCCGTGTTTTTTGCGGTGCCCGAGCACAGCCCCAAGACTCCTGAGAGCGACCTCGCCGTCATGCGCATCGCAGAGGTGCTTGCGGCGCATCCCTCCTATGCGCGGCTCGAGGAACTGCGTGCCGAGGAGCGGCGGCTCGCCCTGCGCGTGCGCGATGTTCCCCCGCCGGCAGAGGTCACACCGCCGGAGGCGGAGGCGCTGCCGTTCGAGGACTCCGTCTGGCAGAAGAATGCGCAGACGGTGATCTCTACGCGCGTTGCGCTTGAGCGCGAGCAGAAACGTCTGACAGCGCTCTATCAGACGCAGACGGAGGCGGACTATGAGGCGCGTAAGAAGGCGATTGACGACGAGTATCTGAACGCCATCCTCAATATCAACCTCAAGATCGATAACCAGCGTGCCATGCACGGTCCGCGGGTCTCGGCGGAGGAACTCGCCGCAGAGCGTGCTGTCTGGGAGGCGCAGCGCGAGGCGCTGAAGGAGGAGCGCGGGGCGCGACAAGCGGCGCTCTACCGCAGTTGGCAGGAGGAGATCCGCGCACGGGTCGCCGCACGCATCGAGCCGCAGCAAGCGGCATGGACGAAGCGCGCACAGGAGACGATCGACGCGCAGAAGGGGGAGGCGGAGCGCCTTCGTGAGGCAGCGGCGCAGCGCAACACCGCCGAGATGGAGCGTGCACGCAGCGCCCAGGAGGCATCTGCCGCATCCGTACAGGAGGTTCAGCGGCTCGCTGTCGTGCGCAGCGAGGCAGACGCCCTTGCGGCGGAAATATGGCGCGATGTACGCAGCCGCGCGGCAAAGCTTGCTCTCATGCATCACTACGCACTCGTACTCGCCGCGCCGGAGGAACATGCCGCCGCACATCTGCCGGGAGCGGAGCTGTTCCGCGTACGTCGCTATACCCCGCTCGTCTCTGCGTCGGCAGTGGATGTGACGGCGGAGATGGTGCGCGAAATGCAGAGCATCCAGCAATGAAAGGACTTTATACAGATGAATTATCTCAGTAAGACAGCCGCAGCTGTTCTTCTTGCCGCCGGCACGCTCACTGCGGGCTGCGGACAGGTGCATATCGGGACGCTCGACCGTGAGCGCGTACAGGAGGAGGCCCCGCAGCTCAAGGCGGTGGTCACCGAGGCAAATGAAAAACTCATGGAGGCACAGCAGGAGGCACAGGCGAAGTTCGCGGCGAACCCTGCCATGACGCCGGAGGAGTCGCAGCAGCTTCAGATGGAGACGCAGCGCAAGATGGCGGGGCTGAATCAGATGTACAGCATTCAGCTTGAGCAGAAGATGAATGTTGCTATCCAGGATATCGTGAAGGCGAAGAAGCTGGATATCGTTATGGACAGCTCCAAAAAGTATCCGAGTGTCCTCTCGGGCGGTGCGGATATCACCGATGAAGTGATCGGCAAACTCCAATAAAGGAGCACAGGCATGGAAAAGACAGTCAATGAGATTGCCGCCCTCGTCGGCGGCACGGTCAGCGGCGACGGCAGCCGTGTGATCCGCAGTCTCGCCGCTCTCGATGAGGCGGGGGCGGATGACCTCGCATTCGTCGTGCCGCCCCATATCGAGGCGGCGCGCAGCGGAGCAAAGGCAGGCGCACTGCTCCTGCCGCAGGGAACCGAGGGCTTTGAGGGGGCAGTCATCTTTGTCGATGAGCCGAAGGCGGCATTCGCGAAGCTGCTCGCCATCTTCACGCCGCCGATTGCGCATCCTGCCGGCGTCAGCGACCAGGCGTACATCGGCAGGGATGTTCAGATTGGTGCGGGTGCGACCATTCTGCCCTTTGCCTACATCGATGACTACGCAGTCATCGGTGCAGGTGCGACCGTCTATCCCCATGCCTATGTCGGACAGTACAGCGAGATCGGCGAGGGGAGCGTCGTCTACCCCAATGCTGCCGTGCGCGAGCACTGCCGCATCGGTGCGCGCTGTACGATCCATAGCTGTGCGGTCATCGGCGCAGATGGCTTCGGCTTCACCACTGAGGACGGCGTGCATACGAAGGTGCCGCAGGTGGGCGGCGTTGTCATCGAGGACGACGTGGAGATCGGCGCGCATGTCGGCATCGACCGTGCAACCCTCGGTGCAACCATCATCGGCAAGGGGACGAAGATCGACAACCTCGTCCACATCGGCCACAACTGCCAAATCGGCGCAAACTGCCTCATCGTTGCCCAGACGGGCATCTCCGGTTCGACGAAGGTCGGACACAATGTCACGTTCGGCGGGCAGGTCGGCACGGTCGGCCATATCAATATCGGCGCGAACTCCGTCTACGCTGCACGCTCAGGCATCATCGGCGATATGCCGGAGGGGGTTTTCTGCGCGGGATTTCCTGTGCAGCCGCATGCCGAATGGCTGCGCGTACAAGCGGCGGTCCGTCGGCTGCCCGAGATGGTGAAAAAGATCAAATCCCTCGAAAAGGAAATCGAGGGGCTGCGCGGGCAGGACTGAGATGCTCTCCTACTATGCGGTGAAGCTCCTCAGCCGTCTCATCTGCCTCCTGCCGCACGGCGCTGCCATGCGCATCGGCGCGGGGCTGGCGCAGCTGGCGTGGTTGTTCATCCCGGCGCGGCGCAAGGACCTTGCCAGGGCGCAGGTCATGCGCTGCCTCGGTGTATCAGCAGCGGAGGGAGCGCGCATCGCACGTGAGAGCGCACTGCGGTTCGGACCGATGCTGATGGAGGTACTGCGCTTCCCGGTTCTGAAGGCGCACATGGCGGACTATGTGACTCTCGCAGGCGCGGTGGATGAGCTGCGCGCAGCGGCAGGCAAGGGGGCGATTCTTGCCACATCGCACAGCGGCAACTGGGAACTCATGGGCGCCGCGCTCGCCGGCAGCGGGCTGCCCATCGTTGCTGTCGCAAAGAAGCAGCGTGCGGCGGGGATGGACCGCTTCATCAACGAATACCGTGCACTCGTCGGGATGCATGTCACCTATCAGACGGGCGTGCGCGAGATGTTTCGCATGGTGGATGCGGGATGGATCGTCGGTCTGCTCAGCGATCAGGATCCTGCGCTGCGCGACGGGGTCATCATCGACTTCTTCGGGCAGGAGACGAATGCATTCACGGGAGCGGCAGCGATCGCGCGCCGCTGCCGTGTGCCCATCTTTCCCGTATTCATCCATCGGACAGCGGACGGACATCATATTCTCACCGTTGAGGCGGGCATCCATGTGATGCAGACGGACGACCGCGCCGCCGATGTGCGGCGTGTGACGCAGGAGGTGAATGCACGCATCGAGGCGTGGATCCGCCGCTATCCAGAGGAGTGGTTCTGGCTGCATGACCGCTGGAAATCCCTGCGGGAAGAGACATAAAGAGAAGACATCAAAAAAGACCTTCCGCGTGCGTGCAGAACGCGGAAGGTCTTTTCGTCTGCTCAGTCATATCGCATCAATGAGGCGATGCTGATGACACCGGTATCCTGCGGAGCCTGCGATGCAGGCGTCTGTGTCTCTGCTGCAGGGACAGCGGGCGGGGCCGTGTCTCCTGTCTCCTCCTGTGCGGGCGTCTCCTCAGGACCGTCTGCCGGCGTCTTCTGCGCATCTTCTGCGGAGAGATCGGACGTATCCGCGGGGATAAGGGTGGATGCGCACCGATCTCCGTTCTCCGCACCGTCCTCCGCGCTCATTTCTGTGAGACCCGCACGCGCAGCGATGCCGGAGAGAATGTCGCTTGCGGCAGGGGCATCGGAGGAGATGTGTGCTGTCGGCGGCGCGGCCGACGCGATCGGAGTAAATGCTACCTCCAGACGGTCGCCCGTGCGGATGGGACTGGTGAAATCCGCCTTCGTTCCATTGACGAGGATGGTGAATGTGACGCGGCTCGTTGCAGGCGGCGGGGTGAAGCCGACGGCGAGGAGCGCCTCGCTGACGTTGGCGCTGCCCGTGCCTTTTTGATAGACGATGACATCACCGTCCTCTACGACGCTCTCGGGGGATGCCTCCTGCCCGTTGATCGTGAGGGTAAAGCCCGCCGCGGGAATCTGTCGTTCCTGTCCCTCGTAGGTGATGGTCGCATAGGAAGCGGCAGAGAGGTCGAGTACGGAGGCGAGGGTCGGAACGGCGGTCTCCTCGTACTCGATGGCATCCCCCTCGTGCAGCATCGTCGAGAGCGGCGCAGGCGCGTCGTTCAGCGTGATCTTCGGCAGGGTGGAGAATCGGCGCGCCTCGCCGTTCAGCGTGTAGGAGATGCGCCGTCCCGTGGGCGGGAGGTTCGCCGCACGCAGTACCTCGCCGAGTGTGCGCTCACGGCGCGTGACGATCGAGTCGCCGTCGCGCAGTACGGGGTCTCCCTCGGGCGTGCTGTCATTGACGAGAATGCTCGCCTCGACGGGGATCTCTGTGCCGTTCAGCAGCACGGTGTAGCGGTCGGAGAGGTCGGCGACCGCACTGAGACGAATCTCGGGCTGTGTACCGTTCTCGCCCGCGACGAGCTTGATGCGGCAGTCGTCGCGGATGGGGGAGTCCAGCCCCGCACTCTTGCCGTCGATGGTGATCTGCGCGAGTGTGCCCATCGTACCGGGAAAGGACTTCCGCTCACCGTTTACCGTGATCATCAGTCCCATGCCCGGGCGGCCGTTGTATTTGCGCAGGCTGATGCCCGCTGCGAGCAGGGCATCGGAGACGTTGAGCTCGCGGAAGTTAAAGAGGCTGTACTCAATATCGTTGATCCAGACAGCGAGGAAATGCAGCGTGTTGATGGAGGCGATCTTGAGGATGCCGAGCGGCGTGACCGCATCGGGGGCGTGGAGCTCCGGCGGGAGGTCGGCGACCCCGTCCACCACATCCGGCTGGCGTACGGCGACGCGGCCGGCGGGGATACCGAGTGCTTCTGCGACCAGCTCCGGCATCATCGGGGTGAGCGCGCCGCCGCCGACAAGCATGACCGCCTGCGGCGGCTCGCCGTTCAGCTCGAGGATCTGCTTTGCAATCGCGCCAGCCAGATGCTCGACACCGGGCTTGATGGCGGTGATGACCTGCTCTGCGGTGAGCGAAAGATTCATCCCGAGGATGTCGGTGAACGAGACATCCTGGCCGTCGGCCGCCCGCCGCTTGATATCCTCGGCGATGTTGAAGTCGAGGAGATACTCGCGCGAGATCGCCTCCGTGATCTCGTCGCCTGCCATCGGCACCATGCCGTAGGCGATGACAGAGCCGCCGCGCGTGATGGCGACGTCGGAGGTACCCGCGCCGATGTCCACGAGGACGAGGTTCAGATGGCGCATCGTCGGCGGAATGAGCACGTTGATGCCCGCAATCGGCTCGAGTGTGAGGGCGCGCATCTCGAGGTGCGTCTCGCGCAGCGCCGACTGCATCGAGTCGACGACCTGACGCGGGAGGAAGGTGGCGATGACGGTCGCCTGCGCCTTGCGCCCGCGCTGACCGACGAGCGTCTTGAGATCGTTGCCGTCGAGCGTGTAGCGGATCGTACTGTACCCGACGCAGTAGTAGCGTGTCGGATCATCGACGGTGTGGGAGTGGGCGAGCTTGCGCTGTGCTGCCTGTACGCCGGCGAAATCGAGGTCGCGCTGCTGCGCGGGGGTGATCGTACCCGTGATATCCTGCTCCGCCTCTGCCGTCATCGTGTAGAGCGCGCGGCCCGCGGCGGCGACGGCGGCGCTGTGCAGCGCGCCTGTGCGCTCGGTGAGGCGGCGCTTGACCTCGCGGATGATGGCGGCGACCTGCGGTACGTCGTGGATCTGCCCGTCCAGCATCGCGCGCGTCTTGTGCTCCATGCGCTCGGTGGCGAGGATATGGAGGACCCCGTCCCGCTGTTCGGCGACGATGCCGATGACGCTGCGTGTTCCGATATCGAGCGCGAAGACCAGTTCTGCAGGACGTTCGCGGCGCACCGTCCCCTGTGCGGGCGTGCTCTCATCCTTTTTGGGGCGGCCGCGCCGCTTGGCAGCGGTATCCTCCGCCTCCTCGTGCGTTTGCTTCTTCGGACGCCCGCGCCGCTTGGCGGGTGCATCCGCATTCATATCTTCGTTCGTTTTCTCCAGATCCGGCATTGCTTTCTCCCCTGTCAACCATGTAACTATTTATCTATTCGTGTTATTTTGGAAAAATCCTGCCATTCCACAGATACATACAAAAAGGTCAGAGCAAAACCGCCGCGGGGGCAGCCTCACTCTGACCGCAAGAGAGGTGTCTGAAATGCCGTATGACTTATATGTCTATACCTGCGTAAAGCAGGTGGGTATCCTAAGTTCGGCTGCCGTGCTCGTCTGAGGACAGCGCGTTCACCGAAATCAAGTCGGATTCCCTAAAAGATTTGTAGGTTAGACATTGCTAAGGCATACGCACATCTAAGGCGTTCCTTCTTATCCATTATGATAACATAAAAAAAAATAAGCCGCAAGACTTGACAAATACGGGAATATCAATTTGCCGGGCAGGATGAAATCTGTCTTTTCGGAAAACTGCACCGAAATGAGTACTCCCCTCTTTTCCTATGAAAAAAGGCGTGCTATAATATATGCGAGAATGTGGAAAAATCAAAAATTTGGGGAAAGCAGGGGCGATGGAGATGGCGAATATTCGTGATGCGGTAGATGCAGTCATCACCGCAGTCATGGCGCAGAAGGACTATCTGACGGCGATTGATGCAAAGACGGGAGACGGAGATCACGGACTCAATATGGCACGCGGCTTCACGGCGGCGCAGGAGCGCCTCGCGGAGCTGTCTGCCGATGCGCCGGCGGCGGATGTGCTCCAGCAGATCGGGCGCGCGTTCATTGAGAATGTCGGGGGGGCGGCAGGCCCGCTCTACGGCATTGCTTTCGTGCGTGCCGGAGAGTCTGTGACGGCGAAGACGCGGCTTGATGTGGCGAGCTTTGAGAAACTCTTTACGGCGGGCATTGATGCCATCCAGCGGCGCGGGCGCGCTGAGCGCGGGGACAAGACCATGCTCGACACGCTCATCCCCATCCGCGACGCTTTTCTGCGTGAGAACGCAGACGGCAAGAGCCTGCGCGAGTGCCTGGAGGAGGCGCTGAACGCAGGGCGTGCGGGCGCGGAGTATACGAAGACCATCGCAGCACGGCGCGGGCGCGCCGCGCTGATCGGCGTGCGCAGCATCGGGATCGAGGACCCGGGCGCGATGAGTTCGCTCATCATGTTCCGCGCACTCTGCAGCTACTTGCGCGGCTGACGGTGCAGGATACGCGCGGGATGCCTCGCACATCCGCCAAGATGATTGTATTGGGAGGAAATACGTTGACGAATTCGGCAATCCGTACCCGTTTTGCCCCGAGTCCGACGGGCTATATGCACATCGGCAACCTGCGCACTGCGCTCTATGCATGGCTGTTCGCCCGCGCAAATGACGGGACGTTCATCCTGCGCATCGAGGACACCGACAGAAACCGTTATGTGGCGGATGCAGTGGACTTCATCCGGCGCACACTGGATGCGGCGGGCATCGTCCCCGACGAGGGGCCGGACGGCATCGGCGGAGACTATGGTCCCTACGTCCAGAGTGAGCGCATGGATATCTATAAGAAATATGCAGAGCAGCTGGTCGACAGCGGTCATGCCTACCGCTGCTTCTGTGATCATACGGAGGAGGCGGCGCAGCCGGACGGGGAGAAATCGTTCGGCGGCTACCCGCGCACCTGCCGCGACCTCTCTGCTGAGGAGTCTGCGGCGCGTATGGCGCGCGGAGAGGCGTACGTCATCCGACAGAAGATGCCGCTCGCCGGCGAGACGACATTCTGTGACGTACTCCACGGCAACGTGACGATACCGAACACAGAGCTTGAGGATCAGGTGCTCCTCAAGCGCGACGGCATGCCGACGTATAACTTTGCCAATGTCATCGACGATCATCTGATGAAGGTGTCGCATATCATCCGCGGTGCGGAGTTCATCACCTCCACGCCGAAGCACGTCCTCCTCTATGAGGCGTTCGGCTGGGAGACTCCCGTATTCATCCACCTTGCTCCCGTCATGGGACGCGACGATGAGACGGGCAGGACGAGCAAACTCTCGAAGCGCCACGGTGCGACGAGTTTTGACGATCTCGTGCAGATGGGCTACCCCGCAGAGGCCATTGTGAACTATGTTGCGCTCCTCGGGTGGAGTCCGAAGACGACAAATCAGGAAATTTTCTCAATGGACGAGCTGATTGAGGCATTCTCGCTCGAGGGACTCTCGAAGTCGCCTGCTGTCTTTGACTACGACAAGCTCGGCTGGATGAGCGGGGAATATTTCAAGGCGATGACGGACGAGGCGTTCGCTGCGGCGGCGCGTCCCTTTGCCGGCGACCTGCCCGCGCATCTGGAGATGCAGTGGACGGCACTGGCACGCCTCCTGCGTACGCGTGTGGCACGGCTCGGCGAGGTGCGGCCTGCCATCGCATTCCTCATCGATGCGCCGCCCTTCGACGTATCGCTTTACGAGAACAAGCGCAACAAGGTAACGCCTGCAGCGGCGCAGGAACTCCTGCCCGCCCTCATCGGGATTCTCGAGGCGCTCACGCCGGCACAGTGGGAGAATGATCTACTCTACGCCGTGCTTGAGGAGTGCATCGAGCGTGAGGGCTGGCGCAAGGGAACCGTCATGTGGGTGCTGCGCATCGCGGCGGCAGGGCAGGCGGTTACGCCCGGCGGTGCAACGGAGCTGCTCGCCATCCTCGGCAGGGAGGCGGGACTTGCGCGTCTGCACGCGGCGCTCGCACACCTGTCGGCAGCGAACTGAGACGTGGCGGATATCGTTTTGTAAAAAGTGCTTGCTTTTTGGCTAATCCTGTGATATAGTACCTCCTGTTGACATATGTGGCGCCTTCGTCAAGTGGTTAAGACACCGCCCTCTCACGGCGGGTTCATGGGTTCGAATCCCATAGGCGTCACCAAACGGCGCCTTCGTCAAGTGGTTAAGACACCGCCCTCTCACGGCGGGTTCATGGGTTCGAATCCCATAGGCGTCACCATCGCAATACATGGGAGCTGCTATGCAGCTCCTTTTCTGGTTTTGGGGTGCTTCCCGCGGAGGTTGCGATGCTCTTTTTGTCCATGCTCCTCATGGGGGCAATCATTGGATTTGTCGGTGCCGGGGGCAGCGGCGTTATCATTACCCTGCTTGTCGTGGGCTTTGGTGTGCCGATTCATCAGGCGCTCGCCGTCGCGCTCGGCTCGATGGCGTTCACGACGCTCTCAGGCGCAGTCAGTCACTACCGTGAGCGCGAGGTCGTTCCGCTGACGGGAGCGGTGCTCGGTGCGGGCGGGCTGCTCGGCGCGCTGCTCGGCGCGGTGATATCGAACCATCTGCCGGCGGCGAATCTGAGCCTGCTCACAGGCGGGATGCTTCTCTCGAGCGCCCTGCTCCTTTATCTGCGGATTTACCGGGCAGACTGGCTTGCACGGCAGATTCCCGTGCGCGGGGAGCTGCTGACGGGGCGGCCGCTCTATCTCTGCGGCGTTCCCATCGGCATCGTGTGCGGCATCCTCTCGGGGGCGTTCGGCATCGGCTCGGCGGCATACATCCAGATTGCGCTCATGGTCGTTTTCGGCGTGCCGCTCCTGCAGGCGATCGGGACGACCATGATGATCATTGTGCCGATCTCCGTCAGCGGAGGCATCGGCTACATCCTCTACGGACAGCTTGACCCGCGGCTCTTCATCGAGACGCTCGCGGCGCTCTCCATCGGCGCGTATTTCGGGGCGAAGCTGACGCATCTCGCACCGCGCGCCGTGCTGCGGTTTTGGATTGTTGCCCTGCCGGCCGTTGGCGGAACGATCATGGTACTGTTTCGATAGGGAAACTGCTCTGGGCAGATGGATTTGGGGGTATTGTATGAGGAAGGTTTTGGCGCTCCTGCTGTTCGCAGCGGCAGCGCTGTCCATGATCGGCTGCAGCGGAGAACGTCCGGAGGATCATAAGGAGCAGGCGAAGTATCGGAGAATCACGGCGGATGAGGCGCAGGTGCTGATGCAGCGGGAGCAGGACTATCTGATTCTCGATGTGCGCAGCCCGCAGGAGTTCGCCGAGGGACATATCCCGCACGCCGTCAATATCCCGATGGATCAGATCGGCGATACACCGCCGAAGGAACTGCCAGATCGCAGCCAGACCATATTCGTCTACTGTGTCAAGGGGATTCGCAGTATGAACGTCGCCAACCGCCTCGCACACATGGGCTATAAGAACATCATCGAGATGGGCGGCATCAAGGACTGGCACGGAGAGATTGTAAAATAGGTTTGAGTAAGGAGATTTTATGCGTAAAATATTTGTTGCCCTCTTTTTGGGTGCCTTGACCCTCGGTGTCTGCGGCTGCGGAGGTGCTTCGCAGGCGAAGCAGGAGACCCCGCAGAGCGCGGCTGCGTTCCGCCGCGTTTCCTCTGATGAGGCGGCGCAGATGATGCAGACGGAGAAGAACTACATCATTCTCGATGTTCGTACGGCGAAGGAATATGCCGAAGGACATATCCCGCAGGCCATCAATGTGCCGAATGAGACCATTGGAGGCACGGCGCCGCAGCAGCTGCCCGACAAGGAACAGCTGATCTTCGTCTACTGCCGCAGCGGGGCGCGCAGCATGCAGGCATCGGAAAAGCTCGCCGGACTCGGATACAGGAACATCGTTGAGATGGGCGGCATCAAGGATTGGCATGGAGATGTCGTGAAATAGAGCACCCATCGGTGCAGCGTAAAACCGGCGCAGAATGTGAAACGGCATTCTGCGCCGGCTTTTTTGTTTTATTTGTCTGCGGGGGCAGGCAAAGTATGGTATAATAACCTCAATGAAGGCAGTGGTCTCGGATGCCGTTCGAAAAATTCGAGAAATCGGCAGACTGCACAGCTTGCTCTAATTCATTTGGATATGCTATAATATTTTTATTATTGTTTCATAAATCTGAGGAGTGTGTATATGCGGGGAGCGGAAGCGGTTCTGGCTTGTCTGCGCGAGCAGGGCGTGGATACTCTGTTCGGCTATCCGGGCGGGATGATTCTGCCGCTCTATGATGCGCTCTACGCGCAAAACGATATCCGTCAGATTCTGGTGACGCACGAGCAGAATGCTGCCCATGCGGCGGACGGCTATGCACGCGCGACGGGGCGCGTCGGCGTCTGCATCGCGACCTCCGGACCGGGTGCAACGAATCTCGTGACGGGGCTTGCGACGGCGTACATGGACTCGATCCCGATGGTCGCGATCACGGGGCAGGTGGACATCGCCATGCTTGGCCGCGACGCCTTTCAGGAGACGGACATCCTCGATGTGACGATGCCTGTGACGAAGCACAACTACAAGGTAAAGAACGCTGCCGACCTCGTTCCGACGATACGGCAGGCGTTCGATCTCGCGCGCAGCGGCCGGCCGGGACCGGTGCTCCTCGATGTGCCGCGCAACCTCTTTTTTGAGGAGGTCGCTTATGTGCCGCAGACGCCGGCGGTGCGCACGGCGGGCGAGCCGGATGCGGACTTCGTCATCTGTGCGGCGGAGGCTGCGGCGGAGATCGTGCGTGCGGAGCGCCCGCTTGTCATCGTGGGCGGCGGGGTCATCTCGGCGGGAACGTCGGCGGAGGTTGCAGCATTTGTCGAGCACTATCATCTGCCTGTGGTGCATACGCTGATGGGCATGGGCGCACTGCCCCGCTCGCATCCGCAGATGCTCGGCTTTGCAGGGATGCACGGGGAGAAGGCGGCAAACTACGCCATCGGCGCGGCAGACCTCGTCATCGCCATCGGCAGCCGTTTTGCCGATCGCCAGACGGGCAACCTCAGCAAGTATACGGCAAACCGCAGGTTCATTCACATCGATATTGATCCGGCGGAGATTGACAAGAACATCGAGAACAGTCTCGGCCTCGCAGGTGATATGCGGACGATTCTCGCACTGCTTATGCGTCAGTCGCCGAAGAGCGGCCTTGCCCCATGGTGGGCGCAGATCCGTACATGGCAGGAAGCGTATGACTACGACTATCATGTCGGCCGTCTGACCGTACCGTGGGCGCTGCACCAGATCGCGCAGAGCACCGCGGGCAGGGCATACGCCTATGCGACGGATGTGGGCCAGCATCAGATGTGGGCGGCGCTCCATCTGCGCGTGGAGGAGCCTCGGACATGGCTGACCTCGGGCGGCCTCGGGACGATGGGCTATGGACTGCCTGCGGCGATGGGGGCACAGATCGCATGGGGCGATCTGCGGCGCGTCATCCACATCGCGGGCGACGGCGGCATCAAGATGACCGGCAGCGAGTATTACACCATCGCGCGGCTTGGTCTGCCCGTCCTCTCCATCATTGTGAACAACCGCAGTCTCGGTATGATCCGTCAGCTGCAGAGGGTGCTCTACGACGAACGCTACATCGCCTGCGAGCTTGACTACCCGATGGACTATGCGGCATACGCAGAGAGCTTCGGCATCAAGGCGGCGGGGGTCTCGACGCAGGAGGAGTTCGCGGCGGCGCTCTCGGATGCACTTGCGGATGAGACGCATCCGCGTGTGATTGTGATGGATGTGTGGCGCAGTTTTGTAGAGCCGATGGCAAAGGGCGGTGCGCGCATTGATGAGTTTGTCGACTTTAAGTAAACGCATCGCGCTGCGGCGCTGTGAGCGTGGGTTCTCCCTGCTCTCGACGCTGCTCGCCGTGATGATTCTCGCCGTGATTCTCTCCATCGCTGTACCGCGCTTCACGTCGGCCGTTACGACGGCGAACACGGTGAAGGTACAGGCGGATCTCACAGCACTCGATACAGCAATCGTGCTCTATCAGACGGCAAAGGGGAAAAACCCTGCGGGTATCGACGATCTGGCGGAGTATGTGACCGATCTCAAGAATCTCAGGCCGCCCTCGGGCAATGTGCGCGTGGGCGGCAAGGAGGTCTCGATGGACGGCGCATCGTATGCGGTGGAGAAGAAGGGCGGCGTATGGCGCGCTACCTGCGGCGGACGTACGGCGGAGGACTACCGCGCGAAGGACTAAGGGGGCGCATGGGATGCGGATACAAACGGCAGACCTTCTCCCCGCACGACGAGATGCCGCTGTCATCGTCCTGCTCTGGATGGCGGCGCTCGCCGGCATCGTACTCTCTGCGGGGCTGGGACTGCGTACGGCGGCGGGCAGTATCTTTGCGGCGATGCTGCTCTGGCTCTCGTTTCTCGATCTGCGGGATGGGATGCTCTATGACTGTATTACGCTGCCCTTTGCGGCGCTCGGATTCGTCTGTGTGCCGGCAGGACTGCTGTCTTTGATGGATGCCTTGATGGGTGGGACGCTTTGCGGCGTCTTATTTTATTGCCTGTATATCGCTGCGCGCGGCGGCCTTGGCGGGGGGGATGTGAAACTTGCAGCGGGGCTCGGCATTTGGCTTGGTTGGGAGAGTGCCGTCGTGGCGCTCTGGATTGCCTTCCTGCTCGGCGGCATCGCTGCGGCGCTGCTCCTCGCCTCGGGGCGCAGGTCGCGGCGGGACGGCATCCCATTCGGCCCTTTTTTGTCGGCGGGCGGATACGTTGCCTTCGTTGCAGGGGCAGATCTTTGGCAGCTCTACTGGGGGCTTGCCTGATGCGGCGAACAGAGGCGCGCGGTGCGGCGCTCATCGAGGTGCTGATGGTGCTCTCCGTTCTTACGGTGCTGCTCTCGGTGCTGCTTCCTGCGGGATTTTCCCTCTATGCGCGGGCAGCGGTGGAGTACGAGGCAATGCGGCTCGTCGCCGAGCTGCGCCGCGTGCAGGCGGTGACGCGCATGACGACGCCGCCGCTCTATATGATGCAGGGGCGCGCAGCATGGGAGCGCGAGCCGCGCGTCCGCATCCGTGCGGGCAGCTATGCGGTACATCACCCGTTTGCGGGGGAAGACCGCGTGCATAAGCCCTTGCCGCGTGTGCGGATCGTGCAGGAGACGATGCGGGAGACGCCGGTCGTTTTTGGCAGAAACGGCGAGATCGCGGGGCGGTGGAGTCATAATATGAAGATACGCGTCTACGCGGAGGGCTGCGAGGAGCGCGCCCTGTATGTGGTGATCGACCGTGCGGCGCGGATTCGCCTGCAGAGAGGTGGACAGGATGCGCCGGATGAGACGGACTGAGGAGGCAGGGTGGATTCTCCTCGAGGCGGCGGCGCTCGGGATGATTGTGCTCGCCGCGGCGGCTGTCGTCGGTGTGTTTGCGCGTACGGCACTCATCGAGGAGCAGGCTGCAGCGCGCATGGGAGCAGCGCTGCTGGCGCGCGGGCAGCTCGCGGTGATGGAGGCGGATCTGGACGGTGGTACTCCGCCCATTGCCGGCACGACGACATCAGAGGAGAATGGTGTCGTCTATGGTGTTCGGACGGAGGTTGCCCGAGACGGCGCGTTTTACGATGTGCGGATGCACGTTTCATGGCAGCTGGCTGGACGGCAGGAGTCGGCTGCGTTTGTGCGGAGGATGAGGGTGCATGGACAGACGGCAGGTGCGCCGTGAGCGGCGAAGTGACGCACGGGGGCTGCTGCTGATGGAGCTGGCGGTCAGTCTTCCCGTCTTCGTGCTGCTCCTCTCTTTTCTTGCTTTTGCTCTCGTGTGGAGCTGGCGCAGCTATCAGCGCAGTATTGCGGATGCGGAGCTGCGGCAGGAGATGCAGCTTGCAGCGGTGCGCGTGGTGGAGTCTGCGCTGCTCTCCGACCACATCAGGGAGCAGATGACGGGCGTCTACGAGATGCGGCAGGCAGTGCGCCGCAGGAATCAGTCCGAGCGCCCGCTCGACCGCTATTGGCTGCGGGACGGGCGGATCGTCTTCAACTACGGTTCATTTCCCATTACGGGTTCGTTTGCGGGGGCGGGGGTGCACATCTCTTCCTTTTCCATTATTCCAGACGCTGACCATCCGCGCCTCTATCATATCGAGATGACGGGCAGGAGCGTTGCGAGCGGACGGACGCATCGGATCGCAACGGAGGTCTATCTGCGGGAGGATATGGGTGACGACTAGGAATCTGCTGCAGGATGCGCGCGGTATGGTATCTGCCGGCGCTCTCTGCGTGCTCGCAGTGCTGGTGCTCATCGTACTGGCGGCGGCGCAGTTCATGCGCGGCGGGAGCAGCATTGCTGCAGAGTACGAGCGCGAAATGCAGCTGCGGCTCGCGGCGGAGAGCGGCATCGAGACGGCGGCGGCAGCACTCGAGCGCGATGCGTCCGCCTTCGGTGTGCTCCCGCCTGCGGGGGAGCGGTCTCCCATTCGCGTGGATGGCGTCCCGATGTCCGCAGACATCCGCCTCTCTGTTTATATCGAGATGCCGCAGGATGGCCTTGGCATCGATGCGCTCCATCTGGTCGCCGCTGCCGAGGAGACGGGAATGCCGCGCATTCCAGACGGAGAGGATTGGAAGCGGGCAAAGATTGTTCGTGCTCGTATGGAGAGAAAGGGGAATCGCTATGTTTGGCGTCGCTGGTTCTAGTCTGTACGGACTGCACGAGGCTGTGGGGCTCTATGCTGGACCGGAGGGGCTGACTCTTGTCCGTCTCTGTGCACCTGCAGACAGCGGCGCTTGGATGGCAGCAGAGACGCGCACGGCGGCGTATGCGGAGGGAACGTACACAGATGCGGCGGCGCTCGCTGCCCGTGCACAGGAAGAAATCCTGCGCGCAGGCTGGCTGCATCTGCCGCTTGCACTCGCATTGCCGGAGATGTGTGTGCAGGTGCGGGAGATATCACTGCCTGCACCGCCGGCGGAGGAGGAGATGCGGGCGGCGCTCCTCTGGTCGCTGCGTGCATCCGAGGAGGTGCTGCCCGCCGATGTCTGCCTCTGCTGCGATGCATGCGGAGACACGGTGTCTCCCCGCTACTGGCTGGCGTGGACGGATGCGGCGTGTCTGCGGGCATACGTTTCTGCCTTTGCCGCGGCGGGACTTCGCCTGCGGCGGATGACGGTCTGTCCGCCGCACGGCGGCAGTCTTGCGGCGTCTGTGGAGGCGGCGTGTGAGCCGTCTATGCCTTGGGAGACGGAGCGGGCGGCATCTGCGGCACAGCAGCGTGCCGCCTATGCGGCACTCCTCCTGCGTGCAGGAACACCGGCACGCCTCTATTGGCCGGCACAACGTTCGCTGCGCCGTCAGCTGCGGGCGCACGCGGCCGCACTCATTGCGGGGAGCGCAGCCGCACTTTTTCTCGCAGCGGCGGGGGCGGATCTCGCTGCCTGCATGGAAGCACAGCGTGCCTGTGCGGCGGCTGAGGAGGAGCTGACCCTGCACGATGCGGATCTGCGGCGTGCGGCGGCGTTCTCTGCGCTGCGTGCTGATACGGCAGCGCGTGAGCGGTACCTGGCGGACTTTACTGCCGGTTCGCTGCCTGTGCGTGCTCTGCTCGTGCATCTCGGGACGGTGACCCCGGACGGTGTCCGCATTACGGGCGTGCACGCGGCGGAGGATGTGCGTATCGAGGGCGAGGCAGCAGACTATGAGGCACTCACTGCACTCATGGGGCGGATGGAGGAGGCAGCCTTCTTCTCCTCGGATGTGTCGCTCGTAGAGGCAGAGCAGGCAGAGCGCGGACATGGGCGCATCCGCTTCGAGATGCAGGCGCGCTGGTAGGAGGTCGGTATGCAGAGATGGTCGGAGCGTCAGCGCATCGAGGCGGCACTCATCCTCGCGTGCACCCTGGTGCTGCTCTATGTGCTTATTCTCTCACCGCTGCTGGCGGCAGAGCGGACAGCGGCGCTCGCCCGGCGCGACAGTGCCCGTGCCCAGATGGCAGGCATCGAGACATATCAGCGTGTGCTGCTGCAGGATGCACAGGCGGAGGAAAAGCTGCACGCACGCATGGAACGCGCGGATGCTGCACTGCCGCAGGAGCGCGGACAAGGGCGGTTCGTTCGGCAGGCAGAGCAGCTCGCGCGCCGGAGCGGCATCTTCATCGAGGGGATCACCCCACACGCTCCGCAGACAGAGGAGGACGGAGCGGTTCAGTCCGTCACGCTGAAGCTGCGCGGCAGCTACTTCGACCTCATTACCTTCCTGCGGGCGATGGAGGAGGACCGCCGTGCCGTTTGCTTGGGGGAGACGGTGCTGACGGCGGCGGAGGACGGCCTGCACTGCGTGCTGACAGTGCAGATTGCCGCGCTGCCGACACGGGACGATGCGGTGACAGAGGACGCCGAACCGTCAGATCCGCACTGATATTTATCAGAGAATAGGCACCGTGCGTTGCAGGAAAAACGGACATTTTATCGAATTGTTTTTTAGAATAAACGATTGTTTGGGACGGGGGATTTGGATGGGGCATCTGCGTTTTATGACGGCAGGGGAGTCGCACGGTGCGGCGCTGACGGCGATTCTCGAGGGCCTGCCTGCGGGGCTGCGCGTTGCGCGTGAGGAGATCGACGCGCAGTTGGCGCGCCGCCAGCACGGCTACGGACGCGGCGGACGGATGAAGATCGAGATGGATCGCGTCGAGGTGCTCGCGGGTCTGCGTTTTGGCGAGACGCTGGGGTCTCCGCTGACCCTGCAGGTGATCAACCGCGATTTTGTGAACTGGACGGAGCGCATGGACCCCTTCGGCACGCCGACAGGGCCGCAGGTGACGGCGGTGCGTCCCGGACATGCCGACCTCTCCGGCGTGCTGAAATATGGCCGCGGCGATGCGCGCGACATCCTCGAGCGCTCGAGTGCGCGGGAGACGGCGATGCGCGTCGCGGTCGGCGCAGTCTGCCGCCAGCTGCTCGCCGTCCTCGATGTGACGGTTGCCTCCCATGTGACGGAGATCGGCGGCGCTGCGGTTGACCGCACTGCCATTCGCGACGCAGACATCGGCGTGACAAACAGTGGAGATCTGAACTGCTGCGACCCTGCGGCTGAGACGCGCATGAAGGAGCGCATCGACGCGGCACAGGCGGCGGGCGACACCCTCGGCGGCATCTTTGAGATTGTGGTGCGCGGGCTTCCTGTCGGGCTCGGATCGCATACGCAGTGGGATCGGCGGCTCGACGGACGGCTTGCGGGCGCGCTGATGTCCATTCAGGCGATCAAGGGCGTCGAGATCGGTGCAGGGTTTGCGTGCGCGCATCTGCCGGGCAGCGAGATCCATGACGAGATCTTCATGGGGGCTGACGGGCATCCCTGCCGCCGCACGAATCGTGCAGGCGGACTTGAGGGCGGCATGACGAATGGGGAGACGCTCGTCATCCGTGCGGCGATGAAGCCGATTCCGACGCTGATGACACCGCTGCAGACCATCGACATCGCGACGGGAGCTGAGGTCTCTGCGAGCAAGGAGCGCAGCGACGTCTGCGCCGTGCCCGCAGCCTCTGTCGTCGGCGAGGCGATGACCGCCTTCGTCCTCGCGGATGCGCTCTGCGGGCAGTTCCATGCCGATACGATGACAGATCTGTGTGCCTCGCTTGCCGCCTATCGTGCGCGGATTGCAGACGTGCGGCAGACATCATGAAGAATATTGTCCTAATCGGATTCATGGGAACGGGCAAGACGAGCGTCGGCCGCATGCTCGCCGCACGCCTTGGCTGCGCATTCCATGACCTCGACAAGAAGATCGCCGAGCGCAGCGGCATGTCTATCCCTGAGATGTTCGCCCGCTGCGGCGAGCCGTATTTTCGCGCGCGGGAAAAGGAAGCCGTGCGGGAGGCGGCGGGGCGCAGCGGTCTCGTCATCGCGACGGGGGGCGGCACGGTCAAGGATGCGGAGAATGTCGCGATGCTTCGTGAAAACGGCATTCTCGTCGCACTGACAGCGGACATTGATACCATCCTCCTGCGGACATCGGCGCGCGGCAAGCGCCCCGTACTCGACGGTGCAGATGCGGGTGATCGGCGCGCGGCCGTTGCACAGCTGCTCGCTGAGCGCGCGCATCTCTATGAGGGCGCGGATGTTACCGTGGATACGAGTGCTCGTGCACCGCTCGAGGTGACGGAGCACATCCTGCAGGCTATTCGGATATGGAGAAAATGATATGATGCGCAAAGTAGACGTTGCACTCGGTGCACGAAGCTATCCGATCGTTATCGGATGCGGCATCATGGACGAGCTTACGGCATTCGTCCGTCAGGCGGGATACTCCCCGCGCGGGATGATTGTGACCGATGAGCATGTCGCTCCGCACTGCGCCGCACGCATCGCCGCGTGTATCGCGCGCGCAGGCGTGCAGGCAGAGGTCGCCGTTATCCCTGCCGGAGAGCAGTCGAAGAGCCTCGCGCAGGCGGAGCAGCTCTTTACGCGTGCCATTTCGCTCGGCCTGGACCGAAAGTCACCGATTTTTGCTCTCGGCGGCGGCGTTGTCGGCGACCTCACGGGATTCGTCGCGGCATCCTATATGCGCGGCGTGCCCTTCATCCAGCTGCCGACGACCCTGCTCGCACAGGTGGACTCGAGTGTCGGCGGCAAGGTCGCCGTCAACCATGCCCGCGGCAAGAATCTCATCGGCGCGTTCTATCAGCCCGATGCCGTCTTTATGGATCTGGACGCACTGCAGACCCTGCCCGCGCGCGAGATCAGGGCGGGCCTCGGCGAGATCATCAAATACGGCATCATCTGCGATGCGGACTTCTTCGCATGGCTGGAGGCGCATACCGCTGATGTGCTGGCGCTTGCGCCTGATGCGGCAGCGTACATGATTGCGCGCTCCTGTGAGATCAAGGCGGATGTTGTGCGGCAGGACGAGCGTGAGGGCGGGCTGCGCCGCATTCTCAACTTCGGACATACGATTGCCCACGCCGTCGAGACGGAGACGGGCTATGCACGCTACCGTCACGGCGAGGCCGTTGCCATCGGCATGGCGGGGGCGGCACAGATCAGCGCGGCGATGGGGCTGCTTTCATCTGCGGATGCCGCGCGCATCACGCGCCTCATTACCGCTATGGGGCTGCCGTGTACTGCCGAGGGAGTGACGGCAGATGCCATGTATGCCGACCTCTTCCACGATAAGAAGACCGTCGGCGGACGCATCCACTGGGTACTCGCCGCGTGTATCGGCCGCGTCTGCGTGCGCAGCGATGTGCCGGAGGATGTGGTGCGGAATACGATAGCAGGACTTTGCTCCTAACCGACTTAAGATCAATCTGATTTCTGACGAAAAACACAGTGGAGGTGATCAAAGGATGGAGCGAGGATGGCGCACTGCTGTGCAGGCGATACTTCTGGTGCTCATGCTGTGCATCGGACACAGTGCATCCGCCGAGACCTCCCGGCTCTCGTGGGAATACTGGCAGGAAAATGAGCCGAATCCAGATGCAAAACCTGCTAAGACTGTCCCTGCCTTCCCGAAGGAGGAGGGACAGTGGCGCAACTTCGACCCGCAGTTCGGTGTGGCCGTCCATGAGGGCACGCACTATATCTGGGTACGTGTCTACATCCCGCCCGATACGGGGGTGGACGAGAGCCTCTTCTTCTCGACAACAGATCAGTCGCTGCAGATCTTTTTGGACGGTGTGTCCATCTACCGCTACGGCGACCTCAAGCCGCGGCCCTTCTCCTACGGACGCAAATGGCATCTCGTCGACCTGCCCGCGTGGGCAATCGGCCGGCAGCTCGTCATGCAGGTGTACTCGAATAACATCTGGGTGATCGGACAGTTTGATCGTGTCCGGCTCGACCGCGCCTCTCATCAGATCGAGGATGTATTCCTCTACGACTTCCCCTATGTCAGCGGCATTACGGCGCTGCTCATCTTCATCATGCTGCTCGGTGTCTACTTCTTTACCGAGAAGGACTTGCGCGACATCTATCTGCGGCTCATCGCCGTGCTCGTCGTCCTCTTCATCTGGATGATCAGCTCATCGAGTCTGATGCTCCTCTGGCTGGACTGGCCCGTTGCGTGGTGGTACATGGAGATGATCTCCGCGTTCCTCATCCCGCTCTCGGCGAATCTGTTGCTCTACCGCATCATCGATGAGCAGTATCGGATGGGGATTGTGAAGATCTCCGCCGTCTACGGACTCATTATATTCACGGGACTCGTCTTCGAGCTGGCAGGGCAGAGCGGCTTCTATCTGATGCGGTTCTTCTTCTATCCCGCGGTGCTCGTCTGCGGACTCATCATCGGCTGCTGGCTCTGGGCATCCCACAAGCGCGGGAACCAACGATGCCGCTCGCTGCTCATCGCGTTCGGCACGCTCTCCGTGCTCGGCTTTATCGACGGCATGTCGATCCAGTACCGCCTGTTCGCGTGGCATGCCTATGTTGTGCCGTTCGGCATCTACACCATCGGGTTCTTCATCGTGCAGCTCGTTCTCGAGCGTGCGGCCCACGAGCGTTACCTCTCTGAACTGTCCGTCAGCCTCGAGAACGAGGTCAATGCCGTGACGAAGCGCATGGAGTCGGACTCGCTCACGGGTGCGTTCAATCGGCACAAGTTCCCATCCGCCGTGCGCGACTTCATGCGGATTGCCGCGGAGACAAAAGAACCGTTCTCCATCCTCATGTTCGACATCGACCATTTCAAGCGCATCAACGACACCTACGGCCACGATATCGGCGACATCGTGCTCGTGGGATTCGCCCAGACCATCCGCAGCTTCCTCGATCGGCGGCATGTGCTCATCCGCTGGGGCGGCGAGGAGTTCATCCTGCTGTGCCTCCACTACGACGGTGCACAGGCGGAGGCATTCGGCAATCTGATCCGCGAGGCAGTTGCCGAGGCACGCATCCACCCCGACGAGCAGGTGACGTGCAGCGGCGGGGTGGGGGTCTGGTACGGCACGGAGTCCGATACCCCTGATCATATCGTCAAGCGTGCGGATACCGCTCTCTACCAGTCGAAGCAGAACGGGCGCAACCGCATCACCTGCGAGCCGGACTGGCAGGCGCATGTGCTGCCGCGCTGCCCAAAGCAGGTGCAGGAGGAGCAGGAACACGCGGAGAGCTGAGATCCACAAAAATTTTACTTGCGCCGAAGGCAATCCTGTGATATAGTCTCTGAGTATGTGTGTGGATGGTCCGCTGGCCGGCATGAGCCGGGTATGAACGTCCGATCGAAGGAGGAAAACAGAATGAATATCATCGAGATCCTGGAGAAGGAGCAGCTGCGCTCCGACATTCCCGCATTCGCACCGGGCGACACTGTGCGCGTGCATGCGCGCATCGTTGAGGGCACGCGCGAGCGTATCCAGGTGTTCGAGGGCGTTGTCATCGGCCGCCAGGGTACGGGTGTCCGTGAGACTTTCACCGTACGCCGCATCGCATCGGGCGTCGGCGTCGAGCGCCTCTTCCCCGTGCACTCCCCGCGTATCGCAAAGATCGAGGTAACGCGCCGCGGTATCGTCCGCCGCGCAAAGCTCTACTACCTGCGCGGACTGACGGGCAAGGCGGCTCGTATTCGCGAAAAGCGCTGAAGAACGAGGAATGGGGACTGCTGCGGCAGTCCCTATTTTTGCTGTATGAAGAATCCGCAGACAGAGAGCAAAGGAGGTCTTTATGGAACAGGAAACGTCCACTGCGTCGGAGATTAAGGACTGGATCGTATCGATCGTCGTCGCCGTTGCACTCGCGATGTTCATCCGCACCTTTATCGTCGAACTCTACGTCGTCGACGGCCCGTCGATGCGTCCGACGCTCGAGTCGGAGCAGCGGCTCGTCGTGAATAAATTCATCTACCGCTTCCGTGCACCGGAGAAGGGGGAGGTACTCGTCTTCCAGTATCCGCGCGACCCGAGCCGCGACTTCATCAAGCGTGTGATCGCGACGCCCGGCGATACCATTGAGATTCGCGAGGGGCGTGTGCTCGTCAACGACCAGCTGCTGACGGAGGACTACATCCTCGAGAAGACCCGCAGTGAGTATCCCAAGTCCACCGTGCCCGAGGGACGCATCTTCGTCATGGGCGACAACCGCAACAACTCGGAGGACAGCCGATTCGCCGATGTCGGCTTCGTGCCCTACGACCTGATCAAGGGGAAGGCGATGCTCGTTTTCTGGCCCATTTCGGCCTATCAGACCCTCTGACGAAGGAGACTCGCTATGCGTTTTGTATCATGGAATGTCAACGGTCTGCGCGCTGCGCTCAAGAAGGACTTCATGGAGTCGTTCCGCATGCTGAATGCGGATGCATTCTGCCTGCAGGAGACAAAGATGCAGGAGGGGCAGGCGATTCTCGAGCTGCCCGGCTACGCGCAGTATTTTTACAGTGCGGAGAAAAAGGGCTACTCCGGCACGGCCATCTTTACACGGATCAAGCCCCTTTCGGTCAGCTATGGGCTCGGCATCCCGGAGCATGACCATGAGGGGCGCGTCATCACGATGGAGTACGAGGATGTCTATCTCGTCACCGTCTATACGCCGAATTCACAGAACGGGCTTGCACGTCTTGACTACCGCATGGAATGGGAGGATGCGTTCCGCGCATACCTGCTCGATCTGCGTGCGAAAAAGCCTGTCGTTGTCTGCGGCGATCTCAATGTCGCACACACGGAGATCGATCTCAAGAACCCGAAGAGCAATCGGAAAAATGCAGGCTTTACGGACGCAGAGCGCGGGAAGTTCACCGAACTGCTCGACGCGGGCTTTGTCGATACGTTCCGCACGCTCTACCCCGATCTGACGGGGGCGTATACATGGTGGTCGTACCTGCGCCATGCACGCGAGACGAATGCGGGATGGCGCATCGACTACTTTCTCGTATCCGAGGAGCTGCGGGACCGCATCGCGGCGGCGGAGATTCACGCAGACGTATTCGGGAGCGATCACTGCCCCGTATCACTGACTTTGCAATAGGGGAGATTATGGCAGAACTGAAAGAAGAACTCGCGCGCGAGATCGAAAAACGCCGTACATTTGCCATCATCTCGCATCCGGACGCGGGCAAGACGACCCTCACCGAGAAACTGCTCCTCTACGGCGGGGCGATCCATCTCGCAGGCTCGATCAAGTCGCGCAAGACGCAGCGCCATGCTGTCTCCGACTGGATGGAGATCGAGAAGCAGCGCGGCATCTCCGTCACCTCCTCCGTCCTGCAGTTCGACTACGACGGTTATCGGATCAACATCCTGGATACGCCCGGGCATCAGGACTTCAGCGAGGACACCTACCGTACGCTGATGGCGGTGGACAGCGCCGTCATGATCATCGACGCGGCAAAGGGGGTCGAGGCGCAGACGCGCAAGCTGTTCCGCGTCTGCCGCCAGCGCGGCATCCCCATCTTCACCTTCGTCAACAAGCTGGATCGTTTCGGCAAGGCACCGCTCGATCTGATGGACGAGCTGGAGAACGTGCTCGGCATCCGCTCCTATCCGATGAATTGGCCGATCGGCACGGACGGTACCTACCGCGGCGTCTATGACCGCGAGAAGAACCGCATTGAGCTCTTTGCCGAGGACGCAACACACGGACAGGAGACACGCGTCTCCGAGGTGTTCGAGATGGACGACCCCGTGTGGAAGGAGCGCGTCGGTGCGGAGGCTGCCGCAGCGCTTGCGGACGATATCGAGCTGCTGCGTGATGCGGGGGAGACGTTCGACCGTGCGGCAGTCGATGCGGGCGAACTCACGCCCATGTTCTTCGGCTCGGCGATGACGAACTTCGGCGTGCAGAACTTTCTGGAGGCGTATATTCGTCTCGCGCCGACGCCTGCACCGCGACTCTCGTCGGATGGCGTGATCGAGCCGGATGACGAGAGGTTTTCTGGATTCGTGTTCAAGATACAGGCAAATATGAACCCCGCGCACCGCGATCGCCTCGCGTTCATCCGCATCTCCTCCGGGAAGTTCGACCGCAATATGAGCGTCTGGCACGCGCCGACGGGCAAGCTCATCAAGCTGGCGCAGCCGCAACAGTTCCTCGCACAGGACCGCCAGATCATCGACACGGCGTACCCCGGCGATATTGTGGGACTGTTTGATCCCGGCGTATTCGGCATCGGGGACACGCTCTGCGACCCCGCGCACAAGTTCAAGTTCGAGGATTTCCCCGTATTCCCGCCCGAGCGCTTTGCGCGCGTCGCGGCAAAGGATACGATGAAGCGCAAGCAGTTCGTCAAGGGTATCGAGCAGCTGACGCAGGAGGGAGCAATCCAGCTCTTCGAGCAGGTCGGCGCGGGTCTTGACAGCTACATTGTCGGCACCGTCGGTACGCTCCAGTTCGAGGTGCTCGAATACCGCCTCAAGAACGAGTACAATACAGAGATCACGATGCAGATGCAGCCGTTCGAGACGGCGCGCTGGCTCGCATATCCCGACGGGCGCACGATTACACCCGCCGATCTGCGCGGCGCCGACCGCGGCATGTTCGTTCATGACAGGAACGGTAACCCCGTCCTCCTCGTGAGCAACGAGTGGGCGCTCGGCTGGATCCGCGAGAACAATCCCGACCTCCAGCTCGGGCAGGTGCCGTTTGACCGCAGAGAGGCATAAGCAGAAAGTAATAGGCGGGAGATATCGTCACAGCGACGATATCTCCCGCTTTTTGCGTGTATATTCACGGCTCATTTTTGCCGTGTGAGATGTTTACGCGGCTATTTTCTGCTCGTATCAAAGGCATTATCCGCCCATGTGAGCACGGCGTCCTCGATGGCGGCATCGTTTCCGTTCGCCGTTTTGTCTGCGGCGGTGATGTGGAGACTGCGGCCGCTCTTGTAGGCGACGACAATATTGTAGGCAGGATCGACGGCGGTCTCTGCGCGTGCGCCGAAGTCATTTTCAGCGGCGAGGTTCCGGTCGGCGATGAGCTTGTGGAAGCTTGCTTCGAGCTCCGGGGTCCACGGGATGTAGCGCTCACGGATATCGACGTAGCGGCCGTTTGCGAATGCCTTTCCGACGAACTCGCCGAGGCAGGTGATGAAACTCTCGGGATCTAGCTCCTTTGCTGCGAGTTCCTCAGTCGGGAAAACATTTTTGACGGGCGCATCCATCAGACAGATCATGCGCATGAGTGTGCCGTCCGCAACGGGATGGCGGAACTCCATCGACAGCTGCTGTACCTGCGTTGCTGCGGCGGCAGCGGTCTCCTGCGGTGCGGGCGCAGGGGCTGCCTCTGTGCAGGATGCGCTGCACAGGATGAGCGGCGTGAGCATGAGTGCGGCGATGCGGCGGAGTTTTTTACGGGAGCGGTGCATGGCGGCCTCCTTTGTCTCAGGCGAACAGGTCGTTCAGCGCCTCGGTCATGGTCGGGTGGGTATAGATGGCGCCGGCGAGCGTGCGTGCCGTGATGCCGTTGTCGATTGCCGTCTTCATGAGATTGATCATTTCCTCTGACGCGGGGCAGAAGAAGTGTGCGCCGAGGATGATGTCCGTCTTGGCGTCGATGACCGCCTTGAGGATTCCTGCCGGGGCGCGGTAGATGTGCGCCTTGGGGATGGCGGCGGCATCGAGACGGGCGATGCGCACGTCAAAGCCGGCGCTGCGCGCCTCGTCTTCGGTCATGCCGACGCGCGCGAGGGGCGGGTCGATGAAGACGGCGTAGGGGACAGCGCCGCGGTTTGCCGTCGTGCGTGCGCCAGTGCCCGTGAGCTGATCGCGCACGATGCGGAAGTCGTCGAGGGAGATGTAGGTGAACTGCATGCCGCCCGTGACATCACCCATCGCCCAAATGTGCGGCACATTCGTGCGCAGATGCTCATCAACGGCTACGGCGCCGCGCGGCGTCACGGCGACGCCTGCAGCGTCGAGATTCAGTCCTGCGATGTTCGGACGGCGTCCCGTGGCGATGAGTACCGCGTTTGCTGTGAGTGTCTTCTCACCGTCCGCCGTCTCTGTGATGACGGCCGTCCCTGCAGCGCCGTCATCGATGCGCAGGATTTTCGTGCCCGTCAGAATGCGGATGCCGCGGTCCTCCATCTGTCGGCGGACGCGTGCGGCAATCTCAGCATCCTCGCGCGGGATAAAGGCATCGCCGTCCTGCACGACGGTGACGGAGGAGCCGAAGTTGGCGTAGTAGGAGGCAAACTCGAGCCCGATGTAGCCGCCGCCGATGATGACAAGATTCTCCGGAAGTTCGTCGAGCTCCATCATGGTCTCGCTCGTATAGACGTGCACGCTCTCTGCTGCACCCGGAATGGGCGGGACAAAGGGGACCGCACCCGTATTGATGAAGATGCGCTCCGCCGTTACGGTCTGCGTACCGTCTGTACCGCCGATGCGGACGGTATGCGCATCGATGAAGGATGCCTCGCCGTCGATGACAACGGCACCTGTGCCGGCGACCTTCGCATAGTTCTTCTCGCGCAGCATGGCCGTGAGACGGCGTTTCTCTGTGATGGCCGCACGGTAGCGCTCCGCCTTTGCCGCAAAGTCTCCGCCTGCTGCGGCCGAGAGGCGTGCGCTGTACTCAAGGGATTTCGACGGGATGCAGGCAACGTTGATGCAGGTTCCGCCGTAGCGCTCCTTTGAACGCTCAACGAGGGCGACGGTCTCGCCCTTCTTTGCAAGGAAGCCCGCGAGCGTCTTGCCCGCCTTGCCGAATCCGATGATGAGGTTTTGGTAGTCCATATTTTGATCTGCTCCATTTCTGTCAGAATTTACTGTGTGACTGTTTCCCATTATAGCACGTTCGCTGAGGAAGGAGAAATGTTTTATCTTGTCGGTCAAAAGAATTGCGGTCTTGCGCGTGCCCTTTACAAAGATGCACGCAGACTCTATAATGAGAGAGAATAATTCTCTATTTTGGAGATTCCCCGACCGATGGAAAGGAGAGACCTATGCTGACGCATGAGATGCTTGCACCGCACACGGAGATGCTGCTGCGCCATGATCTGTTTGAGGGGGTCCCGCGGGATGCACTGCCGGGGCTGCTGGAGGCGCTCGGCGCGGAACTGAAACACTATGCGGCAGGGCAGAGCATCATGCGCATGGGGCGTGCGCCGATTGTGACGGGCATCATCCTCTCCGGCGCAGTCGAGGTGTCCTTCCTCAACGAGAACGCCGACCAGATTGATATGAGCATCTTCGAGGCAGGGCGCAGCTTCGGCGAGACGATGGAGGGGGCAGACCTCGCATCGAGCCGTATGTTCGTGAAGGCGATCGGGGATACCCTGATCCTGCGGCTGCAGTTCCGTCAGCTCTACCGCCGCAGTGAATGCAGCGATCCGCATCTCTGGCGCTTTACGCTGAATATGCTGCGGCGTATTGCGCAGAAGGGCATCTTCTACCAGTACAAGATCCGCATCATGGGGCAAAAGAGCATCCGTGCAAAACTCAGCGTCTATCTGCAGGGGCTTACACCCGATGCAGACGGTACGGTCGTGCGCGATCTGAACCAGACGCAGCTCGCACGCTACCTCGGTGTGGAGCGCAGCGCACTCAGCCGTGAGATGAGCCACCTGCGCGACGAGGGCATCATCGACTACGACCGCAAGACGGTGCGCGTGCTGGATCAGGATTTTCTGGCACTGTGACCGGATGAAGACAACACAACAAAGGAGTGCTGCAAGTGCAGCACTCCTTTTCTCACGTGCAGAGATCAGTTATACCATTGCTTCGGGGTGGAAGACCTCGTCGAATTTCTCGGCCGTGAGGAAGCCGAGGGCGACGCATGCCTCCTTGAGGCTGATGTCCTCATCGAACGCCTTGTGTGCGGTCTTGGCAGCGTTTTCGTAGCCGATGTATGGGTTGAGCGCCGTGACGAGCATCAGCGAGCGGTGCAGGTTCTCGTGCATCTTCTCGCGGTTCGCCGTGATGCCGATGGCGCAGCGGTCGTTGAACGAGCGGATGGAGTCGGTGAGCAGACGTGTCGACTGGAGGAAGTTGTAGATGATGACGGGCATGAAGACGTTCAGTTCGAAGTTGCCCTGTGAGGCGGCGATGCCGACGGCGGCGTCGTTGCCCATGACCTGTACGGCGACCATTGTGACGGACTCGCACTGCGTCGGGTTGACCTTGCCCGGCATGATGGAGCTGCCCGGCTCGTTTGCGGGGATGGTGATCTCACCGAGCCCGCAGCGCGGACCTGACGCGAGCCAGCGGATATCGTTCGCGATCTTCATCATATTCGCCGCGAGTCCCTTCAGACCGCCGTGGGCGAAGACAAGCGCGTCCTTGCTCGTGAGCGCGTGGAATTTGTTCGGTGCGGTGACGAAGTGCTTGCCCGTCAGCGCGCTTGCAGCCTCGGCAACGGCGGCATCAAAGCCATGCGGGGTATTCAGCCCCGTGCCGACGGCCGTGCCGCCGAGGGCGAGCTCATGGAGGAAGGGGAGCGATGCCTGCAGCTGCTGCTTCGACTGCATGAGCATGGCAAGCCAGCCGCTGATCTCCTGCGCAAAGGAGATGGGGACGGCATCCTGCAGGTGGGTGCGCCCTGTCTTGACGATGCCCTCGTTCTCGTTCATGAGGCGGCGGAAGGTATCTGCGAGGAGGTCAATGCTCGGGAAGAGGCCGTCCTCGATGGCGATGACGGCCGCAATGTGCATCGCCGTCGGGAAGGTATCGTTCGAACTCTGCGACATATTGGCATGATCGTTCGGGTGCAGGAGCTTCTCTCCTGCAATTTCGTTGCCGCGGTTCGCGATGACCTCGTTGACGTTCATATTCGATTGTGTGCCGCTGCCTGTCTGCCAGACCGCGAGCGGAAAGTGCGCGGCGAGTTTGCCTGCGATGATCTCGTCGCACGCTGCCTGAATCGCCGACAGGCGCTTCTCGTCGAGCTTGCCCAGTTTGTGGTTGGCAATCGCAGCGGATTTCTTCAGGATGCCGAATGCGTGGATGATCTCGGTAGGCATCTTCTCGATGCCGATGGGGAAATTCTCGAAGCTGCGCTCCGTCTGCGCCGCCCAGTACTTATCCGCGGGGACTTTGACCTCGCCGAGGGAGTCATGTTCGATGCGGTACTCCATGAGACGTGTCCTCCTTTTTGAGAGAAAAATAGAGAAAGCTAACCTCAGAAAAGTATAGCACAGAATTATGAAAATGAGAATATTTATCTTGAGAGTGCTGCGTAATTATTTCGGCAGATGCGCTGCCATCCGCTGCAGGAGATGCTGCGCGAGGATGCCGACGGCGATGCCTGTGCCGATGCCTGCGGCGCCGAGGATAGGTGCGTAGACGAGGAGTGCCGTTGTCTGCATGACGGCTGCAGCGGTGAGCAGCTGCGCCATGTTGTGCAGGAAGCCGCCCGCCGCACTGACGGCGGGAAGGGAGCACTGAGTGTGCCGCCGCAGGAACACCATCGCGGCGAAACTTGCTGCACCGCCTGCTGCGCTGTACAGCATGGGCGCAAGCCCGCCGCCGAAGAAGGAGGAGAGGAGGATGCGCAGGGCGAGTACTGCCGCAGCATCGCGCGTGCGCGGCAGGGTGCAGAGAGCGATGAGCGTCGCGGCGGCGGCGAGCCCGAGCTTTGCGCCCGGCACGGGCAGCGGCAGGGGAAGGAGACTCTCGAGGATGAAGAGGATGAGCGAGAGCGCGGTGAGGATGGCGATGCGCGTCAGCCGGTGGTGTCCGCTCATATCATTTCACTTCGATGAGGAGTTTGTGCGGGAGGCAGGCGATTACGTCGCCTTTTTTTTCCGCTTTGCCCGTCTTGACACAGACGAGATCGGGGCAGTCGGCATCGATGACGCAGATCGTCTCGCCCTCGATGCGGATGATATTCTCTCCGTGTGCGTCGCTGATGCGGATGTCCTCTGTGCCCGTGTGTCCCGTGAGCGGAATGTCGTAGAGCTGCTGTCCGTCCTGCGTGACGACGGCATGGCGGGGGGCACTGTCCGTGCGTACGCAAAAAAAGACGGCAGACGCTGCGCAGACGAGGAGCAGCGCGCCGATGAGCAAGCGGTCGTTTTTCTTCATGGGTGTTCCCTGCCTTGACGAATGTTTTCCGGCACAGTACAATAATACCGTATTTCCTAGATGCCGCGTCCGAGCTCACGCTGCCAGTAGGCGAGATCGGGCTCGTTGAGCGGCAGATCGATGGTCTGACCGTTGTCGTAGTAGAACCGTACGCGTACGCTTGTTGCCTTGCGGACGGCGGACAGGCTCGCGCGCGGCAGTTCAACGAAAAATTTATTCTCATTCTTGTACGGGTCGCCCGCCTCGGGAACGGGACGCGTGGTGTACTTCGTCGCCGCCTTCATCTCCCACGCCGCGCCGTCCGTATAGAGAATGACATCCGGCAGGAGTTTTGCCTCGTCATAGCGGTAGTCCCACAGCGCGAGGGTCGCGCCCTCGAGCCGCCCCTCGCCCGTATAGGATGCCTGAAAGTCGATGCGCGCGTATGCAGAGAGGCTGCGTGCCGTGCGGTGGTCGATCTGGTAGGTGTAGGAGAGACCGAAGATGCCGGTGAGGATGAGGAGCAGGGCGACGAGACTGACGAGATGACGGAAGATGCTGGGCATCGCGGGACTCCTTTCGGTGGATTCTTCGGGGTATTATACCACAGGGAAACGTGCTTTGTCAGCTGATTGCTGCGTCTTTTCGCCGGCATCGGATGGAGCGGGATCTTTTGGATATGGGAGGGAATTGCATGCCAGTCAAGCTGTTCGTATCGGATCTGGACGGGACGATGCTGCCGGACGGCAACATCGTCTCGGCGGAGAATATCGCTGCGGTGCGCCGCGCAGTCGAGGCGGGCGTCGTGGTGACGATTGCGACGGGGCGGATGTTCGAGGCGGCGCTGCCCGTTGCCGAGGCGCTCGGCGTGGATGTGCCGATCATCTCGTACAACGGCGGGCTCATCAAGAGCCCGAGCGGACGCGTCTACGAGGAGCATACGATTGATGCAGCGACGGCGCATGACCTCATCGCGTTCTGTCGGATGCGCGGCTGGTATATCCAGAGTTACAGCGGCGGCCGGCTGCGCTATGCTGCACCGTGCGACGAGGCGCATTTTTATGAGAACTCGCAGAAGCTCACGGGCACGCCCGTCGGCTGGGAGGGACTCTTTGCGCATACTGCCGGCAACTGCAAACTGCTCCTTGTGACCGCGGGACGCGCCGAGAGCACGGCGCGCGCGGCAGAAGTCAGCACTGCGTTCGGCACACACGTGGATGTGATGTGCTCGGCAGACAATTTGATCGAGATTGTGCCAAAGGGCATCTCCAAGGCATCGGCACTGAAATCGCTTGCGGAAAAGCTCGGCTTCTCCATTGAGGAGACGATGGCGATCGGCGACGCGTACAACGACCTGCCGATGCTGCGGGCGGCAGGCAGGAGCATCGCGATGGGAAACGCCTATCCGGAGGTCAAGGAGGCTGCCGACCACGAGACACTTCCCTGCGAGGCGCATGGTCTTGCGGCTGCCATCTACCGCTATGTGCTCGGCATGGGGGCGGATGCACCTGTACCGCTGCAGAGGAGCTGAGGCATGGCGATCAGACTTATCGCGCTCGATCTGGACGGGACGCTGCTCACCTCGGATAAGACGATCACGACGCGTACAAAGGATATCCTCGCGCGTGCGATGGCGCGCGGCATCACCGTGACTGTTGCGACGGGACGAATGCTGCGCTCGGCGCTCCACTTCACGCGGCTCATCGGCTCGGATGCACCCGTCATCTGTTGCAACGGCGCATACGTCGGCAGGGCGGGCGCGGCGCCCGTCTTTGCGCGCTGTTTTGCGCCTGCGCTGGCGCTGTCCTTCCTCGATTACTGCTATGCACACAGTTGGTATGTGAACTGGTACATCGGTACGGAGATCTACGCACCGGACTACCGTGCAGAATATTTCAGTGCCTACCGCACGACAGCGCAGTTTACGGTGCACGGCGTCGGTGCGGACTACGCCCGCTACACCGAGAATGTGCCGCAGTTCGTCCTGCGCGATCTGAGGAACGGCATCGCCGCACATGCGTGTGCTGTGCGGGCGCAGTTCGGCGATGAGATCCTGACGCAGCAGGATACGGGCACGAGCCTTGACATTACCCCGCCGGGCATCAGCAAGGCGGTCGGGGTGCAGGCGCTCGCAGACGCGATGGGGCTTCGTCTCGACGAGGTGATGGTTGCGGGCGACGCGGACAACGACTATGCGATGCTCGAGATGGGGGCATTCTCCGTTGCGCCCGAGAATGCCCGCGCAGGGGCAAAGGAGCGGGCGCGCTATATAACGGCATCGAACGACGCGGATGGGATTGCCGCCGCCATTGAGAAATTTGTATTGTGAGGTGATCGTATGGGCGAGATGAAACGAGCGTCGGAGAAGTTCCGTCCCGTCATCGTGACGGGCCTGTCGGGCGGCGGAAAATCGCTGGCGGCGCGCTATATGGAGGATCTCGGCTATTTCTGCGTGGACAATCTGCCGCCGATCTTCATCCCGAAATTCATCGACCTCTGCCGCGAGACGCACGGGCAGATCAGCCGCGCTGCTATCGTCGTGGACACGCGCAGCCGCGAGTTCTTCGACGATTTCGTCAAGGTGCTCGATGAACTGGATGCGGGGGACATCTCCTATGAGATGCTCTTCATCGAGGCGTCGGACGATGTCATCATCCGACGCTACAAGGAGACGCGGCGGCCGCATCCGCTCGCTCCCGACGCGCGCATCTCCGAGGGGGTGACGCGCGAGCGGGCGCAGCTCGCCCCCGTGCGCGCGCGCGCGACCCAGCTCGTCAATACGTCGAAGCTGCGCAAGGCAGAGCTGCGCGATATCATCCGTCATCACTATGATACCCCCGGCAGAGATGCGGTGATGAGCGTCAACATCCTCTCGTTCGGGTTCAAGTACGGCATCCCGCTCGATGCCGATCTCGTCTTTGACGTGCGTTTTCTGCCGAATCCGTTCTATGTGGACTCGCTGCGGCAAAAGAGCGGGACCGTCCCGCAGGTCGCTTCCTATATCGAGTCGTGGGATGTGACGCAGAAATTCGAGCAGTACCTCGATGGGCTGATTGACTTTCTCCTGCCCCAGTATGTGAAGGAGGGCAAGAGCCAGCTCGTCATCGCCATCGGCTGCACGGGCGGCATGCACCGCAGCGTCTTTATCGCGAAACACCTCTATGACCGCATTCGGAGCGCCTACGATGCCCGCCTTGAGCACCGGGACCTCATGAAGAACGAGGTGCAGGAACATGTGAGCGAGGGATAGTTCATGCATCTTATCAAATGGCTCTATCCCGGCATGGGCTTCAAGCGCTGGCTGTTCGTCTTTGCCCTCGGCACGCTCTGCGTGGGACTCGGTGCAGCCCTGATTTTCAACTACAAATACATCGACGCCATCGAAGAGGCGATTTTCCGCTTTGTCTATACATGGCAGGGCAGCTATGACTACGGATTCACCGCCATCGCCGGCGGTGCGATCGCAGTGCTCGGCTGCGGCCTCATGCTCATGGCGACGCGGCACGTCATCCGCTCGGTCATCACAGCACTCATGCCGGAGGGCACGTCGGCGCGTCTGGTCGATCTCGTCTATGAAAAGACGCGTCTCAGCCGCGGCCCGTCCGTCGCGGTCATCGGCGGCGGACACGGACTGTCGGTGCTCCTGCGCGGCATCAAGGAGCTGACGAGCAACGTGACGGCGGTCGTGACTGTTGCGGATGACGGCGGCTCGTCGGGACGGCTGCGCGCGGAACTCGGCATCATCCCGCCGGGCGATCTGCGCAACTGTCTCGTGGCGCTCGCGGACACCGAGCCGCTGATGGAAAAGCTCTTCCAGCACCGCTTCGCGGGCGAGAGCAATCTCGCCGGACACAGCTTCGGCAATCTCTTTCTCGCGGCGATGGCAGAGGTCACAGGCGACATGGAGACGGCGCTGCGGGAGTCCTCCAAGGTACTCGCAGTCAAGGGGCGTGTGCTTCCCGCATCGAAGCAGTCCGTGCGGCTCGATGCCGTTCTCGAGGACGGCACGGTCATCGAGGGCGAGTCCCGCATCCCGACGGCGGCGGGCCGCATCCGCCGCGTACGCCTCTTTCCGCAGGAGGTCGCGCCTGTGCCGTCTGCGCTCGAGGCGATCCGCACGGCAGATGCTATCATCCTGGGGCCGGGCAGTCTCTACACGAGCATCATGCCGAACCTCCTCGTCAGCGGCGTGGCAGAGGAGCTGCGCAAAAGCCGTGCGCTCAAGATCTATATCTGCAACGTTATGACGCAGCCGGGTGAGACGGACGGCTACACCGCCGCCATGCATGCCGAGGCGATCCTGCGGCACGCGGGGCGCGGAGCGATTGATTTCATGCTCGTCAACAATGCACCGATTGCGGATGCGCTGCGTGAAAAGTATGCTGCGGAGGGCATCATGCCCGTCACAGTGGACGAGGCGCAGATCAATGCGCTCGGTATCGGCTTCGTTGCAGCGGATATTATCAGCCAGACAGATGCCGTGCGCCATGACCCCGACAAGCTCAGCCGCAACGTCATGCGCATGATCTACGACTTCCGGGTGCACTGAGATGCCGTCCTTTGCCTCGGATGTCAAGAATGCGCTCTCGCGCACGGATACGGAGCGTGTCTGCTGCCAGACAGCTGAGCTGGCGGCCCTCCTGCGCATGGGGGCGTCCATGGTGACGGACGGCGCGCACGGGCTCGGCCTGCGCTTTGCGGCGGACAATGCCGCCGTTGCCCGCCGTGTGCTGCGCCTCCTGCGCACGATGGACGAGGCACTGGAGACATCGGTTGCCATGGAGCGTAGGCCGCAGCTGCGGCGGCGCACCTATATCGTCAATATCGCAGCAGGGGCTGCAGTTGCGCCTCTTTTGACACGGCTCGGCTTTCTCGAGGGCGGGACGCTGCGCGCGGGTACGGACATGGCGCTCCTGCGCAGGAAATGCTGCCGTGCTGCCTATCTGCGGGGGGCATTCCTCGGCGGCGGGAGCGTCAACCGCCCCGAGGCGAGCTGCCATCTGGAGCTGACGGCACGCAGTGCGGCGATGGGGCGCGCACTCCATACCCTCCTGCGCCGCCTGCAGTTCCCCGTGGGACTGACAGATCGGCGTGATACCTACGTTGTCTATCTCAAGGAGGGGGATGCCGTCATGGACTTCCTCGCGCTCATCGGCGCGGAGGAGGCGGCGGAGGAGATCGAGGTGGCGCGCAATCTCAAGGAGGTGCGCGCGCAGGTGAACCGGCTCGTGAACGTCGAGACGGCGAATCTCCAGCGTGCCGTGGATGCGGCGGCGCAGCAGTGCGCCGCGATCGCGCGCCTGGCGGCGGCGGGACGGCTTTCCGCTTTGCCGGAGGATCTGCGCGAGACTGCCGAGATGCGCCGCGCGCATCCGGAGATCAGTATGGCGGAGCTGGCGGCGCTCTGCCACATCAGTAAGTCAGGTATGAGCCATCGTCTGCGCAGGATCTGCGCGATGGCGGAGGAGGTATAGACAGTGGTGAGAGGGACTCTGCGGCTGCTCCTGCGGGGGCTGCTGCTGCCCGTCATTCTGCTTGCGGCGGCTGCGGTATGGGTTATGACCGCACCTGCGCCGACAGGTTTTCCGATTCTCGAGTATCATATGGTAAAGGATGGCGCGTCGGCGCAGGAAAGCCGCTATGTCGTGCCGACGGCGGACTTTGCTGCGCAGCTGGACTACCTTGCGGCAGAGGGCTATACAACCATCACGCCGCAGGACTATGCGCGTGCGCGCAAGGGAAAGCAGACGCTGCCCGAGAAGCCGATCATTCTCTCCTTTGACGACGGCTACGAGGACAACTACCGCGTCGTGCTGCCGATGCTCGAGGAGCGCGGGATGCGGGCGGTATTCTACATGGTGACGAACGACATCGGCCAGCCGGGCTACCTCACGTGGGACAACCTCTTTGCGATGCAGGGACGCGGCATGGAGATCGGCAGCCACACGGCGAATCATCTGCCGCTCACGACGCTCACGCGGGCGCAGCAGCGGGACGAGCTGCGCCTCTCCAAGCTGATGCTCGAATGGCGCGGGATGAAGACCATATACAGCTTCTCCTATCCGAACGGCGCCTACGATGCGGGCGTCGTCGCCATGCTCGCAGAGGAGGACTATCTGACTGCCGTTACGGGCGAGGCGGGGCTGAACGGGATGGAGACGAATCCGTACCTCCTGCGCCGTGTCAACATCGCACCGCCGCGGCTCGGTATTGCGGAGTTTCGTCTGCGCCTGCTGAAGGCGGATCTTGCCGCGCGGCTCGAGACGCGCATCGCGGAACTGCCAGACGGGCTGCGCGCGGGGATCGCGCAGGCACGGGCGGCGCTGCGCGGAGACGAACTGTAACAACAGAAGGGAATGTAAGAGAGCGGATATGAAAAAGGGAATGCTACGAATGACAGCGGCGCTGGGGCTTGCGCTCCTCTGCGCGGCGGGGAGCGCGGCGGCTGCGCCGCGCAGCGAGGGAACGACGGTGCGCGTAGCGCGCGGGACGGCAGAGGCGGATATCCGTGCCCGTGTCGCAGATATTCTCGGCACGCAGACCGCGCCGCAGAGCCGCCCTGCGATCGGCGCGTCGCGTATGATGCGCCGCTGGGAGGTCTCATCCTACGATACGGGCGGTACGCTGCTCTTCTCGGACAGCCCCGAGTATGTCAAGGAGAGCGGCATCCTCTACCGCGATACCGTGACAGGGGATGCGCGCGTCCTCTACTACCATCTGAACGATACCGCCCAGCCGAAGAAGGTGGCGGTCGTCCTCGAGACTGCGGCAGATCTCGCTGTCGTCTCCGTGACGCGAGGGGCGGCGGGTGCACCGAGTACGGACTATCTCCATGTGGGAAAGACAACACAGATCGGCTACTTCGACGGGCGGGAGATGAATGAGCGCATTCATGTCACGAAGGAGCGTCCGCGTCTGCTCGTGCCCGCGATGAATGAGACAGTTCTTGCACCGGGGCAGCTCGTCTACGGCGTATACGACTTTCACGCCAGTGCGCCTGTGCGGGTCTCGGTCGTTCTGTACGGAGCGGATGTCGATCCCTTTGCCTTCCTACGCACGGCGCGCGTGCTGCCGCGCGACGAGATCGCCCTGCGCGGGACGTTCCGCGGGATGAACCGCGTTATCACCTCGCAGCGCATCTATCGTCCGGTTCATGACGGCGCGGTCTACTTCCCCATCGGGGATAACCTCCACGATGTCTACCGCAGCGGCATCGACGCGACGGACGGCACGCCTGTCGTCAACTACGGCAACTACGGCATTCTCTACCAGATCAGCATCCCGACGGAGGGGCGCGGGCAGACGCGCTACTTCCTCAGCCCGCTCGGCGGCGTTTACGCGGGCGCGATGCGTGCAGCGCGTGGGACGCGGCGTTATCTCGTCGAGACGCCTGCCGTACGTCCCTACTTCGGTGACCGGACGATGCCGGAGACACCGCAGGTCGCTGCGGCGCGCGAGGAGGGGCTGCTCCTCCTGACGCAGTACACGGAGCTCGCTGACCTCGGTGCGTATCCGAACGAGGAGGCTGTGCAGTTCGAGTACTCTCCGCCGGGCGCATCCAACCTGCCGGTGAATATCATCCTAATGCCAGAGAATAAAAGATAATTTTTTACCTAGGAAGGTTTTTTCTTATCTGCGTTGAATACAATGCATAGCAAGCGATATAGACGAGATCATCATACCCGGTGGGTTCAGGGAGGAAACAAAACCATGGCAGAAGAGACAAAGATTGACCACGAGCGCCTGCTCTCGGCGATCGAGCAGATCGCAACATCGACGCAGACGGTCTACGAGGCAATCGAGCAGGTTGCAAAGAGCGCAACAGAGCTGGCGAGCGCGGGACAGGAGTCCGTGAAGCAGGCGAAATTCCTGCAGGAGCGCAATGCCGATACGATCAAGGTCATCGACTTCATTACGAACATCGCAGGTCAGACGAATCTGCTCGGTCTGAATGCTGCCATCGAGGCGGCGCGTGCCGGCGAGCAGGGACGCGGATTCGCCGTCGTCGCCGAGGAGGTCAGAAAACTCGCCGAACAGTCGCGCGAGGCAACCGAGCGCATCCAGGTGACGCTGAACGAGATGAACCGCGCCGTCGAGGACATCTCCAAGTCCATCGAGACGACAGGTGCGATCAGCAAGGATCAGGCGGCGTCAACCGAGGAGATCACGGCGAACCTCTCGCGCGTCACGCGCGCAGCGGATGAGCTGAAGGAGTACATCAAGAACCTTGCCAAATAAATAGCAGCAAAAAACCTCCCGTCGAAGCGGGAGGTTTTTTGCTATTTCTTCTGTTCTTTTTCCTTCGCGCGTGCCTTGGCGGCTTTTTCCCTTGCCTTTATCTTGTCGCCGGCCTTCTTCTCCTGCTGCTGCTTTGCGTAGTCCACGCCCATGCCTGCGATCTTGTGGCGGATCGTCATGATGGGGTGGCGCAGGAACATGCCGCGCTGGGTGCTGCGCATGATGGTGAGGAAGTCCTGCGTTGCCTTTGTCCCGAAGCACGGGCGGTCGCAGCGGTCGCAGATCGGCTTCGTGATGCCGTAGGGGCAGCGGTCGATCTTTGTGAAGACGGTAGCGAGGAGTGCGGTGCAGGCGGGGCAGAGCTTGCCGTTTTTGGGATCGTGATGCTTCCTGCAATAGATGCCGAAGGTCTTGCGGATGTTCTCCTTCTCCTTCGGGATGTTGTTCTTGAGCTCGGGCGGCTTACGCTTCGGGAGGAAGCGTGAGAATATGCTCATCTGGATCACCTGTGCTTTCGTTTTATTCTGTATGCGTCAAGATAGATACGCGATTCTCTCCATTTCGTCATTTTACCGACTTTTTAACAAAAATGCAAGATGCGCGCGGCGTGACTTTTATGGGGAAATGGGGTACAATAGGCGCATGACAGTGTGCAGGAGGGGACGATGACGAGCAAGCAGCGGGGACGCATGAGCACGGAGCTGGAGGCAGAGCAGGTCGCAGAGGGCCTCGAGGAGGGGCAGCTGCGCCGTCTGCTCACGAATACGATCGACACGATCGAGGACAACAAGTCGCAGATTTTTGACATCTACCAGAATACGCGCAGCGAGGTGGACGAGGCACGCGACCGTCTCATCGAGCTGAAAAAGCACGTCGCTGCCAGCATCGAACGGGTGGATGCGCTCGAGGTGGAGGAGCAGCAGGCGAAGCAGCGGCTTGCGGAGGTGAGCCGCAACTTCGCCGAGCATACGGAGGAGGAGATCCGCTCCAGCTACGAGACGGTCTCCATCATCCAGATCAATCTCGCCATCGAGCGCGAGAAGGAGCAGGCGATGCGCGTGGAGCGCGACAAACTCGAGATCCGTCTGCGCTATCTCTATACGGTAGTTGCGCGCGCGGAGCAGATGGCGCTCTCCATCGGCTCGGTGCTCAGCTATCTCAGCACGCAGGTGAGCGGTGTCATCTGGAAGATCGAGGCGGTGCAGAAGGACAAGTTCGTCGGTGCGCGCATCATCAAGGCGACGGAGGAGGAGCGCTACCGCATCTCACGCGAGATGCACGACGGACCGGCGCAGGATCTGGCGAATGTCCTCTTTATGACGACGATTACGGAGCGCCTCATGGATCAGGACATGGCAGAGGCGAAGAAGACGCTCGTGGAGCTGCGCGGCGAGATCCGCAAATGCCTCACGGGCGTGCGTCAGATCATCTTCGATATGCGGCCGATGGCGCTCGATGATCTCGGCCTCCCGCAGGCGATTGAGCAGCTCATTCAGCTCTTTCACGAGCGCAGGAAGCTGCGCGGGACGTTCAGCCTCGAGGGAACGCACTACGCTCTGCCGAAGCATGTGGAGATTGCGATTTTCCGCATCGTGCAGGAGGCGCTCAACAATGTCGTGCACCACGCCAAGACGGACAAGGTGCGCGTGCGCATGCGCTATACGGATCAGGCGCTCACGGTACTCATTGCGGACGACGGTGTGGGCTTTGATCCGCACCGTAGCACCGTACCGGCCGAGGAGTCGGTGGATGCGCTCGATATGGAGACGCAGCGGCGTCTGCGCGGACGGCATTTCGGCGTGATCGGCATGGAGGAGCGTGCGAAGATCATCGGTGCAGCGATTCAGATTCTCTCCGCGCCGAACAAGGGGACGAAGGTGCATCTGCGTGTACAGAACCGCATGATGGCAGACGAATGAGTGCGCCGATTGCGGAGGCAGTGCTCCGCTATGCGGGGCTCGGTGTCGCACCCTTTCATACGCCGGGGCACAAGGGCGGACGCGGAGCGCATCCCTTGCTGCGCCGCTTCCTAACGGATGAGGGACTCGCGGCGGATGTCTCGCTCTCGGCGGAGCTGGATGATCTCCACGCGCCGACGGGCTGCATCCGTGCGGCGGAGGATCTGGCGGCAGAGGCGTATGGCGCGGATGCGGCGTACTTCATGGTCAACGGGACGACGGGTGCTGTGCACACGATGCTGATGGCGGCGCTCTCGCCCGGGGATACGCTCCTCGTACCGCGCAACGCCCACTGCTCCATCGTGGGTGCGATGATCCTCGTGGGGGTGCGCCCCATCTATCTGCAGCCGGAGGTGGATCAACGACTCGGTGTTGCGATGGGCGTCTCACTAGAGACGGTTCGGCGCGCAGCGGAGGCGCATCCGGAGGCACGCGCTGCACTCCTCGTGTACCCGACGTACTACGGTGTAGCAACGGAGCTGGGGGAGATCGCGGCGTTCCTCCATGCGCGCGGGATGCTGCTCCTGACGGATGCGGCACATGGGGCACATTTCGCATTTTCAGATGCGCTGCCGCCGTCTGCGATCGCCGCAGGGGCGGATCTCTCGGCAGAGAGTACGCACAAGCTGCTCGGTTCGCTGACACAGACCTCGATGCTGCTTGCGCGCGGCGGACGTGTCCCTAGAGAGCGTATCCGTGCGGCGGCGGGCATTCTCCAGACCACGAGCCCGAATGAGCTGCTGCTCTCCTCGCTCGACCTTGCACGGGCGCAGATGGCAGAGGACGGGCGGGCGCGCCTCGCTGCTGTGATTCCGTTGGCTGAGGAGCTGCGCCGCCGCGTCGGCGAGATCGACGGACTGTGGACGCTGGGCGCGGAGCATATGGGGCTGCCTGGCATGGCGGCACTCGATGCGACGAAGCTTACCGTACAGGTCATGGGGCTCGGTATGACAGGCTTTGCGGCGGAGGGAGTCCTGCGGCAGCGGGACATCGCCTGCGAGCTGGCCGATGCGCGCAACGTGCTCCTGCTCCTCTCCTATGCGGATGGCGCGCGGGAGATAGAGCGCCTCTTTGCAGCGCTCCGTGCACTGGCACAGGAGCATCCCCCGCGCTGTACAGCGCGGGGGGAGGGGACATCGTTCTGTACGCTGCCCCCTCTGCCGCAGACGGTGCTCTCTCCACGGGAGGCGTACTTTGCGCAGCATGAGTGCGTACCCATCGGAGATGCTGCGGGGCGGACGGCGGCGGAGACGATCGTGTTCTATCCGCCGGGGATTCCCGTCCTCGCGCCGGGGGATCTGATTGACGCAGAGACGATTGCCTACCTGCGTGCGATGCGGCGGATCGGCGCGCGTGTCGTCGGGGCAGCGGATGCCTCTCTCGAGACTTTGACAGTGATTCGGGATCTCTGATGAATATTCGCCCATTTGACGGACGTCAATTCATCAGGAAATCCTTTGCGAAAGGCTGACATGGCAAACGGAAAACTCTTTATCATCGAGGCAGGGGACGGTTCGGGCAAGGAGACACAGACGCGTCTCCTCGCAGAGCGGCTTGCACGCGAGGGGCATCGGGTCGTGCCCGTGACGTTTCCAGACTATGCGGCGGACTCCTCCATGCTCGTACGGATGTATCTGCGCGGGGACTTCGGCGTGCAGGTGGATGATGTGAATGCCTATGCGGCATCGACGTTCTTCGCCGTTGACCGCTATGCCTCCTATCGGATGAAATGGGGGCAGGACTATGCAGCGGGGGCGATCGTTCTCGCCGACCGCTATACCACGTCCAACATGGTGCATCAGGCGGTCAAGATCGAGGATGCCGCGGAGCGGGATGCCTATCTCGACTGGCTGTACGACTTTGAGTTTCGCAAGATGGGGCTGCCCGTGCCGGATGCCGTGTTCTTTCTTGATATGGAGCCGCAGGCAGCAGCGCGTCTCATCGCTGCGCGTGCGGCAGAGAAGGGGACTTCGCCCGACATCCACGAGCGCGATGCCGCCTATCTCGCACGCACTCATGATGCCTACGTCCTTCTCGCACAGCGCTACGGCTGGGTGCGCATCCCCTCGAGCACGGACGGCGCACCGCTGCCGATCGCAGAGATTCATGAGCGGCTGTATGAGGAGGTACAGAGTTTTTTGTGACGAATGGGAGGGCGCAATATGCCTGAAATCAGTTTGTTCTTTGGCATTCGTATCACGATTTACTACAACGATCACAACCCGCCGCATATCCATGCAGAATATGCAGACAACAAAGCGGCGATTGATATACAGAATGCCTGCGTTCTGAGCGGGTTTCTTCCCAATAGACAGTTGAAGATTGTCCTTGCTTGGTGTGTTCTCTATCAGGATGAACTGATGCAGAATTGGGAGTTGGTCAAGAGTGGAAAGTCTCCCAATCCAGTTCCACCAATGGGAAGGATGTGACCATGATGGATTCTCGTTTTTTTCCTGAAGTATTGCAGGTTGTCCCTGGTGACGACTATACCGTCTACGCATACTTCAACGACGGTACGGTGCGCTGTTACGACGCTTCGGCGCTTGTCATGGGGACGGGCATTTTTGCACGCCTGCGTGATCGGCAGACCTTTGTAAATACGATGACTATCATGAATGGTTCTGTGGCATGGGATCTCGAAGGAAATCGCGACGCAGCGAAGTGTATTGACATCGATCCCTTTGTTCTCTATGAAGCCCCCGTTGTGAAAGACCCGTTGGAAGAATCTGCGCAGCAGAAAGCATCGTAAAGAGAGTGAAGTGTTGATCAAAGAAGTCATCATCGTCGAGGGAAAGATGGATGTCGCGGCCGTACGGCGTGCCGTAGAGGCGGACTGCATCATCACGGACGGATTCCGTCTGCGCAGTGCGGCCATCAAGAACATCCGCGCCGCCTATGAGAAGCGCGGCATCATCGTCCTCACCGACCCCGATACCGTCGGCGAGCGCATTCGTGCGCGGATTACGGAGATGTTCCCGCATGCGCACCATGCATTCATCCCCGCCGAGGAGGCGACGAATGCCGCCGACGGCGATGTCGGTGTCGAGCAGGCGAGCCCTGCTGCCATCCGCGCCGCCCTCGCGCAGGTGCACACACCGATGGAGCGCCCCGTCCTCCTCTTCTCGATGCGCGATATGATCGCGCACGGGCTCACGGGCGCATCTGATGCCGCCGCACGCCGTGCACGTCTCGGCCGCCGTCTCGGCCTCGGCTTTGCGAACGCCAAGACCTTTCTTAGGCGGCTCAACACCTATGGAATCACACGCGAGGAATTTACCGCAGCAGCAGAGGAGCTATGATGAACGCCAGCATACCTGTCATCGCCGACCCCAAGGTCACGCGCCATATCCTGAGTGCCTTTCACCTGCGCGCGAGCAAGCGGCTCGGGCAGAACTTCCTCGTGGATAGGAGCGTTGTGCAGGGGATCGTCGCGGCGGCTCAGCTGACTCCCGAGGATACCGTGCTAGAGATCGGTCCCGGCATCGGGACGCTGACGCAGGGGCTCGCCGAGACGGGGGCACGCGTCGTCGCCGTCGAACTGGACAAGAAACTCCCCGCCGTGCTCGCTGAGACGCTCAAAAGCTATGACAATGTCGTTATTGTGCCGGGCGATATCCTCAAGCTGAACATCCCGGATATTTTGCATCTGAAGGACGGAGAACGCTGCAAGGTTGTTGCGAATCTGCCCTACTACATCACGACCCCTATCCTCATGACGCTCCTCGAGCAGCGCCTGCCGATCGAGCGCCTCGTCACCATGGTGCAGAAGGAGGTCGCTGTCCGCATGACAGCGCGTCCCGGCTCAAAGGACTACGGCGCGCTCTCCGTCGCCGTGCAGTACTTCACCGAGCCGTGTATGGTGATGGATGTGCCGCCGCGCGCCTTCCTGCCTGCGCCTGCGGTCACGAGCGCCGTTGTCGCCTGCCGCGTGCGTGAGGTCCCCGCCGTCTGCCCGCAGGATGAAAAGCTGTTTTTCCGTCTCATCCGCGCTGCCTTCGGACAGCGGCGGAAGACGCTCCTCAATGCGCTCATGGGGGCAGGCCTCTCGAAGGAACAGTCCCGTGCGGGGCTCGCTGCCGCCGGGATCGCGGAGCAGATGCGCGGGGAGCAGCTCCCGCTTGCGGACTTCGCGCGGATTGCCGATGCCGTCAGCGGCCTTTTGAAGAGAGAGAAGGAGGATGGAGATGTTCTTTGACAGCCACGTCCACACGGCGTTTTCCGCCGACTCTGAGATGCAGGCGCACGATGCACTCCGGGCTGCAGAGCAGCAGGGAATCGGCATTGTTTTCACGGAGCATCTGGACTATGACTACCCTGCTGCGGGGGAGGAGACGTTCATCTTTGACCCCGCGGCGTATTGGGCGGCATATGAGCCGCTGCGTGCGGAGGGAACACTCTCTCTTGGAGTGGAGATGGGCATGATGGCGCGTGCGCGCGAAAAAAACGCCGCATTTCTGCAGCGTGTTCCGTTTGATTTCGTCCTCGGCTCGATTCATTTCCTGCGGGGCAAGGATCTCTACTATCCTGAGGCATTTGCGGGACGTGAGAAAGAGGAGATGTATCGCGAGTACTTCACTGTGATGCGCGATGAGATCTACGCACATCCGGATATGAATGCGCTCGCACATATCGACTACATCGCACGCAATGCGCCGTTCGAGAACCCGGAGCTGACCTATGGAGTCTTTGCCGATGAGATCGATGCCGTCCTGCGCGCTCTCGTCGAGACGGACACTGTCCTCGAGATCAATACGCGCCGCATCGGCACGCCGCGCGGCATCAAGGAACTCGCTCCCATCTGCCGCCGCTATCGTGCGCTCGGCGGGCGCTATGTCACCGTCGGCTCGGATGCGCATGTCCCCGATGCCGTCGGCTGCCGCTGCGACCGTGCGCGTGAGATTGCACGCGCCTTTGATTTGCAGATTGTTACGTTCCGCGAACGGCAGATGCGCCTGTGTGAGACGTGAATCTCTCCGTTGCCTCTCCCCCTCTTTCCTGCTATAATACAGGAGAATGGGCGGGGGGCGTTTTTTGTGTTCAGTAATTTTCTGGTCGCGCTCGGCGGTGTTGTGCCCCTCTTTTGCCTAATGGCGGTCGGTGTCTTCGTGCGGCGCGCGCGTCTGCTCACTGAGGATGAGCTGTGCCATGTGAACAGCATGGTGTTCCGCGTGTTCTTCTTCTTCATGATGTTCTACAACATCTATATCTCCGACCCGGGGACGGCATTCCAGCCGATGCTGATGGCGTTCGGTGCGGGCGGCGTGCTTCTGACGGCACTTGTCTTCACGGGGGTTGTCTGCCGCATCGAGCCGGACAATGCGCGGCGCGGCCCGATGATCCAGTCGGTCTTTCGCGGCAACTACGTACTCATGGGCATCCCGCTCGTCAGCAATATCTTCGGCGATGGGGCGATTGCAGTTCCGACCATGATGATTGCGGTCATCGTCCCACTCTACAATGTGCTCGGCGTGCTCGTGCTCGAGACCTTTCGCGGCGGACGCTTCGACCTCCTGCCGATCCTGCGCGGCATGCTCATGAACCCTATGATTCTGGGTGCGATTGCGGGCGCATTGTGCCGTCTCGTGCAGCTGCCGATTCCAGCGCCCGTGCTGAAGCCTGTCGCGCAGATCGCGGCAGCGACCACGCCCGTCGCGCTCATCATCCTCGGCGCATCCTTTCACGGCGGGAGTTATCACACCCATCTGCGTCAGCTCATCTTTTCGGTCGCCTCGCGTCTCATCATCGTGCCCGCTATTGTGCTTCCGCTCGCGATCGCACTTGGCTTTCGTGATGTCGAGCTTGTGACGCTCGTCGCCGTGTTTGCTACACCCTGCGCCGTCGCCGGCTTCGCCATGGCGCAGCAGATGCAGGCGGATGCGGAGCTCGCGGGCAACTGCGTCGTATACAGCAGTGCACTGTCCTGTTTTACGATTTTTGGATGGGTCTTTTTACTCAAGACAATGGCGTTTTTTTGACAAAGAACAATGCTTGACAAGTAATGTGGTTTTTGTATAATTTGAATTAGATTATAGAGAGGGAGTCGGCATCCATGGCATTGAAAAAAGGTCTTGCGGGGCTCGGCGTGCTTGCACTCGCAGGGTGGATCGGATGGGCGGCGCAGCCCGTATCTGCGGACGCGGCGCACACGAATGCACCCGCTGCGCAGCCCTACCGCGTCGTCGAGGGCGGCGATTTTCAGACCGCGGCGCTGCACGGCGATCGTCTGCTCGAGACCTATCGCCTCACGAAGTATGACGTGCTCGACATCCAGCTTGTCGGTTTTGATGAGGGGGATGGCATGAGCGATGTTATGGTGGGACCTGACGGCTATGTGCAGCTGCCCTATGCCGGCTCGGTAAAACTCGCGGGTCTTACACTCGATGAAGCAAAGCAGATTCTCACGGAACGTATGGGGAAGTATCTGCGCTTTCCGGATATGTCAATTATTATGAAATCGTATGGAGCACGCAAGGTCTACGTCATGGGGGAGGTCAAGACCCCGGGGGTTCGTGAACTGGGTGCTGACAGCCTGAACGCCTATGCCGCTATCTCCTCGGCGGGCGGCATCACGAGGCGCGGGCGCAGCACACAGGTGCAGGTAATCCGTGTGGCCGGCGGCACGATGTACTACAAGCAGCTCAATATCAAGAACTATATCAAGAAGCATGATCTCACGCAAAATGTCGTCCTGCAGGACGGCGACATCGTCTATGTCCCGCGTTCCAACGGCATCAAGTTCGATGAGGATATTCTGCCGTACATCAACGTGTGGACGATGTATAAGGCACTGAAGGACTAGGGGGGCGCTATGATGGAACGAAACGAAGACAGCATCGACCTCGCACGCCTCTTTCACATTATGGGACGGCATCGGGGCATCCTCTTTGCCATCGTCGGCATCTGTACGGCAACCGCTGTTGTGATCTCCCTTTTCCTGCCGAAGCAGTACGAGTCCACGACGCTCGTGCAGACCAGAACCGCGTCGAAGATCGACATTTCCGGTGCAGCGGCAGCGATGGCCGCTCTCGGTGTCGGCGGCGGGAGCGTCTCCTCACCGACGATGAACTACATCGAACTGATGAAGACGCGGACGGTGCTCGACCCGATTATCGACAGTCTCGATTTTGAAGAAGATAAAAAGCCGGATGCCAAGGCTTTTGCCAAGGCATATCTCGACATTCGCAATACGAAGGGGACGAACCTCATTGAGGTCGCCGCACGCGGCAAGAGTCCCGAGGAGGCGCAGCGCATCTCGCAGGCGGTGGTTGACAACTTCCTCCTCATGCAGACGGAGAAAAGCCAGCAGACGCAGTCTCTCCTCATGCAGTTCCTCGATGACCGCATCGGCGGGACAAAGAAGGAGGCAGAGGAAGCAGAGACGAAGCTCGCGCAGTTCAGCCGCGAGCACAAGCTCTACAGCCCCGATGATCAGGCGAAGGCTGCCATCGAGCAGATGGCGGCGTTTGACAAGGCTATCAGCGAGGTAGAGGTTGCCGCGCGCTCGGCACAGGCATCTCTCGATGCTGCCAATGAGAAAATCGGCGAGCAGAAGTCGGCCAGCAAGGCGTACCAGATCTCCGACAACGCTGTCGTGCAGAAGATCCGCGACCAGATCGTCGCCAAGCGCATCCAGATCGTCGGACTGGAGCAGAACTATACCGACCTGCATCCGAGTGTCCAGCAGGCACGCAGAGAGCTCGAGCAGCTCCAGACCAGCCTCCATGACGAGGTTGTCTCCTCGGTTGAGTCCGATGCGGCGACGCTGAATCCCACCCAGTCGCAGCTCCTCAGTAATCGTGCACTCGCCGCAGTCAACCTTGCGGTCTCCGTAGCTAGTGAACGCGCACTGAAGGAGCAGCTCGCGAAGAAGGAGGTCGAACTCGGCTCATTTCCCGACGACGTGGTAGAGTATATGCGTCTCAACCGCGATGTGAAGATCAAAAACGAAGTCTATCTGAACCTCGTCAAACAGTACGAGCAGAATAAGATACAGGCGGCGATGGACAGTATGGACATCCAGATCGTTGATGCGGCGGATCTGCCCGATATCGAGCGCCCTGTTGCACCGCGTAAGAAGCTGATTGCGGCCATCGGCCTCGTCGTCGGCATTCTCCTTGCCATGGGGTACAGTCTGCTTGCCTATCGCCGTACGGCGTAAATAGAAAAGGAGGGGAGCATATTCATGCATAAGGGAACTTGGATTCCAGCCCGTATTCGCAGAATATGTGCACCTCTCCTTTTTATTGTTTTTGACTACCTCGCAATCCTTCTTGCAGAGAAAATGGCATTTGGTCTGCATGACCTCTATGGCCTCTTGATGGGGGCATCCTATCACGTTCCTGATGCTTATCTTTACTTTTGGATTCCTCTCGTATTCATTGCCTTTCTTGCTATCTCGCAGACCTATACGAAGATGCAGCCAATATTGGAGACGGTACGTCAGATCTTCTACGCAGTCCTCTATGCGCTCATTACATGTATCTTAGCTCTTTACTTTATGCAAGCAAGTGTGCTTGCCTCGCGCCTCTATGTCGTCTTGTTTGGCGTCTTGGCACTCTTTAGCATCTATGTTGGGCGTTATATCCTGCTGAAACTTCTTAAGGTTACAGGGCAGTTGACCAAACCTGTTATCCTCATTGGCGCAGGGAAGACGGCGGAGCAGATCCTTCGCTCCTTTGATAAGGATTTGGGGTATCGTTATCGCGTGGTCGGGATTTTGGATGACGCGCCGATTTCGGAAGTATTGCCGCAGAAGTTTCTCCTGATGGGAACTCTTGAAAATGCGGCAGCTATTATCCGTGATACTTCCGTCAATACGGTGATTGTCACTGCTCCCGGTATGGAAAAGGACAGACTACAAAGACTTCTTGAGGATATTCAACCGCATGTCAGGGATATCATCTTCGTGCCGGATCTGATCGGGGTGCCTCTCTATAACGTAGAGGCGCAAACGCTCTTTAATGAACAGATCATGATGCTGTCCCTTCGTAATAACCTTGCACGAAAGAGAAATCGTTTCTTTAAGCGATGGTTTGATTTTTTGCTCGGTGGGTTGCTGTGTATTCCTCTCTTTCCTATCATTTTTTTTCTGGCTATTTGCATCAAGGTGGACTCAAAAGGCGCTGTATTCTTTAATGCCGAACGTATTGGGAAAGATGGGGAAATATTTACTTGTTATAAGTTTCGCTCCATGCATCTGGAGGCCCAGAAAATCTTGGAGGAATATCTTGGAAAAAATCCTGCGGCAAAAGATGAGTGGGATACTTATGCAAAACTTCGTGACTACGATCCCCGTGTGACAAAGGTCGGTAAATGGATGCGTAAGTATAGCTTGGACGAACTTCCGCAGATTCTCAATGTGATCAAGGGAGATATGAGTCTCGTTGGACCGCGTCCCTATCTTCCCCGTGAAAAAGCGGATATAGGTGAATATCTCTCTACTATTACGCTTACCGTACCGGGAATTACGGGGTTTTGGCAAACGAGCGGTCGGAATGATGTCAGCTTTGCGGGGCGTGTCGCGATGGATACATGGTATGTGCGTAATTGGTCAATTTGGTTGGATTTGATGTATCTGTTTAAGACAGCAAAAATTGTCTTTTCTGGAAAAGGTGCGTATTAGTTGAAAGTACAGATTATTATACCGATTTATCGTCCTGATGATAAATTCCTTTGTCTCCTCCAAATGATCAAGAAGCAATCACTTCTTGATCTTCCCGTTCTCTTGATTGACTCGGGAAAAGGGATTTCCTATACGGATGAAATCAGGGAGATGAACGTACGTGTTCGGACGATTCATAGTCGTGACTTCAATCATGGTGGTACGCGTCAATGGGGGATGGAGTTGTGCCCTGAGGCAGATATCTATGTTTTCCTTACGCAGGATGCCATTCTTGCAGATGAACGATCCATAGAAAATCTGCTTGCTGCCTTTGACGATACTGGAATTGGTTGTGCATATGGTCGTCAACTGCCACATAGAAATGCGGGCGTCTTTGGAACGATTGCTCGTGAATTTAATTATCCTCCCCAAAGTCATGTCTATGGGTTTGACGATAGAAAACGTTATGGAATCAAAACAGCGTTTATCTCTAACTCATTTGCTGCTTATCGAAAGAAGGCAATGGAGCAGGTTCATGGATTTCCGATAGATACAATTCTCAGTGAAGATATGTATGTTGCCGCGAAGATGCTTTTGAAGGGCTGGAGTGTGGCATATGCTGCGGAGGCTCTCGTATATCATTCGCATGATTATTCCATCATACAAGAGTTTAAGCGCTACTTTGATATCGGAGTCTTTCATGCACGGGAATCATGGATTCAACACGCATTTGGAAAAGCGGAGGGAGAGGGAAAACGTTTTGTTCTGGCAGAGCTCCGTCATGTTATAAAGCATTGTCCCTACTGTTTACCTGAGATGGTTTTGCGTGATGGAATGAAGTTCTTTGGCTATCGTTTGGGATATAACGAGAAATTTTTGAAAAGAACATGGAAAATAAAACTGAGTATGCTTCCAAGATTTTGGTATGCTTAGATTCCTTTCTGATGGAGAGATAAAATGACTGTTTCTCTACGTGATGTACATCGTTATTTAATTGCTTTGGCTATTATCCTTCTCCCAGTATTTAATTCGTTTGGGGGATCTGATAAACTGGGCGTATTGGGACGTTCTGCGAGTACTTATCCTTTGTTGATCGGGGTGGTTCTATGGGGGGGGGCTCTTCTTCTTCAAAAAGAAAAAATATATTATCCGCATGCTATAAGTCTTTATTTTTTAATGGGGTTTTTAATAATTGCTATTCTTTCCGGCCTCTTTAACTTGCCGGATCTATATTATATTAAACATCAAGGCTTTTCTGGTGACGGGCGCTTCCTTGTCCAACTAGGAGCATTGATATTTTATCTTCTTATTGTTCTTTATGTATACAACATTTTTTTTCGAGAGAGAGAAAAAAGTGTTAGCTTGTTTGTAAATGCACTTTCTATCTCTTTCTTTCTTTCAGCAGGGTATTCGCTTTTTGAAATCGGAAGTTTTGTTAATATCCCATTTTCTGCGGATGTTTTAGGCTATGTGAACTCCCTTTTTCGTTCTAATGAAGAGTTGTACGGGTTACGCATTAGGTCTCTCGCAAATGAAGCCTCTATGTTTGCTATGTACTGTTCACTGATATTTCCGTGGATTTTTTCGCGCCTGCTTAGCTCAACAAAAAAAATATGGAATTCAATCATAGTTTCATATTTTGTTCTTTTGATGTGTTTGAGTTTTTCCAGAACAGCATACGTTGTCTTCTCCATACAATTTATAGTATTTATTTTTCTTTATCGTAAGGAATTTTTATCTCTAGGGATACGAGATATATACCCTTTATTATCCGTATTTGGAATTCTGTGTGCCGGTGTTTGTTGTATTTATCTTTTGAATGAGGAACTATTTGACAAGATTGATATTATTGCGGTTTTATATTCTCTTGTGAGTACCGATGCAGATAATTTGAACTTGCTGTCTAATGTGGCTAGATATTCGTCACAAACAGCGGCAATACAAATTTTTTTTGATCATCCTCTCTTTGGGGTCGGTCTTGGAGGATTTGGATTTTACGCTCCTCAATATTATCCTGATTCATTTGGTGAAAGCTGGGAGATCATCGCACAAAGTTCAAATATAATCGGTGGGGCTTGGCCTGTGGCACATGGTTTATATGTAAGAATATTAGCGGAAATGGGAGGCCTTGGGCTGTTTTTTTGGCTAATGTTGTGGGGGCGGGAACTTTACTGTGCATTTTCCGGTCATGGCAAGCTAACAGCCGTCCAGTGGCAATGTAAAAAAAATCTAGCAATAAGTTTGGTCGGAATACTGCTCGTTGGCTTTGTTGGGGATAGTTTGACATGGGCAGCATATTGGATTTACTTAGGTTTCTTTTGGGCATTTGAGTCTCACCATTCTAGGGGAAAGGATATATGAGGGTTTTTATTCTGAGTGACTTTGCCTATGTTAATGGAGGCGCATCACAGATCGCACTTAATACGGCGTTATCTTTGGCGCAGCGAGGTGTTCGTACGTCTCTATTTACTGGAATGGGACCGGTTGCAGAGAGTTTGGTTGATCAAAAATTCCTGAGTGTTATATGTACGGGACAGTATGATATTCTATCTGATCCGAATCGTTTTCGTGCCATTTATCAGGGACTATGGAATCACAAGGCTGCGCGCATACTTTCTCATATGCTGAGAGATTTTAGTAGGCATGATACTATCGTGCATGTGCACACCTGCCAGAAAGTGTTATCTTCCTCGTGTATTTATGCAGCTAAAAAACTCGGGTTCAAGGTGATTTATCATCTCCATGACTATGGTGTGGCGTGTCCGAATTTAGGGTTTTATAACTATCAAACTCGTCAGGTTTGCCACTATGATCCCATGAGCAGATCATGCCTCCTTTCAAACTGTGATGCGCGCAAGTATACACACAAAGTGTGGCGTCTGTTACGGCAGCTCGTGCAAAAAAACTTGGGAGGATTACCTGCGTGGGTAGATGCTTTTTTTGCTGTATCTGAATTTAGTCATAATATATTACGCCCTTTCTTGCCAAAGGATTCGATTGTCCAGGTGTTACAAAATCCCTACAGAATATCTTCATATCCACCTGTCGAGGTCGAAAAAAATAAATATTTTTTGTTTTTGGGAAGGATGTCGGCAGAAAAAAATCCGATGGAATTTGCGGAATGCGCTCGTGATTTAAATCTTCCTGCGTTGTTTGTTGGTAATGGTGAGTACCTTGATACAGTGAAGTCGATATACCCGCAGGCGGTCTTCACGGGATGGTTGAGAAAGGAACAGTTATATGATTACATTAGACAAGTTAGATGCCTCGTATTTCCTTCGGCATGGTACGAAACACAGGGATTATCCGTACAAGAAATGGCGGCATATGGAATTCCTGCCATTGTCTCAGATGCATGTGCAGCAAAAGAGATGATTATAAATGGGAATAATGGCTGGATATACGAGAGTGGAAATAAGGATTCTCTGAAAGACTGCCTGTTGCGGATGATGGATGACATAGATGTCTCTCTTATGGGGAAACGGGCTCATGAATTGGTGAAAAAAAAGAGTATTTCTGACGAGCAGTATATGGAGCAACTACTTTCTTTTTATGAACGAGTGCTCTTGACTGTCTGATCTCATTGAGGGGGTTTGAATGAGTGAATCTGGTTTGGTATAAAAAACGAATAAGGGATAGAGTAAAACTTTTTTTGCAGACGCATAAACGATTAGCTTTTTTTGTGCATCTTATTCGCTATGGAAGAAACGAGGATTACATTAAGTCAATACTGAAAATAAACCACGACCCGAATGTGATAGAACTACGGGAGTATGGAGCAGCCAATCCATACAAGAATATTTTCTTTATTGAACTTGGTGGTGAAACGGGAATAGGAGGAATGCTTCGTTCTACTTTGCATGCACTGTATGAAGCAGAGCGGTTGGGGTTTATTCCTGTTGTTTCTTATACCAATCAATATATTGCTGCCGACTCATCAATACATGGCACAGAGAATCCCTTTGAATATTACTTTCAACCGGTAAGCGATATTTCTGTTGAACAAGTTTTTGAAAGCAAACGTGTTTTTTTGTTTCGCCCGGTTCATTTGGAACGTATTGAGCGAGATCTTGGAAATCTGAACCCAGAACTTGTAGTTGGCTATCACATTACAAAAGATTATTTGATAATCTTGGCCTCTGTTATGCAGAAGTACATTCGATTCAATAAAAATACAGAGCATTATTTTACAGGAAGTATGGAATGTCTTTTTCAAAAAATCAGTGCGCTTGATCGTGTGCTTGCCGTACATATTCGTGGGACGGATTTTGCTCTTCATTGGGATAATCACCCCAATATGCTTATCCCAGAAGATTACTTTTCCGAAATTGATATCTTGTTAAAGAGAGACTTCGATTACATATTTTTGGCAACGGATGATAATCGTCGGCTGGAAAGCTTCGTAGAGCGGTACGGCAATCGGGTGCTTTACTATGAGGATACATATCGTTCTTCAAAAAATATCAATATCGTGCATGAGAAGAATGCAAGAGAGAATGGCCCCTATTTGAACGGTTTGGAAGCACTGCGCGATGTGTATACGTTGTCACGGTGCGGCGGATTCATCTCCGGAAGCTCTCAGATATCAATTATTACGCGGATACTGCGGCTGAGTCGAGGGGGGGATTTCTCTTATGTAAAAAACCTGGATCGAGGTATCTATAGAACAAATGAGAGTGGAACATAGTATAGACATGGAGAGTGCGCGTACCATGGGGGGATGAGATTGAATATTTTATACGATGCTCAGATCTTTGCGCTACAAAAGTACGGTGGTATATCTCGTTATTTTTTTGAACTGATTCAAAACTTGATTCCGCTCGAGGATATCTTTCTGCATGATGGAATCAATAGTAATGAATATGGTGTATCATCTTTGGTTGGATGCAAAAAAAGGTGGGGATACTATATAGAGAATATGAAGGCAAAGAGACGTTTTGTTGCGCGTTTAAATGCACTTCATTTCAAATACTTTACATGGAGAGAGAACATTGATATATACCATCCAACCTATTATGAAGATTATCATGTCCGCGGGGCAAAGAAAGTTGTAACCGTATATGATATGGTTCATGAGCTCTTTCCGGAAGAGTTCTCAGACGATCCTACTACGTTGAGGAAGTCGAAGATCTTACAAAATGCGACAGGGGTTATAGCTATATCGGAAAGTACAAAAAGGGATTTAATGAATCTGTTCCATATTCCTGCAGAGAAGATACGAGTTGTCTATTTGGCGAACTCTTTATTTGAACTGGAACAGGAAGCTCCCCTTATGAAGGATCCATATATCTTGTATGTTGGAAATCGTTCAGGATATAAGAACTTCTTAGGTCTTGCGAATGCTTATGCTTCTTCTCAATACAAAAGTAATCTTCGTCTTGTCTGTTTTGGTGGAGGTCCTTTTAACGAAACGGAAAAAGCTGTTTTAGTAAAACTTGGAATATGGGAAAGCGTTGTACCTTATTCAGGGGACGATTCCGTTCTCAGCAATCTCTATCAGTTTGCTGAGATATTTGTGTATCCATCCCTCTACGAGGGCTTTGGTCTTCCTCTCTTGGAGGCAATGCACTATGGCACACCGGTTTTGACAGGAAACACCTCTTCCATTCCGGAGGTTGCAGGAGAGGCGGCTGAATATTTTGATCCATATGATTCGGAGAGTATCTGTGATGCTATGGATCAGTTGCTTTCGGATACCGTTAGGAGACGTGAGCTGAAATGTAAGGGGAGAGAGAGAGAAAAGTTATTTTCGTGGAAGCGTTGTGCGGAAGAAACCCTGGATTTTTATCGAACTTTGCAATGAAGAGGGAGTGGAATGAAGAAGGCCATCATTACGGGAATAAACGGGCAGGATGGGTCATATTTGGCAGAGTATCTCCTGGAAAAAGGATATGAGGTCTACGGCGTTGTCCGCCGTTCCAGCATTGAAAACATGGAGAAGATGCGTAATATACAGTCCTTTCGGGAGCGTATTCACATCATTCCGTGTTCTTTGGAAAATGCTCTATCTGTCTATAAGCTTTTCGACAAAGTTCAGCCGGATGAGTGTTATCATTTGGCAGCTTCCAGCTTTGTAAGCTATGCTTTGGAAGACGATCTCTCCATTATGACAAACAACTTTACAACGACACATAATATCCTGTCCGGTATAGTTGAGGTTTGTCCGTCTTGTCGTATGTACTTTGCCGGCTCCAGTGAAATTTTTGGAAACGTACAAGAAAATCCTCAGACAGAGGACACACCATACAATCCTCGTTCTGTGTACGGAATCTCCAAAATGGCTGCACACAGCTTGATTAAGAATTACAGGGAGCGCTATAATGTATATGCGTGTACCGGCTTTACCTATAATCATGAGTCGCCGCGACGAGGGCATGCATTCGTTACACGAAAGATTACATCATTTGTCGCCGGTCTTGTTTTAGGGGCTAAGAACAAACTGGAACTTGGAAATCTTGATGCTGTACGGGATTGGGGCTATGCACCTGAATATGTAGATGCCATGCATAAAATGCTCCAGCAAAGTGTGCCGAAGGATTATATCATCGCAACAGGTACGATTCACAGTGTGAGGGAGCTGTTGGACATTGCCTTTGGCAAGGTCGGTTTGGATTATCAAGACTTTATCCATATCAATGAGGAGTTTTTACGCCCTGAGAGTGGAGTTCCACTGGTTGGGGATGCATCTGCCATCTATCGAGATCTGGAGTGGAGAGCAAGCAAACAGTTTGAAGAGATCATTGGTGATATGGTGCAGGCTGATATAGACGCTTTGATGGATAAGAGCAATGGAAAGAGGGATGCGTGATGAAAAAAGCACTGATTACTGGCATCACAGGACAAGACGGTTCTTATTTGGCAGAACTTCTGTTGGAGAAAGGGTATGAAGTACATGGGATCATTCGTCGCCATAGTACGAATTGTACCGAGAAAATAGATCATATCTGTGGATCTGATGCGATGAATGAAACTTTTTTCCTTCATTATGGGGATCTCACGGACTCTTGTAATCTTATGTCCCTGGTGAGTACCATACAACCGGATGAGGTCTATAATTTGGGGGCGCAATCTCACGTTGCTGTGTCGTTTGAAGTGCCGGAGTATACCGCAGACGCCACTGGTGTCGGAACGATTCGTCTTTTGGAGGCGATTCGTCAGAGCGGACTTCCGTGTAAGTTTTATCAGGCTTCGACCTCCGAGTTGTTTGGAGGTCTTCCGGGTACTGCTCCGCAAAACGAAACAACGCCATTCTATCCCAAGAGCCCCTATGGAGCAGCGAAACTCTATTCGTATTGGACTACGGTAAATTATCGTGAATCCTATGGAATGTTTGCGTGTAATGGCATCCTGTTCAATCATGAATCGCCGCGCCGGGGAGAGACTTTCGTTACGCGGAAAATCACTGTAGCAGTTGCAAATATTATGGCGGGGAAACAGGATAAATTATCCCTAGGAAATCTTGACGCGAAAAGAGATTGGGGGTTTGCCGGAGATTACGTTGAGGGCATGTGGCGGATTTTGCAGCAGGAGAAACCGTCTGATTATGTCCTGGCTACGAATGAGACGCATACCGTACGCGAATTTGTCGAGCTGGCATTTGGAGAGGTTGGCGTAGAGCTTGAATGGCAAGGAACAGGCATAGATGAACAAGGCATCTGTAAGAAAACCGGGAAAGTCCTTGTGGATGTGAATCCACAATATTTTCGCCCAGCAGAGGTGGAGCTGCTATGGGGAGATCCGACCAAAGCGGAAGCAGAACTTGGCTGGAAGCGTAAGGTAGGATTTAGGGATTTGGTATCTATGATGGTGTGGGAAGATATGCGACTCCATGGAAAGCAGTGAACATATGGAACGAGATGCAAAAATATATGTAGCAGGACATCGCGGAATGGTCGGCTCGGCAATTGTCCGCCAGCTCCGGACGGCCGGATATGATAACCTGCTTCTGCGGTCATCCAAAGAACTAGATTTGTCACGACAGGTTGAAGTCGAGCAGTTCTTTTCTAAGGAAAGACCGGAATATGTTTTTCTTGCAGCAGCCAAGGTGGGCGGGATTATGGCAAATAGTCGGTATCCTGCTGACTTCATGTATGATAATATGATGATTGAAATGAATGTCATTCACGCAGCTTATCATAACGGTGTGAAAAAGCTCCTGTTTTTAGGCAGTTCCTGCATATATCCCCGTCTTGCATCGCAGCCAATGGCAGAGGCGGCTCTTTTGACCGGTTCGTTGGAGGAGACGAATGAGGCGTACGCCCTGGCAAAGATATCGGGCTTAAAATACTGTGAATATCTCAACAGACAATGCGGAACGGACTACATTTCTGTGATGCCGACGAACCTGTATGGTCCCAATGACAACTACCATCCGGAGCACTCCCATGTTCTTCCGGCACTTATTCGGCGGTTTCATGAAGCCAAAGCGGTCAACCTGCCGGTCGTTGAGATATGGGGGACGGGAACCCCGATGCGTGAATTCCTCTATGTGGATGATTTGGCGGATGCCTGTATATTTCTTATGCAGAACTATACAGGAAGTGAAACGGTTAATGTTGGCACCGGGAAAGAAGTTTCTATTCGTGAGTTGGCAATATTGGTAAAGGATATTGTCGGGTACAGTGGGGATATTAAATACGATCTATCGAAACCGGATGGCACACCACGTAAGCTGTTGGATGTGGGAAAGCTCACCGCATTGGGCTGGCAGTATAAAACGGATCTGATCGATGGCATTCGCCTTGCCTATGAGGACTTTCTGAGCCATTCGATTCGAGCGGAACGATAAAAGTGACTGGAGATAAGCACAATGTTGAAGTCCTTCTTTAAGATATTTACAATTTTTCCTCGGAATGAACTTCGCTATTGTGCTCTTATCGTTGCCTGTATGGTCTTTGGTGGTGTACTTGAAGCCGTGGGGATTGGGGCTATCTTGCCCCTTATCTCCGTTATGGGGCAGCCTGATCTCCTTGAGAACAACCATGTTGCCATGCAGTGCGCGGAGCTTCTCCATATCAGAACGCATACGGGACTTATTGTTTTTATGGCACTTGGACTGGTTGTGCTCTATGTACTCAAAAATACTTATCTTACATGGATGATTAATCTCCAAGCGCGTTTTTCCATGCGCCAGCAAGTCTATTACTCCAATCAGCTTATGGCATCATATTTATATAAACCATATGTATATCATTTGGATCATAACTCTGCAACACTTCTGCGAAATGTAAACTCTGTGGGTACTGCAGTTTTTGCGAATATTTTGATGCCCACATTTGCCCTTATGGCTGAAACAATTACCGCTTTTGCGATATGGATTATGTTGGTGTTTGTAGATGCGTTCACTGCGATTTTAGTCGCGGGCTTTATGGGGGCTATGATCTATGTGGTCATGAAGGCTTTTCGCCGTAAGATTGTTCGCCAAGGTGAACTGCAGATGGCATACGCTTCGGAGTATATAAAATGGGTGAATCAAGGGCTAGGGGCGATCAAAGAGACGAAGGTGACCGGCAAAGAGGGATATTTTTTGGATCGTTTTTCTGAGGCGTATATTGTATTCGGAAATGCCTACCGCATCTTTCAAGTATTTGTTCAAACACCTAAATTATTGATTGAGAGTCTTGTAATTTCAAGCTTACTCCTTCTTATCGTAGTTAAGCTGCTCTTGGGAAATGCGCCGATGGAAATAGTTCCTCTTTTGGGGGTTCTGGCACTGGCTGCATTTCGCCTCATGCCCAGTGCAAACCGTATGGTTGCCATATCGAACAGCATAAAATTTCAGATGCCTTTTTTTGAAGAGCTGTATGATGAACTCATTGAGATAAAAGCCAGACGATCCAGAGAAAATGCAGGCTGCGCAGAGTGCAGCGAAGCGGTTTTATCATTTAATGAATCCATTCAAATATTGGAGGTGTTTTTTCAATACCCCCATACGGAACGAAAAATATTGGACGGAATATCATTAGCTTTCCCCAAAGGTGCCTTTGTTGGAGTTACCGGCGCATCCGGCGCAGGAAAAACGACATTTATTGATATTTTGCTTGGGCTCATGAAACCTGATCAGGGAAAAATTGAAGTAGACGGACAAGACATTTGGAAGAACATCGATGGATGGCGCAATATGTTGGCGTATGTTCCGCAGAGTATCTATTTGATTGACGGAAGCATACGGGAAAATATTGCGCTTGGTATATCGGAAGATCGAATTGATGACGATCATATTGAACGCGTTCTGAGAATGGCGGAACTGGATACTTTTGTGAAAGAGCTGCCGGATGGCGTAGAAACAGAGGTAGGGGAAAGAGGTGTCAAATTGTCCGGAGGCCAGAGGCAGCGCATTGGCATTGCGCGAGCACTCTATTTGAATCCACAGATTCTGGTGTTGGATGAAGCTACTTCGGCTCTGGACAGTGAAACCGAACAGAACATCACAGACACAATCCTAAAATTAAAAGGCCGGATCACGATTGTTGCTGTTGCACATAGAACCAGTACCTTGGAATCCTGTGATATACGAGTTCATTTTTCTGAGGGAAAAGCGGAATATACAGCTTAGTTGGTTGTTCGACGCGAGAATGGGTAGGGGGACATTACTACATGGTTCAGCGGATCGGAAGATTTATTTCACGCAATATCAAAAAGCGGTTTTGTAAACCGAAGTCAATTGGAGAAGAAGAGTTTGCTTCTCTTAATACTCCGTTCTGGCAAAATGAAAATGGGGAGAAGAACACTGATAAACGCATTTTAGTTTACGTTCCGGGAGATTATATTACTCCTGTGGTTGAAACAATGTTGTTTGCAAAGAAACTATCAGAGGTAAGAGATCTGTCGATTGATGTCTTGGGGGGAAGCGACATCAATCATAACCCTATATGCAATGTCTATCGTTCGTTTCAAATCCATGATGTTTTTGGTTCAAATTTGACGGTTCTTGAAAAGGCTAAAGTACTCTATCGAGCCGTTCAAATATGGCGGACATGGAAGGAAGGAAAAGATATCCTGTCCATGCGATATGATGATATTCCTATTGGGGAAGAACTGTATGATACCATCTTATCTCATTGGCGGGAGGCATATACTGTTGATAAAATTGAATGGAAGCATATATATGACGCATACTTTTTTTGCAAAAACATGTATGTTGCCAAGCGATTGTTTTGTTCGAAAAAATACGGTGTATTTATCTTTTCAGACGGTGACTACATCAATGCTTCCTTTGTTAAATTTGCAGCAAAATATGGCGTGGAAATCTATCAGACAAGCGTAGGAAGAGTTCTTTTTCATAAAGCACTCAAGAACTTTACACTGCCTTACAGCTCGCAGATTACGCCGCATATGTATGAGCGTTGTCGTTCGATAGTTTCGAAAGATGTCATTGATCAATATCTCGCAGTACGATTTCGTGGAGAAGCAAAAGCGGATTATGATCGTCAGGCTTTTTTGGGAAAAAGGGAATACTCAAAAGAAGAGCTGTGTAAACTTTCCGGTATACCGATTCGTACAGACATGAAGCTTGTGGTTGTTGCTGCTCACGCCTTTTCGGACCGTCCACATTCCGGTGACATCATGGTCTACCAAGATTATTATCAGTGGTTGGTTGAAACACTGAAGATCCTTGATCAAGTAGAGGATATCGTGGTGTTTGTGAAAGAACATCCTTCTGCGCTTCTCTATGGCGAGAAAGGAAGTATTTCACATCTTGTCAAGGAATATGGCTGGTCGCAGATTCATACCCTTCCGGAGGATTTTCACACATATAGTATTTTCAGCTATTTTGATTATGTTGTGACTTGTAAGGGAACTATTGGATTGGAAGCTGCGTCCTTTGGAATTCCTGCCTTTACCGCGGGGCAGGGGTATTATTACGGATTCGGTGTAGATATCAATTCAACGACGACTACAGAATATGAAGGACGTCTGCGGAATATAAAGAGCTATGGGCGCTGGCCGGATACCGTGAGAGCGCGCGCTAAGGTTCTGTTATATCTCATGGGGCAAATCACCCCTCCGTATGCTCCTCCAATTATTCCGGCGGATCGTTTTCAGGCAGATGTGGATCAGCTTCGCTCGGAAGAGTATCAATATACTTATATAAATGAACGGTTGAAAGAAGGAAAATCAATCAAAGAGGGGTACTATGAACGAGTTCTGGAAGATATCATTGTATTCGATGAAACTGTAGGAACTGTCTATGAAGATTTGTCATAGCGTTGAAGCATGCACCGGATGTACAGCCTGCAGACATATTTGTCCTACCTCTGCTATTACCATGCGTGAGAATGGCGAGGGGTTTTTATATCCGGAAGTGGACGAAAAGCTGTGCATACATTGTGGAAGATGTGTGCGTGTATGTCCGCAAAATCATGAGCCGGTATATCACGAACCACAGGCTGTTTATGCTGTTAAACATATGGAACAATCTGTTCGGGAGCAGAGTACGTCCGGCGGAATGTTTACTGCATTGTCGGATTTGGTTCTGCGTCAGGGTGGTGTGATATATGGTGCAGCTTTTGATGAAGCGTTTGCAGTATCGCATATTGCCGCAAATGATGCGCTTGTACGTGACCGGATGCGTGGGTCGAAATATGTGCAGAGCTCTCTTGGCGATGTCTTTGCACATATAAAATCTGATCTGAAGGAAGATCGGTATGTTCTCTTTACAGGAACTCCCTGTCAAGTAGATGGTTTGCGTAATTTTATCGGAAAATCTCATGACAAGTTGTTTTTGGTGGATATTGTGTGTTACGGAACGCCAAGCCCCTTGCTTTTTCGAGAATATATTCGTTTTATTCGGGAAGAATATCAGACGAATATTCGATGGTATACATTTCGGAACAAAAAAGCATCCTGGCGTACCGGAAAATCTCATATCGACCTTGCAAATGATAAAATCGTGTCAAGAGAAAAAACAGAGATTTTTGACCGACTTTTTTGGTCCGGGAATATTATTCGCACCTCCTGTTACACATGCCCCTATACAAAACCGATACGTATATCGGATATCACGATAGGCGACTGTTGGGGGGTGGAGAAAATTCTGCCGGAGTTTGAGGATGCTTATGGTGTATCCTTGTGTCTGGTGAATACGATGCAGGGAGAACGAATCTTTGACGCAATTTCAAGGAAGCTGGAGTATGTTGATATATCGTACTCCAAGAATTGGCAGCAGCCACGTATGCAGTCGCCAACAGAGCGACCTGTCGGCAGAGAGAAGTTCTGGGAGGACTATCATACGAAGGGGTTTTTATATGTTGCAAGGAAATATACGCATTGGAACTTTATGCGTATCGCGATACGAATAATTCGTTCTATCGTGCGCCGAATCGTTTAGGGGGGATACTGTGATTAAAAAATTTTTTTCGTGGTATCGAAAATATCGCTTGAATGCATTTCTGAAAGCAAATCAAGATAAGATACATGTCCACAGGGGGGGAGTGGACACGGTTTTTACGGAATCGGCGAGCTTTCAGTTTGCCGTTCCGCGCACAGGATGCGCTGTAACGATCGGAAATGGGTGTAGGATCGGATGTAATTTTATATTCGAGTCGGAGCAGGGATATATTTCCATAGGTGATCGAACATTCATCAATTCGGGAACCAACTTGATTTCGCGGACAAGTATATACATTGGAAATGATGTAACGATTGCATGGGGCTGCTATATTTATGACCATGATTCACACTCGATCGATTGGCGTGATCGTATTGAAGAGAAGCAAGCGTATGGAAATCGTAGTGATATGGGGGCACTGCTCCTAAGAAAATCCTGGAAAAATGTTCGTTCGGCATCAATACATATTGGAGATAAAGCATGGCTGGGGTTTAACGTGATCGTATTGAAAGGTGTTTCTATTGGAGAGGGGGCAATCATTGGCGCCGGATCCGTAGTAGCCTCTGACATTCCTGCATATTGTATTGCCGCAGGGAATCCTGCTACCGTTGTCAAGCGTTTGCATATGAAGGAGGTTGTCGATGAAGATCGGCATATTGACGTTTCATGATGGAATCAACTATGGTGCGTATTTGCAAGTGTATTCCCTTTATCACGTGTTGCAGGATTTAGGCGCAGAGCCGGAGATTCTGAACTATAAAGGTTTTTTTCATTGGCGATGGGAATATCGTTGCTTGTTGTGGACAAAACGCCCCACGCGACTTGCCGCTAATCTAAAAAAGCTATTTGAATTTAGAAGATGCCAAAAAATGTTGAAACAAACATCGTTTACATTTTATAGAAAACACCTACCGTATTATGATAAGGTTATTGTGGGCAGTGATGAAATATGGAATTATAGTGTTGCTCATCGGGATGATATATATTTTGGTATCGGATTGCCTGCGCGTGAAAAATACACCTATGCGGCAAGCTTTGGTTCCGTTAGTCAAGATGATAATATCCCGGCGAATCTTTTGAGCGGGCTGCAAACATTTAAGAAAATTTCTGTTCGAGATGAGAATTCAATGACGCTCATACGCCATAACCTTCCCCAAAAAGAATGTGTTAAGGTATTGGATCCTACGCTGTTATATGATTTCAATGGTGAGGAAGTAGAGCCTGTCGAAAAGAACTATGTTTTAATTTATACTACATATAACGCCATTCCTGAAGCCGTACAAAATGAGATTATTCAATTTGCTAAAAAGCATAACAAAACGCTTATTGCGGTTGGTTATCATATGCCGTGGTGTGAAAAAAATTTTGATACACTGAACCCTTTTGAGTGGATTGGTTTCTTTAAGTGTGCTGATATGGTGATTACAACAATGTTCCACGGAACGATGTTTTCAATTAAATACAAAAAGGAGTTTTGTACGATTCTGGAACCATATAGAGTGAACAAGCTTAAAGACTTATTGACTGAATTTGGCCTTGGGAATCGGATTTATGACGAAAAAAAAGGGGTGGATGGGGTGCTTGATATTCCCATAGACTATCCCTTGCTTGAAGGACGTCTAAGAGCGCGAAAGCAAATGTCTATTGATTATATAAAAAGTGTTATCGAAGATGACAATCTTAGTTCGCATAACAGTTGACTAACAGGGGCGTTTTGAAAGAGGGGGGGTTGAGATGCTGTTTCTCAATATATATAGTCACATACGAGTTTTGTGCAAATTGCTTATATACAAACTTCTCTTTTGGGGAAAAGTTTCGTTTAGCAGTCATATACATTTTCGCAGAGGGTTTTCTTTGCTCGTTCTTGAACATGGAAAAGTGGAGATCGATAGATATGTATTTTTTAACAATGAGTGTTCTATCGTGTCAAGAGAATACGTGTTTATTGGAGCATATACCATGATGGGGGAAAATGTAAAAATATATGATCATAATCATAGTATCTCTAGTTCCGATATTTTGAAAAGAGATCAGGGATTTCGGAAACGCCCGATCAGAGTTGGGCAAAATTGTTGGATCGGTAATAATGTAACTCTTTTAGGGGGAGCAGATATAGGTGATAATAGTGTAATTGGCGCAGGATGTATTATAGATTGTGTTATTCCGGCAAATATGATTGTAACAATGAATCGAGATCTGCAAATGGTTCCTATTAGCTGGAAAAATCATGGAGCGGTGTTGGAGGCTAAATGAAGAGAACATCGTGAGTCTTTTTATGTTGAGTTGTAGATTTAGTGAGCTTGTGCTATCCTAGTATGTAAAGATGCATATAATACTCTCATTGAGAAAACAAGGGGAAAGAATTCAAAGGAGGACGTTGCGTTGTTCAACAATAAAAATATCCTTGTCACAGGCGGGACAGGATCATTTGGCAAGATGTTCATCAAGATCCTGCTTGAGAAGTACCAGCCCAACAAAGTCATTGTCTACTCACGCGACGAACTCAAACAGTTTGAAATGCAGCAGACGTATAACGCCAAATGTATGCGCTACTTCATCGGTGATGTACGGGATGGAGAGCGTCTGAAGTATGCGATGGAGGGCGTGGACTACGTCGTCCATGCAGCGGCGCTCAAGCAGGTGCCGGCAGCGGAATACAACCCCATGGAGTGCATCAAGACGAATGTGAATGGTGCGCAGAACGTCATTGACGCGGCGCTTCATGCAGGCGTTAAGAAGGTCATTGCACTCTCCACGGACAAGGCGGCCAATCCGATCAACCTCTATGGCGCGACAAAACTCTGCTCGGACAAACTCTTTACCGCAGCAAACAACTTTGTCGGTGCAAAGGAGACTCGGTTCGCCGTCGTACGCTATGGCAACGTCGTCGGCAGCCGCGGCTCTGTGGTACCGTTTTTCAAACGCCTTGTAGCGGAGGGAGCGCAGGAGCTTCCCGTGACCGATCCGCGCATGACGCGCTTCTGGCTGCGGTTGGAGGACGGCATTGCATTCGTGCTCAAGAGCTTTGAGCGCATGAAGGGCGGTGAGATCTTCATCCCGAAGATCCCATCGATGCGGATTACCGACCTCGCGGAGGCGATTGCACCGGGAGTGCCGGTCAAAATCATCGGCATCCGTCCTGGGGAGAAACTGCACGAGGTGATGTGCCCCTCGGATC